>NZ_JAOQJY010000007.1:0-145626 GCF_025567525.1 Gallintestinimicrobium propionicum | reverse complement strand
AAGTCATGGCACTACATCGCCGGGGAAGCATATCCCACACAGGCTGGTCATTCGATTGGAATAATCCATCGATGAACTACCTGTATCATAGAACATTTTTGTGCCCTATGCCGTATGTCCACAAAGTAGGAATTAGGGGTAAAAATCAGAAATTTCCACGATTGCGGAATTGATATGGTATAATCAATTCAACGGTTATAAATGTTGTCAGAAGGGGGAACTGCTTCAATGAACGGAGCTACTACAATACAGGAACGGCTAAAAGATTTACGATTAAACAAAGGATTAAAACTGGAAGAACTGGCAGAGCAAACGGGTGTTTCAAAATCGGCTCTTGGCAGTTATGAAAAAGATGACTATAAGGAAATCAATCATGGCAACCTTATCCTGCTGGCAGATTTTTATGAGGTGTCCCTCGATTATCTCTTTTGCCGGACAGAGAACCGGGCGGAGATCAACACGCCATTAAGGGAGCTGCATTTGAGTGATGAGATGGTAGCACTTCTGAAAAGCGGTCGGATTAACAACCGTCTGCTGTGTGAACTTGCCACACATAAGGATTTTATCAAGTTTCTTGCAGACATTGAGATTTATGTGGACGGGATTGCCACCATGCAGATTCAAAACCTCAATGCACTTGTTGATACCGTCCGGCATGAAATCATTGAACGGTATCGCCCCGGCGAAGATGACCCCCATTTGAAAGTGCTGCAAGCCGCCCATATCAGTGATGATGAATATTTCAGTCACATGGTACGGGATGACCTCAATCTCATTATCCGGGATATTCGAGAAGCCCATAAAAAGGACAGTGAGAGTGCACCCCAGACCACCGTTGCCAATGAACTGAAAGAAAATCTGGAAGCGGTCGAAAACTTCAAGGGTAGCCGGGATGAAAAGCTCGTTGTCCTTTACTGCAAACAGCTTGGTATCAACTATAAAAATCTGTCAGATGAAGAATTTCGCTGGCTAATTCGGATTCTCAAAAAGTCAAAGAAAATGGGAACGCCTATCAGCCAGAGGAAAAAACGATAAAGAAAAACCGCTGTTGCATGGTTTGTTGGCTTCCATGTAGCAGCGGTTTGTGCTGGGGTTATTCAGTTAAGTTTTCAGAGTGGAAAACTGGAAGTTACAGCACCATTTTCCATAACAATGATGAAATAAATGGTTGAAGGAAGAACATAATAAGTGCTACCGATACACATATTATGTAAAAGTCACCCATTTTTGAATTTGAAAAGATTCGCTTCGTAAAATTATCAGTTATCCTATGTACAATAAAATATCCAATTATAGTACCAACAGTATTTGTAATAATATCGTTTATATCACTCGTTCTAAAAGTAAAAATCTGTGATATTTCAATTAAACTTGTAACTATAAATCCCATTAAGGCAATATTTTTAATGTTTCTAAATTTATCCCACAATATCGGCAAAAAGAAACCAAATGGAACAAATAAAAGTATATTCAAACAAGCATTAATGAAATCCGAAACCATATCCAAAAACGGGATAATGTTCACTGCAAAATCAATTTTCAGAGATGCTATATTAGGAAAGCCTACAAGTGCTAAGACTGCAGTAAAATAAAACCCAAATACCATATAAATAATAGTTCGTTTCCAGCTATGAAAACATAACTTGTTATATATGCACCAAATAGGAATTATAAAAACAGCTGCCGCAACAATTTCGATAAGTGCACTATATATTCTATACACGTTTTTCTACCTCCAAAACTTCTAATTTGTCATAATCATTCTACGCGTGTTTTCCCAATAACAATGTAAAACAACGGTATCATTATAATCATTGCTGCTATGATATGTACATATATGAAACTTTGTGTTCCTGTAACAAGAAACAAACTTGTTATTGTATAATTCCATAACCAATGAAATCCTGTGGGCATCCAAATACTCTTTGTAGTGTAAAACATTTCATTGGCAAATATTCCATATAGAAAAGGAAAAATAAACATTACCAGAACAGAAATATTATCGGTATTAAAAATATGTGGTAGTGTAAAAATAAGTGCAGCTATTACGCAACTCAAATACTTATTTTTACATTTTTGCAGCAACAGCCCAAAAATAATTCCTCTAAAAATAACTTCTTCAATAAAGGACACGAAAAAGTAAAATATGAATTTCCCTTTATGATTCATCAACAGTGATAAAAAATCAGTGTCTTGAAGAATTATATTTGATTTGACTGATGAATAAACTATAAACAATACAATGATTGGCATTATAGCTCCAACTGCAAAATTCAGAAAATCTATTTTTCTAAAATATAACCCTATGCTTTTTAACATAACGCACCTTTTAACCTCTGATTTGTCATAAGCCTGACACCATACTATTATGAATAAATTATCTCATGCAAAACAATTTCTTCTACCCGATTGTGGATATTATTGCACCGCCGCACCCATTCCATTTGACGGGTACACTTTAATTCCTCGGTTACGCCCTCGGCAATTTTCATCTGCTCCATGATGGTGTCTAACCGTTCCTGTGCCTGTTCGTTCAGGTCTGAAAGATATGTCCATAACTCCCCAGTCAAGGTCAATGTGTTCAATCGGGCTGGATGGATTTCCCTTAAATATTCCCGGTGCAGCCGTCCATACTTTCCAATGGGGCGATGTTCTTCCGGCAGTTTCAGGTCTGGGATGTAGTAATCTCCAACAAGGATATAATCAATTCCGTTTTCCGTTATTCTTGGTTTCAATTCGCTCATGTTTTAATCTCCTCATTCTGACTCATTTTTTTGCAAGTCTGGCTCTCCAGAAATATTGGTAAATCTTTGGTAAATTTGAGATTGAAGCACAAAAAACGCTTAAAAACGGGACTTATGAGACGATATGAGACTTTTCATCATGCCCGGGAAATCCTGCCGTGGCAAATGAATAGTATTTTTATCATTATTTTATTTCTCCTTGTTTTGCCCCGGAATGCCCTGTTTTGCGAGGGATTTCTAGGATTTTTCTATTTGTTCTGAAATTACAGATTGTGGCAAATCAGAACAGAATTGAGCAAGTTATTACTACCTGTTAGTAGTAAAAATAGTAGTAAAAGGAAAATACTTACTACTAAGGATTTTCTTCAAATATTTCCTTTATGCTAAAATATGGTGTTGAACTATTGCTTTCACAAAATGAATATACATGATATTTATGTTCTTCTCCATATTTGTCGTTGCATCTAAAATCAAACTGGATGCTAACTTTATCCTCTTGTATTTCTTCAGTTTTCAATTCCACTTCAAGTTCATCATTAGCCTTTATCACATCATATTTGACTGCATTCGGATACTTCCAAATCACATTTTTATCTTTCACCACACATATTTTATATACAAGGATTTCATTTGCTACATTATCAGATATATTTTCTATTTTCACTTTCATATTACTATATCTTCCATTGCAACACAAAAACTTAACACGAAATCGAGGTATATTACTATCATGTTCTCGCTTTTCCTGAATTGCTATTCTTTTATCTGATTCTTGTTTAATAATTTCGTTTTGATGCAATGACAATGCTCCCAAAATCACCGTACCAGAAAAAGCTAAAACGCCACCATAATATTGTAACAGTTCTCCCGCACTCCATTCAGCCACAAAAAAATCATAATCCTCTGTCGGATGAATTTTAAACAAACAATGAATCGCAAATGGAACACCTATCACAATAATTACAAAACATATAATTACAAAAACTTTATGCCTTTTTATCCACTCAAGCATATGTATTTTCCCTTCTTCATACATTAAAAGACGCCCTGCCAAACAGAGCGCCCATAGCATATGTTAGTCTATTTTCATAAACTATTATGCTGAGAGTTTGCTGTCCACCCAGTTAATCAAACGATTCAAAAGATAATCAACAACGCAGTCTGCAAAGTCCTTTGTAGGTTTCTTTGCACACTTAAAAAAATCAACTGTTGCAATACGAAGTTGTTTCTTAGCCTCTACCTTTAAATCAATTTCCTGATGTGATACAACGATTTCTGTGTTTTCATTTGTCATAATAACGACCACCTTTCTGTAAACAATGGTGCTGGATACAGCATCCAGCTCTTATAACCAAAGTCCAGTGACCATGACATTATCATCACAGCTCTCTGTTTTAATATAACACATACTCCTATCTTCAACAATATGCTAATAATCTATTTTGAACGATTTATAAAATCCTCAAGGTCACAATTACCATCATAGAAATAATCATACTTTTTCTCGCTCAATACAGTAAAAAGTTCCTTGCAAATAACAGACTCTACCCCTAAAGATTTTATCATTCTTCTCACAAAATCTTCCATCGCATAATTTGGTTCTCTTACAGATTCAGGAAGATTACCTTTATCAACAACGAACACATATTGAAATTTTCCATCAATAATTGGTATTTGCTTTATCAGCCATTCAATTGATGGTTGTATACTTTTTCTATAAGCATACAATAAAACATCATTTTTCATCTGCGACATTTCATCTACTACTAATGATGTCACATTTTTCATACTTAAAAAAATGTCATCTTTAATCTCCAAAGAATCATCTTTAAAACATTCTAGCCATTTCGTGAATTCTTCTGCATTACGTCTGTACCTATCATTAGGATAATCATACTCGCTTAGCAACGATACAACTTCTTCAATATTTATAAAAACATCTCCATCAGATGGTCTGTAGTCCTTAATAATTATCGATTGATGAATAATATAGTTTCTGAAATCACAGAGAAACCTGTACCACTTTTTCATATTGTAATATTTCTCTGTAATGCTCTTTAATGAAGGTTCATAACTATTAACATATTCTTTATACCCATATACTGCATTAACAAAATTCAAAAGTCTTTTATTTATTTTCCAAAATTCATCAAAATCATCAATGGTTATCTCAAGAAAGTCTTTAGCGCACGAATCAATAATAGTATGCATATCCACCAAGAACAAAAATTTATCTAATGTTTTTAGTTTTGAATCAAATTCTACATCATATTGATAATCAAACTTAATACCAGACGAATGAAGCTCTCCAATCTCAGGATTACTACAATATTCCAATTCAAACATATCCTCACCACCTCTTCAGTATTATTCTTTTAGCCATGAGCAAAACTCCACATACTCAGTATTTATGCAGGTTTGCAAGGCATGGCAACCTCTTTTATCACTCCAAATTTATAGTAACAACCAGCTCCAAATGGTATTATTAAGTTGTCAAAATCCGTCTTTTCACTTCACAACCAGTTGCAAAATTTTACGATTCACTTTTTCTGAATCTCGATTTATCCTTTGTCCTGAATTCCCTAAAACCGGGCGAAAAGGCTTTTCCAATCATGCCATGATTTGTTCGTTTATCGTTATGAAATGTGAAGGCTTTTCAATGATTACGGATCTTGTTGATTATCTTAACAACAACCTTCTAATCGCCCATTACTGCGGTTTTGATATTTCTGCTCCGTTGCCTTCTTACTGGACGTTTAATCGTTTTCTAAAACAGCTTGATAACGATGTACTTTCATCCATTATGAAATCCCAAGTTCTTTATCTTTCAAAACAAGGTATTGTTGATACATCTTTTATTGGTTTGGACTCTACTCTGATTGCTGCAAACACTTCACAGAATAATCCCAAATCTTTTCTATCCAACAAATTTAAGCCTGATAACCAGCCCAAAGCAGATACTGATTGCAAACTTGGCGTACATACTGCTTCTAACCAAACAAACGAGAAAAAGTATGAGTTCTACTAGGGTTACAAAAACCACGTCCTTGTTGACTGTATTCAGGTCTTCCCATTTATGAACTGACCACTACCGCCAATGTCCATGATTCCACTGTTGCGCTTGATATTTTGGCTGACACACATACTTTTCTGCCGATAACCGAATGTACCTTCCTTGCTGATAAAGGCTATGATGTTAAAAATATCTATAATCAGGTACAGGAACTCTACCAAGGTGAATGTATTATTCCATTAAACAAACGATCCACCAAAAATCCAAAACTTCTTCCACAGGGAAATCCTGTCTGCGATGCTGGGCTTGCCATGTGGAAGGATGGTAAATTTTCTGATAATGGACGTACACGCCAAAAATTCTGCTGTCCACTAAAATCAAGCAAAAACGCTGATTGTCCCTGCCATCACAAAAATTTTTACAACGGCAAAAAGCATCGCGGCTGTACAAAATACATCACCATTCCCGATGATTTAAGACTCTCCGTCGACAGAGACAGCAAATATTTCAAAAGTAATTACTCTCTTCGTACAGAATGTGAAAGATACAACTCACGTTTCAAAAATACAGAGCAGGAACGTATGTGGGTAAGAAATAAATCATCTGTTACCAACTTGAATACAATTGCCCATATAAGTCTGTTAGCGGTTGCTGTTGCGGCAATCACCACCGACACAGGGCAATCCTATCGTAAGCTTAAAGCTGTAAAGCGAATCGCATAATAAAGAGCTATTCATATCTCCCCATTTGCGTAGGTTCTGGACTTACGTAAGCTTTGTTATGTCATAAATTTCCATTTTTCCGATTTACAAAAGCTAACTGTCAAATCCATCTTTTAAATCAATTCGTTTTGCTCATCTCTCTACTTATTGTAAAACATTGCCCCTGGGACAAGCCAATACATTTTCAAAAAAAATTACATGAAAATTTCAAAAGATTTAATGCATATTAAAATTTTAAACAATTTTTCTGTTGTTAATTTGGATTTCTGCTTGATATACCACCTTGCTATGAATTTATCTACGGGTTTTCCGTTTTTATTTTTGATGATATATTTTACTATTTTATTTACCACACCTGCTAGCTGATACCCAAAGTATATTTTTATCTTTCTTTTGCGTCCATACTTACCATTCTTGCAATTCTACTTCAGAACCAAATGTCATCTCAAGAAGTTCTGCTGCAATATCTTTACTGCATACCCGCATCAAATTGTCCTCGGCATCTTCCTTTGACAGCAGATTCACACTTCCATACCAGACAATCTCATTATCGATTACGGCATAATGCTCACAAGTCTCTTCTACAAGCCTGATTTCAAAACCGGCTTTTCGAAGTCTCTCCATAAGCTCCATCCGGACATCATCTTTGCCATATTTATAGGCATCCGGATGCCATGTAACAATTGTTACCTCAACTCCCAACTCCCGCCGCTTTCCAAGCATGTTTATAATGCGATCCACTTTTTGATTATTTAACCTCGGACTTGATACAACGACCGCGGAATTAGCCTCCTCAAGATCCTTCCAATAAGTTTCTGCATAGTTTTCAATATCATAGATTGCATTTGCCTTCTGCTTTTCGCCGTCCATATTAACGCAAAGTTCATATCCGATCTTTTTATATGCCTTCAGCCTTGCTGAATACATTTTATCGAACTTTGGAATATGACTGTCCACATAATCATAGACGATGACATTTTCTTTACCATCATAATCCCTGTTAAGTCGCCCGACATACTGCTCCACAACATTTTCTCCTGAAACGGGAGTCGCCATGAACAGAGTATCAAGTCGCGGAAAATCGAAGCCCTCTCCAAGTAAAGAGCCCGTTCCCACAAGAATAAGACTGTCCGAATCATCAACTTTATTCAGTTCTTCCACCTGAGCCCTGCGCGCTTTCGTTCCATTTGCCCCCGTTAGCAAGATCAATCGGTCAGCATATGTCTTAAGCCTTTCAGACAGCTTCTTGGCATGATCAACATATTTCGTCAGTACTACCGGAGTTCTTCCAGCTTGCACACAGTCCGCCACATCCCTGATAATCTGTTCGTCACGAACATCATTATTCCTTATCAGTTCATAGGCATCATTACCATATGGTGTTTTTGACAAATGATGCGGCTTTACTGTCCGGGTAAATCGGGGATATACCAGATGATTAATATTCTGCTCCTCGGCTCTGTCTTTTGCTGTAAACCTATACCTGATAGGGCCGAGCAGAAATTCGTTTATCTTTTCCTTACCATCACCACGTTTCGGTGTTGCCGTCACGCCATACACATACTTTGCATTTATCTCCTGCAGCACTTCTATCGCGCTATCCGATGCTGCGTGATGGCATTCGTCAAAATATACTTGAGCATATTCTTTCAGCTTCGGATGAAATCCATCTTTTTTCTTAAGAGAACGTATCATGGCCACATCCACTATTCCGGTCAGTGTATCATGCGCTCCTTGAAGATTTCCAATCAATGATTTTCTTTTTCGTGTACGCCCGGTCTTTGTCTGATATTCAGGTAGTTCTTCATCAATATCCAAAAACTCCTCCAGACGCTTAATCCACTGGTTCATCAGATCTGCCCTGTCTACAAGTATTAAGGTACTTATGCCTCTTCTTGCGATCATATCACAGCAGACTACAGTCTTACCAAACGCTGTTGCGGCGTGCAGTATCCCGGTTTCATTTTCAAGCATAGTTTCCACAGCCGGAATCTGTGATTCACGCAATTCTCCCCTAAACGAAATATTGAGTTCCTGCCCTTTGGTTCTCTTGTCTTCAATCTTATAACTGATCCCCGCATTATCAAACTTCTTTAGAATTTCTTCCCGAAGTCCGCGAGGCAATACAATATATTTTCCTTCGTCACTTCCAAGGTAAATGAATCTGGATTCATCGTAATTTGGCATATCCATAGCCTGATTCTGGAAATACTGCTTGTTTGAAAATGTTGCCATACGGCGAAGCTGTCTTTTTGTCTTATTGGACATTCCTGTTGAGTCTATGTAAATGCGGTCAGCCAGCACGATACGCACCACGCCCTTAACACTGCCTGCTTCAATCTCAGAATTCTTATCCCATGGCGCATCAGTACCGTTGTCTTCGCTGGTGGATCCCGTACTGTACCATAAAGAAAGATAGTCCTCTATCCCCTGTCTGGTCAGTCGCCTTGTCCCGGCAAGAACATTTAACTGATCTTCATATGCGTTCCAATTTTCATCAATAAAAGCACTGTTTCCGGACTTCAAGGCCATTCCTTGTAAAGGAAGTGCAATAACATTTCCAAGTCCGCCCTCAGGGAGCGCATCCTGCGTCGGTATCATGCGATCATAGTATTTGAAGGACTTAAGATTGACGGATTCAGCTCCTTTCTCTAGCAACGCAAAGCCAAATCTTCTCGCCAATCTGGCAGGAACCATTTCCTTGAAGAATATCCAAAGATGCGCACCGCGTCCCGACCTTGACCGTTCCACCGCAGCGTCCACATCCAGATTCTTACAAATGTGCCGCAAAGCATTTATTTCTTCTTTCCAGCCATCATCAATATTCGCATAATCTTCCTGCTCCGCTCCCTTTGCATGGTTATCAAAATCAAATACAAGTAACTGACAAAGGTTATTTTCAAGCATCGGATATATCGCCACGACATCATTGCCATTTGGATCTGTCCCATTCATATGCGCCTTTATCAAAGGCAGAGTAACCGGCTTGTATGCCCTTAATTCGCAATCCTTACAACGAACTCCATCCTTTTTCTGTATATGGCAGCCACGATCCCAGCGGTTAAAGCACTGCGTATAATACCCGTTCTTCCCCGTTTTGGGATTCGTATAACGAAGATCATACACATCCTTCCTTCCGCGGCAGAACATCATAAAGAAGTCACTTGCAATCTTATCCGTAACATCAAATTTCTTAATACGAGCACCCTGATCAGGATCATACAATTCCACAACTCCTTCAGCGTCGCCTGACACAATATCCGCATACGAAACACCGGCTTCTTCCAAACGCTCTTTCAGAAGTCGGTTTTCATCCTCCAATGCCTGTATCCTGGATTGTAATGATTTGATTGTATCTGAATATTGTTGCGTAGGTTCCTTCATCCTTATCACACTCCCAGTTTCCCCATAACCTCTATCTTCTCGTATTTTCCGGTTTCCGAATCAATAACCATCATCGCAGACTCTCCAATCTGTCTTCCGTCTCTATAGGTAGAGAACACATCTGTCGATATGATGCCGTCTTTTTCAAATATCCTCTCCACCGGAGTATGCCCTACCACCTGTTTGTATATATCTGCTCTGAATATCTCTCTGGTCTCATACTGTGGTC
This sequence comes from Gallintestinimicrobium propionicum, assembly GCF_025567525.1. Classification (NCBI taxonomy): domain Bacteria; kingdom Bacillati; phylum Bacillota; class Clostridia; order Lachnospirales; family Lachnospiraceae; genus Gallintestinimicrobium; species Gallintestinimicrobium propionicum. Next base: position 135,534 of record NZ_JAOQJY010000007.1, on the reverse strand, counting down.
TGAACCATAAGGGTGATTCATCATTCCAGAGATAATTATGTGGAGCATCGTTTACCGCTGCAATAACTTCCTCTATATCAGCATCCAGCAGATCCTTGTTAAGCCATCTTAGGAAATCAGCTGTAAGCCCTCCATGTGAGAAAAGCACATTGTCAATCCGATGCATTATGTTTATCTGTACCGGACTCTTAAGGCGGTTCTCAAGTTCTTCAAGCTTTGACATTACCGTCCTCTCGGCATAGGGAGAATATCCGGTCTCAAGTCTTCCCCACGAGTAGCTGACATCATGATTACCGTAACACCAGAGAGTATCCGGATAGTCCTCAGCAAATGCGATTGCCCGATCAAATGTTTCTTTATATCGTTCTATCTGAAATTCCATATTCCAGTCATCCGGCATATCCATCAGGCACACAGCCCGATCCGCCTTACCGTCTCTTAAGATTTTCTCTGTCCTGTCGAATATCCATGGTTTTAGATGAATATCAGGAATCACAAGTACTCGCATAACTCCATCTCCTAAAATTGATATACAAACTTGTAACAATTTTCTTACAAGTAAATCTCCTTCAACAACTCCACGCCCCTATCTCTGTCAAAAGGCATTCCCATCTGCAAAAGTCGTACCTCCGATTCATCTACTGCACTGATTTCCTCGACATATCTATGTATACTCTCTGTCACCAGCCCTTCTGATTCAACTTTTGTTCCCGCTGTAACAATCTGCAACAATCGGAATACATCGTACTTATGTTTCTTTAAATCCTTTTCATTAACATGCTCGCCGGCTCTTTTTCTGTCCAAAAGGTTAATCCACGCATACATTTTGAACGGAATCAGATGCTCTGCTCCCAGAACACCAATACCATCAACCACTCTGCGTCCGGACATCATAAATTTATAGAAGTCATCGTTCAGAAGAATCGCTGATAAACTGGAAGTATCATCATCAATATGAATCGGAATGATTCCCTCTTCTATTTCAAGATGATATCCCGGCTTTCTTGAAAACAACTCAATCATAGTAGGATAACCGAATTTTCCTTCTGTGAAGCGGTAAAGGTGCATATTCTGTTCATTCTTCCATCCGCACTTATAGCCGCCTTCTTTTATGTATTCCCAGAATACGCTCGCAAATTCCGGGAAGTTATCCTCCATAATCAGGATCATATCAATATCTTTTGTCGCTCGAAATGGCAAGTCTGCCTCTGAGAGTAGAATATCGCAGGCAGTTCCGCCGATAATAGTGTAATAATCCGTATAATCTTTAAATTTTTCTCTAAAAGAGTCTATCCCTGGTACCATTTATAATTCCTCCAACAGTTCCTCAATACTCATTTCTATTCTTTCGTCTTCGTTACCTTTGAATGTACATGCCAGTGAAACAGGATCAACACGCCCTTCTCTTGCAAAATAAGAAGGATTGTATTTCCATAATTGTATCTTCAAGCAGTCGTCTGGGTCTTCAGATCTGGCATCCACAATTTCCAACTGGTCAACAACTTCCTCGCCCTTGTAGATTGCACGTTCCTCTATTCTTGGTGGATTCAATTCTGACTCCTGACTAAGTGCAGTTTCTCCTGCGCTAAATGATTCAAAGGTTGCTTCATATCGCATAATTGTAATCACTTTCTGGACCGGATTAATCAAATATCCTTTTGCATTTTCATAATACTCTTTCCGTGAGTAATTTCTCTTAATAGCAATCTCTGTTCCTGATTTCATCTGCTGGATGAGTCCCATTTCCTCTAATTGCGCTGTTGCTCTTGTAATGGACGTTTTGGTAAGATTCAGCTTGTTCGCAACTTCACTTTTTAACACAGATTCCTCATCACTCATATATAACAATTCAAGGAACACCATCTGTGTTGCCGGCATCATCTTATCCGCTTTGACAAGCTGCTTGCGATACACATCCTGCAATACAATTCCCATAAATGGTAAGAATACATTTCCCGGCAAATTCACAAACGGAACTCCGCTTTTTACCAGAGCATTTCTCATGGATACGTTGTTTAACGCTACTTCATATGCTACAGGGCACTGCAATGCTTCCTCATACTTTGCTTTCTGCTTTTTCATTGCAGCAACACTTAGCTCCGTTTCCTTCATAACATCTATTATGGCAAAGTTAACACCATATATTTCAACTATCATAATATCACGCATAGTCATAAAGATCGGCAATGGTAATTTATTCTTGTATTCTGCTATTTTTACTTTGCAGCCAAAATACTTCTCTAATTGCTTTTTCATATGGCATCTCCTTGTAACACATTTTTATATATAATAACATAATTTATGTTACTTTTCAATTTTTTTGTTATTTCATTGTAATCAGCTTGGTTTCTATGCATGTTTAGGTAAGGTATACGATTATTATTAATAGTACAACCACATAGTATGTATTGCCGTCAAACATCAAATTGATTCCCTTATTTTTATCAATTTTTGATGCAATTACCGGAACTAATAATTATTCTAATAACAATTCGGAACATTTTGATAACATTTCGGTGCATCGTAATGTTCATACTCCTCAACTTCCATCTCGCGACTGCACATGCAACAGTTCCATATAAACAAACCGACATTCAAACCGACATTTTATGCAAACGAAAAGAAGTCCCCGAAGGAACTCCTTTCACCACAAATCATATTCATTTTTATCGAGGGCAGTCCGGTTAATAAATCAGTGAAATATCAAAATAGGGGTACAATGGGGGTACAAATACCATTCTCATTCCCCAAGGGTCTTGATTTCAAGCCATTTCAGGCAAAAGTACGAGTTCTGCCGTGGCAAATAAATAATACTTTTATCTTACCCATTTTATCTCCTCATATCTTCTCAAAGCCTTGTAAATACTGGCTTTCCAGCCTTTATACACTTTTTTCTAAAACGGCTTTTTTTCTCATAAATTCATGCATTTTCTCATGTTTTTTCGGGCATTTTGGTTATAAATGGGTTATTTTTCTTATCCGGAAAGCCTTACGAAATAAGGCTTTCATGAGTTATTTGTGCATATTTTGGGGTTACAAACCGGTTTTTATCCAGTTCTTTCTTCGCTTCTTTCAACCTGGTTCTCTCTTCTGACTGTCATTGACCAGTATCGTACCAAGTTCAAATCCGAATGGATTCTTAAGGATCAGATCATCATCTACAGCCATCTGAAATGCCGGTCTTAACACGCCTCTGATCGAGTGTATGGAACTGTATCCTCGTCCATCTCTCTGAAGCTTAATCAGAAATATCTTCGCATCAGACAGCTTAACGTCATCCATTTAGTTGTATTTCTAATCATCAATTATTTCCCAGTGTCCATTGGAACCACGACCAACAAATCGGACAATACCTATATCTTTGATGTGACGTTTTACAGTCTTGGAACTTATTCCTAACGTCATCGCCATTTTTTCTGTACTGATTTTACTATCCTTTTTTATCATATTCAATATTTGAATTTCCAACGGATTACTCTCTTTTTTCTGAGGGACATCCTGAGGGACATCCTGAGGGACATCCTGAGGGACATCCTGAGGGACATCCTGAGGGACATCCTGAGGGACATTGTAATTCAAATTTGGCATCACAACTGTAAACTGGTACCGATCTGATCTAAAAGACGGCTTTTTACTTTCGTCATAGTTGATCTGAAATTCATAGCCGCCGATGATTTTTCCAAATCCACTACCTTTACGTTCCATATATCCCAGCCGATTAAATATATCTGCCAAAACCGGGTTTCTTCTCGTTGACGGAACTGTAAGCGGATCTCTGTCCTGAATAATGGAACCGTCCGGCATGCCTCCCGGCGAATAAATTTCCATACGATCATCGTAAATATCAATATGCACTTCACTGCCATTCACAAGATAATCTCTATGAGCCAATGCATTAACCAATGCTTCATGATAACTACGTTCTACATATTCCGGCATTTCTTCTCTGGAATTAGCAGTCTTTCTCCACATTAATTTCGCATTTCTCTTAATAAAAGCTTCTCCATTATCAATTAATGACAATACACTTCCAGAATATTCCGCATCGTCAAATGCATCTATTGTACCACCGCTTTTATTTAATCCATTCCACCGGGTACAAAATAATCTTGACCATCGAATAGGGCTTTCATCTGCAACCAAGGCTCCGGCATTTGTCAAATATCCTTGCTCATTTGCCAACCCAAATGATATAAGATCTTTCTCATCAAAACTATTTCCTGTCCATTTTTTATATCTTTCCCGGAGTTTGGAAAAAGCAAAATCTTCCACCTTATACGTAGAAATCTGTGAATCATAAGATGTATTTCTACCGCGCAATACCAGTCTTTTCAATTCCGTTGATGTTGCTTTCACACTCTCGTTTCCAACACGAACATATGCTTCCAGCACACCATCACCCGAATAATAGTACGGTGTCTCTTCACCTTTGAAGATATCCAGTATAATTAATACTTTTCCATCTTCGACCTGTTCAAATCGAAGACGAAATTCTGGAATTGGATCCATCCTTGTCTTAATGATTTCACTTATTTTCTCAGCATCGCTATTCGGATTCTCAAGTCCTACAATTTCATCATTATCGGCTATTCCAAAGATTAATGCTCCACCAAATGTATTTGCAAAAGCACTTACGCTCTTACACCAACTCTTTGGTTTCTTCGCTTCCAAAGATAGCTTTTTGTCATATTCAGTTGCTTCACCGATTAATTGTTTTATATCCAAGCTTTTCACCAACTTTCTACTAAATTAGACATATTCCCAACTCTTTTCATTATATAAGTCCAACTACATCTTTTGAAAATACTCCTCCGCAATCTTATCCAACTGAGCTGCAAGTAATTTAAACTCTTTATTCAAATCCAATGTTTTTACACTAATCTTATTTCCACTCATTACATAACTGCAATCTGGCGTGATTGCTTCCTCTGTTTTTGCATATAACAACATTCCAGATTCTCGGCAGATATATTCCAGTGCTCTTGGAAAGACTGGATTGCCTTCCACTTATACTTTTCATCTTTCCAATGATTTGGAAAATATTCTTTATAAGCAGCAATAACCGCTACTAATTTTTCTTGATCAAACATTTGCATCCTCCATCTAATATATTCCGTCTATAAAGATATAAAAATTATAATCTATCAACATTTTCTTTTCAATTCGATTTATTCACAGAAAAAAGCCATAAGATTTCTCTTTCCAAAATCTTACAGCTTTTCTATCATATTGCGTCCCCAATATCATCTATATTTACATGTAATATCTGCACAAAATACCGTGGGTTATTTTCGGGGTATTTTCTGACCGCCTATGCCCTCCGGTCCGTGATTTTACTGGCTTTTTGGCGAAGCTTTCAAAGAGTGCCGTGGCAAATAAAGAAAACTTTTATCATTGTTGCATAACCTCGCATTTTTTAGTTTTTCTTGGTATTTCGGGCTTTGTAAGCCTTTGTAAATTTTTGCTTTCTGGCATAACCTGAGTATTCCGGGCGATTCTGGTTCTTCCGCAATTATCCGTATCGTTTTGCCTTCACATATATTACTTTTGCCGCTAAAAGTACTTTGCTGCATCTTCCATACATAGTACGTTTTACCATTTTTAATTTACTATTTGTTCCTTCAACAAAACCATTTGAAAGTTCACAGACAACAGAATTCTCCACAGCTTCTAGATCCTTTTCTAATCCATTTGCAAATCGGGATATTTCTTTTAAATAGAAAGCCGGACTCCATCGAAAATGAAGTCCGGCCAGGCATTATCTATATACGATTTCACAGACCTCTAATCCAGATTCTTCTGCAGAATGCTAATCAATTCCTCAATAACGATTGGCTTGGATAAGAATCCGTCCATACCGCATTCCAGAGCTTTCTTTTTATCCTCATCAAAAGCATTGGCAGTCATGGCAAGAATTGTAATCCCCGCCAGTGCCGGATTATCCAGAGCACGGATCTGCTTCGTGGCCTCATATCCATTCATTACAGGCATCTGCACATCCATCAGCACCAGATCATAATTACCTGGCTTTGAATTCTTAACTTTTTCCACTGCCTCTGCTCCATTTTCGGCAGTGTCAACCAGGAAGCCATATTCATTGAGGATCTCCACTGCAATTTCACTGTTCAGTTCATTGTCTTCCACAAGCAGTATGTATCTGCCTCTGAAATCCGAACCTGCTGTCGGAAGGATTGCAGTCTCTGCCTCTGCCTGTTTCTGGCCGATAGCAGTCATCAAGGTATCTCTGATATCTGACATGAACATTGGTTTTGCACAGAATGCAGTCACTCCAGCTGCTCTGGCTTCCACTTCGATATCTGACCAGTCATAAGCTGTCAGAATTATGATCGGCGTATCATCTCCAAGGCTGCGGATCTGGCGGGTAACTTCAATGCCATTCATATCCGGCAAACGCCAGTCGATGATATAAGCATGAAATGCATCTCCCATTTCCATAGACTGTCGTGCGCGGAGAACAGCTTCCTTTCCGGAAAGTGTCCATTCCGAACGCATTCCAACCTTCACAAGCATTTTTGTCACGCTGTCACAGGTATTAAAATCGTCATCTACAACTAATGCTTTAAGTCCTTCCAGTTCTGCGATCTTCTCTATCCGTTGGTGCTCAGACTGAATCCGAAATGGCAGACGAACAATAAATTCGGTGCCTTTTCCCTGTTCTGTCAAAACCTCAATGGTACCGCCCATCATATTCACAATATTCTTGGTAATGGCCATGCCAAGCCCTGTACCCTGGATCCTGCTGACCGTGGAAGTACGTTCCCTCTCAAAGGGCGAAAAGATCTTCTGTACAAATTCCTGGCTCATGCCGATTCCGTTATCCTTTACCCGGATCTCGTACAATTCACTGCCTTTTACTGTCCCCGGATACTGTCTGATCCGGACAGAAACGGTTCCTCCCGCCGGCGTAAACTTCACTGCATTGGACAAAAGATTCAGCAGCACCTGGTTCAGCCGCGTCTTATCACAATAGACATCCTCATTCGTAACATCCATGGCATCCATATAAAGTTCCAGCTGCTTCGCATGTATTTGTCCACTGATGATCGTCTTCAGGTCATGAAGCACATCCGACAGACTGACCTCTGTTTCTTCCAGATGGATCTTTCCGCTCTCAATCCGGCTCATATCCAGTATGTCATTGATCAATGAGAGCAGATGGTTGCTGGAGGAAAGGATCTTGCCCAGATAATCCCGAACTCTTTTCTTGTCATCAATATTACTTACAGCCAGTGTCGTAAAACCGATAATCGCATTCATTGGTGTCCGGATATCGTGAGACATATTGGAAAGGAATGTACTCTTTGCCTTGTTTGCTGTCTCCGCAGCACGTACTGCCTCAGAAAGCGCCTGGTTCATTTTCCGGTCAGAGGTACGGTCTGACATAACCAGGATATATTTCTTTTTCCCGTTTACCTCACTGCCCATTGCAATATTATGGAACCAGCGTTTTTCCCCTGTCTTCAGATGAACATATTCAAAATCCCATTCTCTCTGTTCCTGAACCTGAATTTCCTCCAGATAATTTTTCTCCGGATCTTCCTTTTTCTCTGAATGCAGTTTTCCCAGAATACAAATATCCTTATGAATCTGTTCTACCGTAATCCCCAACAACTTTTCCACATTTGGACTGACGTAATCTGCCTGATATGTTTTTGCATCCAGCATCAGAAAGACATCATCCACGTTCATGGAAAGCTTTTGAAACAGCTCATCCCGATACAGAATCTCCGTATCCTTTCTTCTGAGATTTATCCTGTTTTTTTGAATAATAAGACTGATAAAAAGTGCAGCTATGCAGAACACGATCGCACTGACAAAGAATATCGTACTACGCTGCAGACGGTTCATGCTGGCATTGACGATATCCGCCTGGACAAGTCCCAGAAACATCCAGTCCTGAATATCTGATTTTTCATAGACCAGATAGTAGTTCCTTTCATCCAGATTTAGCAGCATCGCATCGGTACGTCCTGCTTTAAACTTCTCCAAAAGCGCATTGATCTCTTTTTCAGACATATCAGAATGCTCTCTTAGAATTCCGAAAAAATTATACACGTTCCCCCATGCCTCAGAAGAATGATCCACCACAACACGACCATCCGGATGAATCATAAAGCTCTGGGCATTTCCATCGAAAGCAGAAATATCCAGTACGTCTACAATATCAGAGTTTTCGTAAGCAATAGCAATCGCATCATATTCAAATCCCTGATAAATTCCATGAGCCTTAGGCGTGGCAAAAATAAGCAGCTGAGATTTTCCGGGAACTGCTGCATTCGCTATCACATCATTTCCCTGCCGGATTTCCTCTTCCATATTTTCCTGTAATCCAAGGTACCCTGTTTCCCCTGTCGCCATCTTGTAGTCCCCGTCAGCTGACAGAAAAAAGAACTCTAAAAATCCTGTATCCTCCTGTGCTTTCTTTATATAGTCACGAATTTCATCTTCGCTCAAAATATCCTGCAGATTCTCTCCCCATATATGAAGATATGTCAGGTTCTTATCTGTCAGTTCTCTCATCATGTTATCAGACTGATGAAAAACCTCCGTCAAATGAGAAACACTTTCCTCATAAACAGTTTTCGACACAAATCTAAAATATCGGAAAACCCCCAAAACAATTCCCACCAAAACAGCGATACAGACAACTGCCATGAATTGTTTTCTCCTGACAGGCTTCTTTCTATCCGTATTATGATTTTCAATATCCATTCTTTCCGCTCATTTCTGCGCACGCTTTTTGCGCATGTCGAGTTTGTGTCAGTGCGCGCACACACAAATCTCACGATTGAAAAACTTTATCTTTCAATCTTCTCACCTCAGCGTCATGTAATCTTCAGGCTCTGCTAGAATGGCATTACCATCTGAAACATACCCTGTCCAGGTGTCTTTCACAGTGGTATCTCCTCCATCAAACACAATATTCTCATCTGCCGGATAAGCCTCCATGTGTTTTGATGTCGCGAGACAGGTTATCGTGAAAGTATCCTCGTCCTGAATTTGTTTTCCGTCCCTTGTAACCTTGCTCAAGGTGTAACCATCCTCTGTTTCCTTGATTTCCACAGAAATTCCACTGACCACTGGCAGAGAGCCACGATTAAACGGAATAAAGCCTCCCTCATAGCCTTCTACAAAGCTTTTCACTGTCTCTTTCAGTTCAGCACCACTCATCTTACTGCTGTAAGCCAAAAGATCATTTGGCATGATCATGTCACCTGCCATTTTTTCTGTATAACCGGCTTTCAGCACGTTTCCCGTAAAGCTATTTCCGGTTGCAATCAGCACATCTGACCCATAGATGCTGCGCAGAGTATTTGCCATAACAGAATATGCTGCATTTCCTTCCCTGCTATGAAAGCGGTTGGAATAAGACTTCTGTGAATCCAAAACTACTTTCTCAGAAATGGATTTCTCCTCAAGAAGCTGAGCATTAAACGACTGATAGGCCTGCCCCGCATCGTATTCTCCTGAGATCATCCTGGAAACCACATCCTTGGAAACAGAGAAAAAGTCATTTGACGCAATGCGGATATACATGTGGTTTTCTTCGATCACAGGTTTCACATCTTTCATATATCCTGTAAGCTGAAGAGCTACATCCTGACTGTAGCTTAACAGATCCTGTCCCTCACTGATAATCTGGTTCTGCGCATCCTCTGAAAGCATTGTGCTTAGTACCTTCATTGCTTTCTTTCGACGTGACTCATCCTGTGTCAGATCGCGGTTTAAAGCCACCTGGAAATATGGTGTAGTCATAATCCACTTTTCACCATTCTCCTGAAAGAATGGAAGAAAGGTTGTGTTGATGCCCTGATCCTGAAACATTTTTACACCAGCAGAACTGCCAAAGTACATGGCAAGCTTGTTACTTTGATACATCTCAACGATATCATCATAATTCATATCCAGATCATCCCGGCTCAGCCCTGTATCCTGGATGAACTGCTCCATACGTTCAAAAGCCTCAGGCCAGACGGTACTGTCCAGGCCTTCTCTCTTTGTATTATCCGGGTCACTGTATGCGGTACGCCACTTGCGTCCGTCTACAGAAGACAGCTCTGATGCTGACAGACCCTGCAGTGTTTCCATACAGGTATAATCATAATAATAGTCTGCCGTAAATCCACGAATCCCCACTTTATCAAATGCCTGGCAGGCAGAAACAAAGCTTTCATAATCTGTTGGCAGAGGAATCTCATACTTTTCAAAAAGATCTTTGTTCACTACAAACCCATGGGCATCTGCACACACGGGAAGCCAGTTTACGCTTCCATCCTCATTCATAAAATTGCTGAGGTATGTATCATAGACAGCACCTGCTGCATTGGTTGTAGAAAGATCCATCAGACTGTCTTTCAGGGGACTTGCATCATGCAGGGAAAATCGACAGCAGGTTATAATATCCGGCAATCCATCGTTTTCCTTAAGGAATCTGTAAAAATCCAGATCATTATTGCCTACAACAAATTCAACCTGGATATCCGGGAGCTGTTTCTGGATGTATGGTGCATATTTTTCATACAGGTTTGTGCTCCATAAATACACAGTGATTGTTTCTGCATCTTCTTTTTCTGCACGCTTCCTGCCACAGCCCGGCAAAAGTGATATAACTGTCACCATCACCAGAAGCACGGGCAAAACTCTGCTCCATTTTTTCTTTTTCATTATGAGCTCTCCTCTGAGTTTCCTTTGTATTTTTCTATTTTACAGTGTCAATTATGTTTCACCAATTTATGGATTACTTTTATCAGTAATTCCACATCAATAGGCTTCGCAACATGCTCATCCATCCCTGCTTCTTTTGCTCTTATTCTGTCCTCCGTAAACGCATTTGCTGTCATTGCAATGATTGGTATTTTTTTTGCATCCTCTCTGTCCAAAGACCGGATCCTCTTTGCAGCTTCATAACCATTTATGATCGGCATCATAATGTCCATAAGAATGACATCAAATTCACCTGATTCACTTTTTCTGAATAGCTCAACAATTTCCTGACCATTCCATGCTTTGGTCACTTCAGCACCTTCATTCTGAAGCAAAAATTCAGCGATTTCCATATTCAGCTCATTGTCTTCTGCCAGAAGAACATGCATCCCCTTTATAGATTTTTCGGATACATCCTTCGATTCTTCACGTTTATCCGCATCCAGATCTATTTTAAATGGAACCCGGATCACAAATGTCGTCCCTACGCCTTTTTTACTTTCAAAAGTAATGGTTCCGCCCATTTCCTCGACCAGCTTCTTTGAAATAGCCATTCCCAGTCCGGTTCCGGCAAACTTTGCGCGACTTCCCGTATGTTCCTGTGCAAATGGTTCAAAAATATGCTTCTGGAACTCCTCAGCCATTCCGATTCCGGTATCCCGGCAGACAAATTCCATTGTCGTCATTTCCGGCTGTTCGGACGGGATTTCCACGCAGCTGACATAGATCTGTCCGTTTTCTTTGTTATATTTCACCGCATTCGACAGAATATTCATCATCACCCGTTTCACATATCCCGGACTTCCAATAAAATCACGGTGTGTGATTTCTTTTTTCTCCCACGCAACCCGGATATTCTGTTCTGCCGCCATCTGCTCGATCACAACAAATACTTCCCTGGAAATACTGCTCAGATTAAATGGAATCTCTTCCAGAACAATTTCACCTGACTCCAGCTTACTCATATCCAGGACATCATTTACCAGTTCCAGCAACAGATTCGATGCCTCTTTCACCTTTGTCCTATATTCCGTCTGCCTCTCCATATCATCTGCATAATGGTCTGCCATATTGACCAGGCCTCGAATTCCATTGATCGGAGTCCGGATATCATGGCTCATCCGCTGGAGAAACTCTGTTTTTGCCTCATTGGCAGCCTCTGCCTTTTTTGCAGCTATCAGAAGTTCTGCCTTATATTTTTCGTCTTTTTCCTGTTCCTGTTTCCGGTGTGCCAGATTGGTTCTGTATGTCCAGAACCAAAATATACTGAACATCAGGAAATAAAAGAAAATAACGCTTATCACACCGAATGGAAGGTTATGGAATACTTCCGTATCCGGCAGATACGCATAGATATAATAATCCCTCTGCTTCAGCATGATTCCGTAGCATCCGATTCCTTCATTCTTCAAATGGTAAATGTGCTGACTATCTGTATGCCTCTTCATTGCCTGAACAACTTCGTTGTCAGCCGTATTCTGTCCCAACAAGCTCTCATCATTGCTGGCAACCACTATTCCGTTGTCTGCAACTATAATCGTTCCATCTTTCTGAGTACTATACCCCTTTAAAAGCCCCTGTATTGTCAGAGTATAATTTCTGGTAAATTCAAGAGAGGTGTAATAATAAATCGCAACGATACCTGGCTCATCTTTTCTGGCACAGGCTGCAATGTCAATACGAGATCCGTCTTCCCTGGTAAACCGTTCCGAATAGCTTCTTTCTTCATATCCGGCAAAATCCATGATAATGTCTTTTTGCAAATACGCCGTAATCTCATTGGTCAGAGATTCATCCGTGCTGTATTCACAGTCCGTCTTTCCCTCTGTATCCAGCACAAGGATGCCATCCACCCAGAGAGTTTTCAGGTTTTCTTTCAGGAACTCCCGCCTTAGCTGACCACCGTTTTCAATTTCCATGTCGATATTTGTACTCATCTGTCTGGCACTTTCAATGGCACGAAGAAGACTTTTGGATTCCGAAGATTCATTATAATGGGTGTAGGTGGAACACTGCACTTTTACATAGTTTATAATCTCCACCATTCTTTCTTCTGCTTCCGCCTTTTCTACATGGAAAAAATAAAACAGAGCGACTACAGCTACACAAATTCCAATCAGACCACCGAGCAGATGGATTCGTTTTTCTTTTTTCATTTTCTTAATATCCAAGATCATCCACCTCCAGATACTTTTCCGGATCATCCAGATATTTTCCGATGATTTTCAGGGATGTGCCATCCTGACGCATTTCTTCCAGTGTCTGATCCATCTGCTCACAGATTCCTCTGTCATCCTCTTTTGCGAAAGCAACACCTATTCCGGTGATCATCAGCGGTTCTTCCAGGATGCGGAAGCTTGTGTTATAATCCCCCATATACTGGACAATCGATTCCTCATGTGCGGCAACCGCGTCTACATATCCTTTCCCCAGAAAGGTATAGATCAACTCCCAGTGTGCAAGACTAATCAGATTTTCCAGTTTTGGGATTCTTTCATCTGTCCGGTTCAGAAAGATGCCTTCCGGTTTGGTTGTGGACTGGACTGCAAGGTTTTTTCCTTCCAGATCACTCAATTTATAAATATCACTGTTCTCATTTACAGCGACCACCTGACGGCTTGCTATGTATGGTCCTGCCCAGCGGTAATCGTCAAGGCGCCCTTCCATGGAAAAACAGCCCATAATACAGTCAATCTCTCCGCTCTCTACCAGTTCCTTTTTCTTCTCCCAGTTGATCTGGACAACGTCCACCTGATATCCCATTCTTTTGAATGCTTCCGTAGCCAGTTCTACATCAATCCCCGTCGGTACACCATCCTCATTCAGATAATTATATGGTGGATAGTTGTCGCTCCCCAGCGTGATGACCGGCTTTTCTGTTTCTGTTTTACTCACATCTGTATGTTTACACCCTGCCAGGGTAACTGTTAAAATTCCCACAAGCAGAATGCCTGCAATCACTCGTTTTCCTTTCATTTTCCTTCCATTCCTGCTTCTATATTTTCATTTTTCATAACTATTCAGAACCCCATTCGTAAAATCGCCGCTCTCAGCTTCTCAATATCAATCGGTTTTGCAATATGTCCATCCATACCTGCATCAAAAGCCTTTTTCCTGTCTTCCTCAAATGCATTTGCGGTCATGGCAACGATTGGAATATTGGCTTTCTTATTATTCTTCAGAGTACGAATTTCCCTGGTTATCATATAACCATCCATTTTAGGCATCTGAATATCCATGAAGATCAGATCATATTTCTTTATTATAGCTTTTACATGTATACAAAAACCTGATTTTATTATACTATAGTGCTCTACTGCACACAAGAAAACATTACCGTTTTAACGCCTAAAAGCAAAAAGAACAGCCGATATCTACATCGAACTGTTCTCCTGCTTTCGAGGTCCAAGCAGCATTGACATCACGGTTTCCTGCTCACCACTGTCCGGATTTCTTTTATAAAAAATCAATCGTAAAAATTTACGATTGATTTTTTTTCATCCAACCAAATCTTCTACTATATGTATATTCTCTTTCTGATCCAATACCATAACCTTGCCACTCTATCACCTCGCCTGCTGCAAAAATAAGAACCAGTAAGAGTTTATCTCTTATCTGATTCTTATTATAAAAACTAAGGTGTCCCATAAACACACCTTGTATATCGAATTTATGTTCTTATTTCTTGTATTGTTTTATCAATCTGTCAATTTCCGCATTCATCATTTCCACCACATTATCCGGTCCGACAAGTTTTACTCCCTCTCCGAGACCTATGATCCATGCCAAGAACTGCCTGCTGACTGCTACCTCCACATTAACTGCGAAGCGTTTGTCATCCAATCTGATCATAGATACCTCTTTTCCAAAACGGTCTATCATTACCCCTGCAAATGAATTGTCACACTCAATTCTTACCCATTCTTCTTTGCCTCCATACATGCCAAACATTTTTCTGGCATATGCAGCCATATCAAAAGACTTAAATACCTGCCTTCCCTCTCTTCCTTTTCCATTGGACTTGATATGAAGCATTTTATCTACACGAAAATGTTTGATGATCTTTTCATTACTGTCATACGCAATTAGGTAATAGTTTTCATCATCCCAGGATAAGGACCAGGGGCTGACCTCATAAAGCGCTCCATCATGGCGCAGTTCCATCTTCTTATCCACATTCCATTGAAAATACTGGAATGTTATCCTCGAATTTTCCGCTATTGCAGCATGTATCCTGTCAACATTGTAATAAATGCTTTCATTCATCGTCTTTACACGACCGGCTACAAATACCTGTCTTTGCAGCTGTGATGCTTCGTATTTACTGGCAAACCCCTCTATCTTTTTTATAAGCTCATTTGACTTCTTGGCCGTGATAAATTTCGCTGACTGCACAGAATCCACCAATAATTTTAATTCTGCAAGCTCAAACTGCCTGTTCCCTATATGGTATGAATACGTTCGATCTTCCTGGGTTCCTATAACGTCCAGACCATACACTCTTAAGTTTTCAATATCATTATATAAGCTTTTGCGTTCCGCACTGATATCATAAGCTGCCAGCGCATCAATAATCTCCGGCATGGTAATACTGTGCGTTTCATCCGTCCGTTCCAGTAAAATTTTCATAAGGTATATCAGCTTCAATTTCTGATTTGATGATTTAGGCATATTGTATCCCCCCAACAATAGAATGCACGCTCCGCGAACATTCTATTGTCATGAATAAAACAAAAAACTTCTCTTACAGGATGATGTGACCTTGATGTCTACGAATTATTCCGTGCTGCGCACTCCCACGATCCTAAAGTTCATGATCAGCATTCGCCGTTCGCGATGAGCAGGCTTCGCCTGTTCCCGCTCTCTTGCGCTCATTACATCACGAGCCCGTGCTGACGCGCTTTATCGCCTGCTACGCAGGCTGCTCGTTCTCTAATGGCACAAGAAAAACAAATGCCGCCTTCGGCGTCGTTTGTTTTTCTTGTGTGCTCATTATATCATGTAAAAAGTTTTTATCATATAGAGAAAAAAGGACGTCTCCACTAAGGAGACGCCCTTTTTTCTTTTACAGCTTATCTGTATTACTTTTCTTCTTTCTTTGCAGCATCCTTTTTGGTATCTGCTGCTGCATCTGCATCTGTTTCCTCTGTTTCTTCTTCAGGAGCATTGTGGGCTCTTGTAACCGTGACAACAACTGCTTCCGGATCTGTCATCAGGTCAATATCCGGATTGGATGCGATCGCAAGATCCTTTACCAGAACTGCATCACCAATCTTCATCGACTCTACGTCGATCTCTACTCTGTCTACCAGTGCTGCAGGCAATGCCTTGTAGGAAATCTCTTCCAGCTTCTGCTGCAGGATTCCATCCAGCACTTTCTCATGATTCAGCAAAACTACTTCTGCTACGGAATGTACCTTTTCGTTGCTTACCAGTGCCTGAAAATCAATCTCCGTTACCTGATTCTTCATGGCATCATAATCAATTTCCTTGATCAGCACGTCGTAGGTCTTGCCATCTACTTCCAGCATCAGCTGGCTGCCTTTATTGCTGGTTTTTAACAGGCGCTCCACTTCTCTCTGTCCGATCTTAACCGGAATGGAACCTGTAATTTCTCTGCCAAATACGTTACCAGTTACATAACCTTCTCTTCTGAGTCTCTTTGCTTTTACGTTCTTGTCTCTTGTTTCAGCTTTTAAAGTAGTCATTTATCTTTTCCTCCAAAATCTGAATGCTTAGCGAACCTGGTCATCTATGCGGGTCTGGTTAAGTATCCACTTCTTTGTTACAAATGCATTATAACACCCATTGCATATATGGCAAGTAGAAAATTGTGAAAAATCAGTGAATTCTCAGGCAAGTCTGCCCCACGCTGTACTATCCCCGGCGGCGCCTCGTCTCCCGGTAGCATCTGTCACACACCATAAATGTGCTTCCAACCGGCAGCGGCGCGCCGCAGTAGCGACATTTTCCGATATAATCCTTTTTATTCTTCGCCAGATAACGCATTATCGTCTCTTCGGTCTTTTCCCGCTCCCGCACCAGCCGGTCGGCGTCGATATTTTTCCCCAGTCTCGTCGAAAACTGATAATACAGATCCAGCATCTTATAAAATGTCTCATAGCGCACCAGCCCCGCATCCGTGCACATCATCAGTGCCGGGAAGTGCAGCGCCACATCCGCCGTGTAGGTTTTGCAGTAATACAACCACAATGCAACGATATCTCGATTTTTAATATCGATCGAACAGGTCAGCATACGGTACAGCAGATGCTTGTCCTCGAAGCCGTCGATCTCCTTGCGTTCTTTATATGCTTTTTCGTACAGAAAAAGCATTTCCTCGATACTGATCTTTTCAAAGGGAGCAGGTGTCTCCACCGATTTCCAGATTTTCAGCACGGTATCCAGAGGCTCCGCCATATCCAGAAGCACTTGAGGAAAGCCGAGTGTCACATGCTCTACTTCGTCCTCCTGCATCGCCGCGTGTTCCCGGATATAGGAAAGCGCTTCCTTGCCGACCGCATTGATATAGCCCGTATCATAAAGCCCGAACCGTCCCGCGCGCCCGGCGATCTGCCGGATTTCCTCTGTTTTCAGCGGTCTTGTTTCTTTTCCGTCAAACTTCTCTGTTTGCACAAAAACGATCCGCCGCACAGGTAAATTGAGTCCCATTCCAATCGCATCTGTGGAAACGACCACTCGTGTCTCCCCGGCTGAAAACATCCGGATCTGGCGTCTGCGGATTTCCGGCGGCAGACTGCCGTAGATCACACTCGTCCGAATCCCCTGTCGTTCCAGTCTTCCGGCAATATCCAGTACTGCCCGCTTGGTAAAGACGATCAGTGCGTCTCCTGCTCTTACATCATCCGGAAAATCAAACGGCTCTTCTTCGCAGACCAGCGCGGTTTTCCGCTCATAACTGCGGATTTCAAAGGTATCACCGCACAGCTCAATAAGATGTGTCACCACCTTCTGTGCCGCGGGGCTCATACAGATATGGATTTCCGGGCACTGAATGCCGAGAATCCCACGTGTCCAGGAATGTCCGCGGTCGGAATCTGCGATCATCTGCGCCTCATCGATGACTGCCACATCATAAACCTGATCGATGTCAAGCATTTCCACCGTCGAGGAAATCACTCTGCTGTTTTCCTCATAAATCCGCTCTTCGCCCGTCAGCATCGTACAGGGGACACCAGATTCCCGCATCTTTTCGTAAACCTCCAGCGCCAGCAGACGCAGCGGGCCCAAATAAATGCCCTTGTACGCCGTGCGCAGACGCTGCAGCGCCTGATAGGTTTTACCGCAATTTGTCGGTCCTACATGCAAAATGAAATGCCGCTTCATTTCCAGCGCGCGCGGGAATTCCATTTCCGGCCGCGTCGGAACCATATCAATGATCTGGGAACGGATTCCGTTTTCTGCAAAATTTTTCAGAATGCTGCGCATCGGATGCTGGCAGATTTCGCCCGGACGCTCGGTTCTTAAATATTCCAGCAGCCGGCTCGTCACCAGCTCCTGCTCTTCTTCCCGCAGCGTACCGATATCCAGCCGCACCAGCTCCGGCATTAGAATATCTCTGATCTGCATGATTGCATACTGATTTTTCTGTTTTAACGCATAATACGCCATATTCCGGATCTGTCTGTGATATTCCTCCAGATGCGGCTGCGTCAGCTTTCCGGTTTTCGTGCGCTGCATTTCTGTAATCAGACGCCCGATCCGCTGCTCATACGTCTTTTTTCCGTCATTGTTTTTCTTTTTCAGCGCCATCGCGCTGTCTCTATACTGGGAGAAGTAAAACTGCACCAGCTTCTCTTTCTGTATCATGATGTTCCTCTTTCCTTTGGACTGCCATCCGCCGTCTGATCCTCTGCATCGTCCGTTCGCTACAGATTGTCTCTATTTTAAACTTTTTCTCAAAAATATCCACGGGTTCTCATCTTTTTCCGCCTTGTTATCCACTATAAAACCAAGCTTTTTGCACAACCTGAGGGATTTTTCATTGTCCCGGTGCACAACTGCCCGGATTGTCTCAAAAAACAGCTCTTCCCTGGCAACCTGCAGCACGGCTTCACACGCTTCCCGCGCATAACCATGTCCGCGGTACGCAGGCGCAATTACGAAACCAAGCTCCGGCTCTCCATAACCGTCTCTAAGCTGCAGTCCGGCGCGGCCGATTACGGTATGGCTTTCTGCCAGCTCGACTATCCAGATACCAAATTCATAAAATCCGTACTGGTACCGGATTTCATCCCGAATCTGCGCAAGCTGCCTGTCCCGGTCCTCAAACAGCGGTTCCAGAAACGGCGAATCGTCTTCTCCCGACTGTATTTCATATAATGCGTCCAGATCTGCCTCCGTCATTTCCCGCAGTATCAAACGTTTTGTCCGTGCAATTTCCCACGCAATCCCTTCGTGCCGCTGCCACACGCGGTAGAGCCACTGTGCATCCAGGTCGTCCTGCCCACTATCCAGCTCCAGGCACCACCGCGTCTTCGGCGAAGCTTTATCCCGGTTCTGCTCTGTTATCACATACACACAGCACTGCCCGGCAGCTTTCAGGCGCTCGATCTCTTTTTTTTCATCTGACAGCCAGACGACGGCATCCCGATCGGTCCATTTTTTGATCATCTCTTTACTTCCCAAAACTTTTCCATTACAATAGATACCAGCATAAACAGAAAGGAAACAACAGCCCGAATTACCGGGCTGCGGGTATTTATGATGGCACAGAAAAATCCTATCGTAACTATCACCATGGAAGACGGCAGCATCATGAAAGCGGAGCTTTATCCTGATATTGCTCCCGAATCCGTCAACAACTTCATCAGCCTGATCAAGAAACATTTCTATGACGGCGTTATTTTCCACCGCGTTATCCAGAACTTCATGATTCAGGGCGGTGATCCGGAAGGAACCGGCTGCGGCGGCCCCGGCTACTGCATCAAAGGCGAGTTCAAGTCCAACGGCTTCCAAAACGACTTAAAACATACTGAAGGCGTTCTTTCCATGGCACGTACCATGATCCCGGACTCCGCAGGCAGCCAGTTTTTCATCATGCATAAGACCTCTCCCCATCTGGACGGTGAGTACGCTGCATTTGGTAAAATCATTGAAGGCATGGAAACTGTCAATGCAATTGCCAAAACTGCTACAAACTACGCAGACCGTCCGCTGCAGGATCAGAGAATCAAAACCATGACCGTCGATACCTTCGGCGTAGATTACCCGGAACCGAACAAACTCAAAGAAAGATAAGACCTTTAGCAGGTTACGGCGTGCCCTTTTCTGGCACGCCGTTTTTTATCGTATAGGAAACTTCGTTTCCATACGATAAAAATGCTCCGCGAGGATGCGCACTCGGCGCAAGGGTATATGGTTGCCGAGGCAACCGCGCCTCGGCGCGAGAATGTGCCAAGGCACTCTTTATTATCGTATAGGAAACTTCGTTTCCATACGATAAAAATGCTCCGCGAGGATGCGCACTCGGCGCAAGGGTATATGGTTGCCGAGGCAACCGCGCCTCGGCGCGAGAATGTGCCAAGGCACATTCTTTTTTATTACAATTACAGCAGCGGTGCAATCAGACGCAGCACGCACTGTCCAAACTTCATCGCCGCCGACTGCTTCTTCGCATACTGCTCTGTTACTTCCCTGCACACCGGGAAAATATCTTCAAAATCCTCTCGTACCTTCCGCACAGCCTCACACCGATGCAGAAAAACGCCATTTTCAAAATGGAAATACAGACTTCTGTAATCCAGGTTGATCGTGCCGACCGTCGCTGTCACATCGTCGCTGACGCACTGCTTTGCGTGGAGAAAGCCCGGTGTATACTCAAAAATCCGCACACCCGCCGACGCCAGCTGTGCATAATAGGAGCGCGTTACCCGATAGACGAGCTTTTTGTCCGGGATGCCCGGCGTAACAATCCGCACATCCACACCGCGCTTCGCTGCCAGGCACAGCTCCCTGCTCATCTCATCGCTGATAATCAAATACGGCGTTGTGAAATAAACATATTCGGAAGCCGCCTTTACAACGCCCATGTACACATTTTCTCCCACCGGTTCGCCGTCCAGCGGGCTGTCTGCATACGGCTGAACGAAGCCGGAGGCACTGTCCGCCGCAATATTCGCATCCGACTGCGCAGCACCAACGTCCCTATCCGCCACGCTGCCCGCCAAACCCGCCTCATGCGGCTGCGCACCATCCTGCAGAAAATACGGTGTATAGTCTGTATCCGTACCTTTAATCGCATTCCACATTTCCAGAAACATCACAGTCAGGCTGCGCACTGCATCCCCTTCCAGCCGGACGCCGGTATCCTTCCAGTAACCATATGGATGCGTGATGTTAAAATATTCGTCCGCCAGATTATATCCGCCCGTAAAACCGATTTTCCCATCGATTACGGTAATCTTTCTATGATCGCGGTTATTCATAAAAACGTTTAAAACCGGCATCAGACGGTTAAACACGCGACACTGAATGCCTTCCGCTTCCATTCGCTGAATGAAATCCGTATTGATAAATCCGATGCTTCCGATATCGTCATAAAAGAGACGAACCTCCACGCCTTCTTTCGCTTTCCGTGCAAGAATTTCTTTTAACTCCCCAAACGACTGCTTATCCTCAATCGCATGGTATTCCATAAAAATAAATTGCTTCGCCTGGTTCAGTGCCTGCTTCTGAGCTTCAATCCCCTCCGACGCTTCTTTATAAAAAACGACATCCGTATTCTGATAAATCGGATATTTCCCATAGTTCCAGATATACGCTGCTTCGTTCGCCGCCATCCGGTCCGTCTGCTGCAGCTTTGTCCGAACCGCTTCGTCCTGCATCAGCAGCCCGTCCAGACTCTGATCAATCCGCTCAAAGCGCTCCCGCACCAGCCGCGTTGCTTCTTTGCGTCCAAACAACAAATACATGCCAAGGCCCAACACCGGAAACGCCAGAATCAGGATAATCCAGGGCATTTTAAACGCTGCATTTGTCCTGCGGCCATAGAGCAGAATCACGACAACCAGTGTAAGCACGCTTGTCGCAACCGAAATCCAAGTCGAATACCGGTTTAATTTCATCGCCTGTACACAAATCCATATAACCTGTAACAGCACCGACAGCGCAACGAACGCAAGCCTTCCGATGCTGTTTTTTACCGCTGTCTTTTGTTCTGCACGCATCTTCATTTTGTCTACCCGTTCCTTTCCATCCCTTTTCTGTCAAACTGCCACGCTCCGAACGCTTTCCGCCATCCGCTGCAAAAGCTTCTTCCGCTATCTTAACATGAGTGTACCGCCAGTTCAAGCCGCGATTTACACAAGTCCCCCCGCGTATTCCGAAGGGTTGCGGAATGCGACATGCATGAGTGCTTCATTGATATATGCTGAAATGCCAAAGCTCAAAAGCCGGTCGAGCTCGCACGACAAAGCTTTTAACCCTGGAACCTGTTGATATCTGTTCTGCTCCAACACTTATTTGTGAAAAATACCCCAGAAAAGGGAGGATGCCAGGCAACCCGATGTCGCCTGGCATTTATTATGAAAAAGCTATTTGAAAAGTTGTGTTACTGTCATTGATTGGCTTGCTGTATCTTATGGTTTTAGTATAGAAACGGAAAGTGACGAAACCGTGATGGGCAGAAAAACATTCCGTTAAAGAAATATGAATAAAAAATGAACGCCGCTTATGTGTCCTCGCGGAGCATTTTTATCGTATGGAAACGCAGTTTCCTATACGATAAAAAAGGACGGTCGGAAGATTCCGACCGTCCTGATTGATCTGTTTGAATGATCTGTTACTCGGCTGATGCTCAAGCCTTGTCTACAGAACCGAACAGTTCCATTTTTTCTTTTACAGTAGCCTTGATCGCTTCGAAGCCAGGAGCCAGCAGCTTACGAGGGTCATAACCCTTGCCCTGCTCGTCTTTGCCTTCTTCGATGTACTTTCTGGTAGCTGCAGCAAATGCAAGCTGGCACTCGGTGTTAACATTGATCTTAGCAACGCCAAGGGAGATTGCTTTCTTGATCATGTCAGCCGGGATACCTGTGCCGCCGTGAAGAACCAGAGGAAGCTCACCAGTCAGCTGCTGGATAGCATCCAGAGTTTCAAAGGACAGACCCTTCCAGTTTGCAGGATATTTGCCGTGGATATTGCCGATACCAGCTGCCAGGAAGTCTACGCCCAGATCAGCGATTCTCTTGCACTCGTTGGGATCTGCGCATTCGCCCATACCTACAACGCCGTCTTCTTCGCCGCCGATTGCACCAACCTCAGCTTCGATGGAAACGCCCTTTTCATGAGCAGCCTTAACCAGCTCAGTGGTCTTTTCAACGTTCTCGTCGATCGGGTAATGAGAGCCATCGAACATGATGGAAGAGAAGCCAGCTTCCAGACACTTGTAGCAGCCGTCGTATGAGCCGTGATCCAGATGCAGAGCAACGGGAACGGTGATGTTCAATTCCTCGAGCATACCGTTAACCATGCCTACAACGGTCTTGTAGCCGGTCATATACTTGCCTGCGCCCTCGGATACACCAAGGATTACAGGGGAGTTCAGCTCCTGAGCGGTCTGCAGGATAGCCTTTGTCCATTCCAGGTTGTTGATGTTGAACTGACCAACTGCATAATGGCCAGCTTTTGCTTTGTTCAGCATTTCTGTAGCAGATACTAACATCTTATTTACCTCCATAGAAATAAAATTATTATCTAACCGATGCTATTATACCCTATCTTTTTCAAAAAAGAAATACGGCATACGCATTTTTTTCCTCTTTTTCCACTTTTTCCACTAAATCAGTACAGTTCACTGTGCTTCGTTTTCTTCTCCCGGCACCATGATATGCAGCGCCTGCTTCTGGTTTTCGATGACGATTTCTGTGTGCCTGCCGCCGAATTCGCCGTCCAGCGTCCACGCGACCTCTTCCTCTGTCTCCACCTTCAGCCAGGAGGTCTTAAAGCAATACATCTGCGCCGTGTCGATATCGCGCTGCGCCAGGGCAGCAAGCGTCTGATTGAGTTCGTCCAGGCTGCGCGGAACCTTTACGAGCGTCACCTCAAACATTCCATCGCTTAAATCCACATATTTTCCGGTAATTCCCTTAAAACCTCCCACCGAAACAGAATTCGTAATCATTCCATACAAAAAATCGTCCTCGATGACGGTGTCCTGCGTCGTAATTTTCATGTGGTAGGATTTGATATCCCGGAGCTTTTTCATGCCCTCCAGCAGATACGCCATGTGCCCCAGCACATTTTTGACATCCTGACTGGTTTCATAGGAGACCTCTGTAAAAAGTCCGAAGGCCGCAATATAAACAAAGGTTTTTTCGTTAAAGGAACCGACATCGCAGGCAAACATTCTGCCGCTGACTGCGATTTTCGCTGCCTCAGCCATGTTTTTCGGAATATTCAGGCTCTGCGCAAAATCGTTTGTGCTGCCTGCCGGAATATACCCGATCGGGCGGCGTCGAACACTCTTCATAATGCCGGTCACCACCTCATCCAATGTGCCGTCTCCGCCGCTGCATACCACGAGGTCATATTTTGCCGTTCTGTCTGCCGCAAGCTCCACGGCTTCCCCTGCATACTGAGTCGGTCTTGCTGTCACGACATAGCCTGCCTTAACGAACGTATCAATGATATCCAGCAGATTATTCCGGATCTGTCCTTTTCCCGCCCTGGGATTATAAATAAAAAGAAGCTTTTTGTCGTCCATCCTTTCCCTCCTTTCTGCTTTTTTATCCTTGTTTCGCCCCTGCGCTCCCGTAAAGTGTACTTGCTTCTATAACAACAAGCTTACTCTGGAAAATAGAAAAAGGGCAGCCACTTTCCGGTGGACACCCTTTCGTTTTCTTTATTCTGCCGCGCTGCTTAAATAATTTTCCATTCCGAAAATCGCGTCGTCTTCATCCGTTCCGTCTGCAATCACGGTTACCTTTTCGCCGGGTGCAAGCGCAAGGCTCATCATTCCCATGATGCTCTTCGCGTTCACTTTTCTGCCTTCAGACTCCAGATAAATATTGCTGGCATGCTTGCTTGCAACCTGCACCAGCATTGCTGCCGGGCGAGCCTCAAGCCCCTGCTTCAGCTTTACTTCCACAGTTTTCTGTTTCATAATAAAACTCCTCCTTTTAAGACCTCATGGCATCCGCCAGTTCACATAATTTCCGCAAACGATGATTTACGCCCGATTTTCCAACTGGAGGATCCAGATACATCCCCAGCTCCTTAAGCGGTGCTTCGGGATACTCCAGACGTACTTCAGCCATCTGACGCAAGCTCACCGGCAATTTTTCAAATCCATATTTTTGCTGCAAAAAAAGAATGTCGTCAACCTGCCTCGCCGCCGCTGTCACCGTCTTGGTAATATTGGCAGTTTCGCAATTGACGCGCCTGTTTACCGTATTGCGGACTTCCCGGACGATCCTGGAATTTTCAAATTCCATCAGCGCCACATGCGCCTCAACCACATTCAGAAAATCCGAAATTCCGGCTCCTTCTTTTATGTAAACCACATAATACTTTTTTCGCTGTACAATCCGCCCTTCGATCTCGAACTCGGTCAAAATCTCCAGAATCTGCTGTGCCTGCAGCGGTCTGCTGCATACAATTTCCAGATGATATCCTTTCCCGGGATTGCTCATCGAACCGGCTGCCAGAAACGCGCCTCGTAAAAACGCTCTCTGGCAACAGGAATTTCGGATTAAAAGCCTGCTCACCGGACATCGTAAACCATCCTGTAGGCTCTCCTCACCGGACGTCGGGCTGCCTGTCTGATCCAAAAATTTGATTCCCTGCAGAATCCTGCGGATCAGTTCCGGGTCATCTATCCGACAGAAATATCCGGTTTGCTGATTTTCCTGTTGTACACGGGTTTCCGTACTTATATTAAATGTTTTCTGTAATAATGTAAAGCATTTTCTCACAACGAGCGCATTTTCCGCATGAATCTGCAGAAAAATCCCCGTCGTACCGACGCCGATGCTGCCGTTAAAATGGAGAAGTGCTGCCAGCTCCGCCAGCTGGCAGTGCCTTGCCGGACTGATGTGCCGATACAGCTCTTCTTTTACTCCCGATGAAAATGACATATGAAATATCCTTAAATATCCCTGTGGCTCAAAGATACTCCATACTTGGCTTCCCTGTTGCGAAGCTTTCTATAAAGCTCATTGGCCAGCGTTACGCTCCTGTGTTTGCCGCCGGTGCAGCCGATTGCCACCACCAGCTGGTATTTGCCTTCTTTAATATAATTTGGAATCAAAAATCGCAGCAGATCTGTCAGCTTGTCCAGAAAAATCCCCGCCTCCGGGAAGCTCATGACATAATCCTGAACGCCCCTGTCGTTGCCGGTCAGATATTTCAATTCATCTATATAAAAAGGATTCGGCAGGAAACGGACATCAAATACCAGATCCGCATCTGCCGGGATTCCATGCTTGAAGCCAAAAGAAAGAATATTGATCATCAGACTGCTGTACTCTTCATTTTTTACAAAAATCCGATCCAGCTCCTCTTTCAGCTCCCGGGTCAGCAGCTTGGACGTGTCAATCACATAGTCTGCATCCTTCTTAACCTGCTGCAGGATTTCCCTTTCTTTTTCAATTCCGTCTTCGATTCTCGGATTTTCTGCTGAACACAGCGGATGCATCCGTCGGCTCTCTTTATAACGTTTCACAAGCACTGCATCTGAAGCGTCCATAAAAAGAACTTCGAACACCATACCGTTTTGTCTTAAACAGGAAAGTGTTTTTTCTACCCTGGCAAAGGACTGATCCGTGCGGACGTCCACGCCGATAGCAACTTTTGTTATTTCCGTATTCGGTGTGGACAAAAGCTCAACGAACTTGTCGATCAGCTGGATCGGCAGATTGTCCACACAATAGTATCCCATATCCTCCAGCAGTCGCATCGCGGTGCTTTTGCCGCCGCCGCTCATGCCGGTTACCATTACAAATCTCATTTTTCAAAATCTCCCAGGAAAATTACTTCCGGCTCCAGCGTTACGCCGAATTTTTCCTGCACTGTTTCTGTGACTTTCTGAATTAGTCCCGCCACGTCCGCAGACGTCGCATTTTTTCGGTTGATGACAAAACCGCAGTGCTTTTCGGAAACCTGTGCGCCGCCGACACTCGCTCCGGCAAGTCCGGCATCCATAATCAGCTTGCCTGCAAAATATCCCTCCGGGCGTTTAAACGTACTGCCCGCACTCGGATATTCCAGCGGCTGTTTTTCCCGACGCTTTGCAGAAAGCTCCTGCATCGTAGCAGAAATTTCGCTTCGATCGCCTTTTTGCAGCTTTAAAACAGTGCTGAGCACCACACAGGGCTTTGTTTTTACAATGCTCGTGCGATAGCCGAACGCCATTTCTTCCCTGTTGTATACACGACATCTGCCATCCGGTTCCATCACCTCTACCGACTCTGTCACACTCGCAATCTCACCGTTGTAAGCGCCCGCGTTCATCCGGACTGCTCCGCCAATCGTTCCGGGGATTCCCGATGCAAATTCCAATCCGGTCAGCCCTGCTTCCATCGCGCTTCTCGATACAGCGGAAAGCATCGCGCCTGCGCCGCATCGGATCGTAGCTTCGTCGATTTCAGTCTTTAAAAATTCCCCCGCCAGATGCAGGATCGCGCCGCGGTAGCCCCGGTCACCCACCAAAAGGTTACTTCCGTTTCCGAGCAAAAACCACGGCAGCGCCTCTTCCTGCAGCCAGGCAAGCACCTGCGCCAGCTCTTTCCTCGTCTCAATCACAAGAAAATAGCGCGCAGGACCGCCTGTCCGGAATGTCGTATGCCTGTCCATCTGTTCTTCTGTTAAAATCCGCTCTTTCGGCAGAATTTCATTTAATCTGTCACTCAAATGTCCTGACCAGCCCTTCTGCTCCGGCTTTGCGCCGGATACGTTGTTATTTTATGCGGATCTTTTGCAGATGATACCGGTATTACTCCAATACCAGTCTGGCAGCGCCGTAAATACCAGCGTCATTGCCCAGAGTTGCCAGGGTAAACAGTGCGCCGCGGCAGCCCTTGAACGCATATTTCTGGTAATATTTCTGAATGTAATCCAGCAGCACATTGCCGGCTTTGGAAACACCGCCGCCGATTACGAAGATCTCCGGGTTGGAAACATTGGCAACCAGCGCCATCGCCTTGCCCAGATACCAGCCAAAGTCCTCTGCAACCTCGGTTGCTACCGTATCTCCTGCTTTAACCGCATCCCATACGTCCTTTGCACTCAGGTCGTCCTTGCGCATTATGCTCGGACGGTCATCCTTTGCCAGCTTACGCTTTGCCATACGGACAATACCCGTTGCGGAAACATATTCCTCCAGGCATCCGCAGTTGCCGCAATTACAAGGCTCTGTCTCATCATCATTGACATGCATATGTCCGATCTCGCCTGCGGCTCCGGTTGCACCGGCAACCATCTTACCGTTGATGATAATACCGCCGCCAACACCAGTTCCCAGGGTTACTACAACGACATCCTCATACCCCTTTGCGCCGCCCTGCCAGGCCTCGCCCAGTGCTGCTACATTGGCGTCATTACCAGCTTCTACCGGCATATTTAAAAGTGTCTGCAGCTCTTTTTTCAGGCTCATGGTTCCCCAGCCAAGATTGACTGCACCATAAAGTGTGCCCTCAGAGTCAACCGGTCCCGGTGCACCGATGCCGACGCCGACTACCTCTGTACGGTCCATTTTACGCTCATCCATTTTTTTGAGGATGCTCTTTGCACAGTCCGGCAGAATCGCTTTGCCGTCATCCTCTGTCACCGTAGGGATTTCCCACTTTTCCATCAGATCGCCGCTGGTGTTAAAAAGACCAAGCTTTACTGTCGTTCCTCCTACATCTACACCAAAACAATACTTACCCATTTTATTTTCCTCCCGCTTCTCGCGTATTTTCAAAAAGCTTTTCAGCTGTCTGATCTATGATGATGCCTTACTCTTTTGTACGATCCGCCAGCCGCATCGCTGTACGGAGCACTATTGCTTTCATTCCGAACATTTCGATATGCCTGACCGTTTTAGTCCTCATCCTCATCCTCGTCCTCATCCCGCTTGCGCGCAAGGGAATTCTGGACTCTTGTATACAGCTCCTGTGCTGCATTGTATCCCATCTTTTTCTGTCTGTGGTTAACAGCTGCCGTTTCGCAAATAATTGCCAGATTTCTGCCGGGACGGATCGGAATGTTGTGGCAGACAACCTTGTTGCCCAGATATTCCGTATATTCCTCTTCCAGTCCGAGACGGTCGTATTCTCTGTCCTTGTCCCACTCTTCCAGACGGATTACGAGGTCGATATTCTGTGTCTCGCGGACACTCGAAGCACCGAACAGCGCCTTGACGTCCACAATACCAATACCGCGCAGCTCGATAAAGTGCTTTGTGATATCCGGTGCAGTTCCGACCAGTGTTTCCTCACTGACCTTGCGAATTTCTACAACATCGTCCGTTACCAGACGGTGTCCTCTCTTAATCAGCTCAAGCGCCGCCTCGGATTTACCGATTCCGCTCTCGCCTGTAATCAGGACGCCTTCGCCATATACGTCAACCAGTACGCCGTGCACGGAAATGCAGGGTGCCAGCTTGACATTCAGCCAACGGATCAGCTCTGCCGTAAACGAACTTGTCGCACGCTTGGTCATCAGAAGCGGAACGCCTTTTTCAATGGCAATTTGCCGAAACAGCTCATCCGGATGCAGTTCACGGCAGAAAATAATGCCGGGAATCGGGTAATCCAGAAGCTTCTCCAGCATCTCCTTCTCTTCTTTTTCCGACATTCTCTTAACATAAGAGTATTCTACGAATCCAATCACCTGCAGACGGGTCGCCTCAAAGTGTTCAAAATAGCCCGCCATAGGAAGTGCCGGTCGGTTGATATCCGGCAACGTAACCTTAATCCCCTTCAGATTGATTTCAGGAGTCAGATTTTCCAGCTTCATTTTTTCCGCAATCTTCAATAAACTGATGCTTGCCATAATCCATCCTCTCTTTTCCAGGACATGCAGACAGTAGTTCCTGACATCAGGAACTCTGTTTTTATGCCATACTTTGTTTTATTTTATCACAGATCATTATTCCCGGCAATCTTCCTCTTGGTGGTTATGAAAAAATTCATAGATTTCTTCCGCCACGGACATTGGCAAATCTGCCTGCATCGCAATCTGCTCTGCCGTCGCGTCCCGGATCTCATAAATCGATGGAAAGCTTTTCATCAGCGCCTTTCTCCGCGCAGGACCCACGCCCGGGATTTCATCCAGCACGCTCTTGACCTGATCCTTGCTGCGCAGTGACCTGTGGTATTCGATTGCAAACCGGTGCGCCTCGTCCTGCACTCTTGTAATCAGCTTGAAGGCTTCAGAATTGCGGTCGATCGGCAGCTCCACATTGTGAAAATAAAGTCCTCTCGTCCGATGGTTGTCATCCTTTACCATGCCGCAGACCGGAATGTTTAAATGCAGCTCGTCCAGCACCTGCTGCGCGATGTTGACCTGCCCGCGTCCGCCGTCCATCAGCAAAAGGTCCGGAAACCGTGCAAAGCTTCCGAACTCCCCGGACAGTTTTTTTTCTTCCAGCTCTTTCGTCTCTTTTAAGCCGTGTTCAAAGCGTCTCGTCAGAACCTCGCGCATGCAGGCATAGTCGTCCGGTCCTGCTACCGTTTTGATTTTGAATTTTCGGTAATCGCTGCGCTTGGGCTTGCCCTTTTCATAAACGACCATCGAGCCGACATTTTCAAAGCCGCTGATGTTGGAAATATCGAACGCCTCCATCCGGTCGAGCATCGGTAAATCCAGCAGCTGTGCGATCTGCCGCACCGCACCGACCGTACGCGCCTCGTCGCGCGCAATTCGCTCCCGGTCTTTTTCCAGGACGAGCTTTGCATTTTTTTCCGCAAGC
The DNA here is from genome assembly GCF_025567525.1 of Gallintestinimicrobium propionicum. Classification (NCBI taxonomy): domain Bacteria; kingdom Bacillati; phylum Bacillota; class Clostridia; order Lachnospirales; family Lachnospiraceae; genus Gallintestinimicrobium; species Gallintestinimicrobium propionicum. The sequence goes on along the minus strand of NZ_JAOQJY010000007.1, from coordinate 104,897 downwards.
TCCACCAGCTTTTCCTTCTGTCCCTTCCGCGGCACGCGGATATATACCCTCGCGCCCCTGCGTGCGGTCAGCCATTCTTCTAATACCGGTATGTCATCTATTTCTTTCTGTAAAATCAATTCCCGCGGTACGAACGGTGTTCCGGCGTAAAACTGTTTCACAAAATCCAGCAGAATCTGCGCCTTATCCGAATCCTCCACATGCGTCATATAAAAGTGCTCGCGCCCGATCAGCTTGCCGCTACGCACGAAAAACACCTGTACCACTGCGTCGCTTCCGTCCTTGTCCAGCGCGATGATGTCCTTGTCCTCCCCGTCGCTGTCCGTGATTTTCTGCTTCTGGGACACCTGCTTTACGCTGTTGAACAGATCGCGGTACCGGGCGGCTTCCTCAAATTCCAGGGCCTCCGCCGCTTCTTCCATTTTTTTCTGCAGATCGTTTAAAATCATATTATAATTGCCGTTTAAAAACTCCAGCGCCTTGTCCACATGTGCCCGGTACTCTTCGCGGCTCACATAATCCTGACACGGAGCCATACACTGCCCGATGTGATAATTTAAGCACGGGCGTTCCAACCCACAGTCCCGCGGCAGTACCCGGTTACAGGTACGCAGTTTGAACAGCTTATTTAATAGCTCGATCGTATCCTTGACCGCCGCCGCAGAGGTAAACGGCCCGAAATACTTCGATTTGTCCTTTTTCATCAGTCTGGAAAACTGCACGCGCGGATATGCCTCCCCGACTGTGACCTTAATATAGGGATAGGTTTTATCATCCTTGAGCAGTGTGTTGTATTTCGGATTGTGTTCCTTGATCAGATTGTTTTCCAGAACCAGGGCTTCCAGCTCCGAATCCGTCACAATATATTCAAACCGGGCTATCTGCGTTACCATCTTTTCAATCTGTGGTCCGCGGTTAATTTTCTCACGGAAATACGACTGTACTCTGCTGCGCAGGCGAATCGCCTTGCCGACATAAATGATATTGTCCTGTGCGTCGTGCATCAGGTACACGCCGGGCTTCTGCGGCAGTTTTTTCAGCTCTTCTTCGATTACAAACATGTCGCGTTCTCCCCTTCTAATACAGCAGGGACTATGTTTCCATAGTCCCTGATAAACGTTCTTTCACTCCGGTTCTGCCGCCATGCATAACACTTCGTGTATAGCATTTACGATAAGCTTTCCTATTTCTTCTCGTCGTCCGGAAGGGCAGCTCCTGAAAAACGTCCTACCGGGCCTTTATTCTCCGGCTTCGGTGTCGGAGGAATCCAGGGCTTATCCTGTTCCTGGCTCTGTTCGGCGTCAGATGGATCCGCCGGCTGCTGTGCATCTCCCGGCTGCTGTGTATCTCCCGAGAAAAAGCTGTCTTCTCTTTCCTGCTGCTGGCGTGCGAACTCTTCCCATGGCTTCGGCGTGGAAGACTGCAGCTGCGCTGCGGTGTCTGTGCCCGATGCAGGTGCTGTGCCATAGCTGTTTCCTGAATCGGACTGGCTCGGGTTCTCTGCGTCTGCAGTCTGCTCTGCCGCCTTCATCTGCGCGCCGGCAGTCTGCTCCGGTTCTTCCTGCGGCAGTCCCTTGACCTGTCTGTAGATTCGCATGAATTCCTTGCCGGTGATCGTCTCTTTTTCAATCAGATGCGCCGCCAGCTGATCCATCACCTCACGGTTTGCGGACAGCAGCTCCAGCGCTTCCTGATAACATTCTTTCAGGATACGCATGACTTCCTGATCGATCTCAGCCGCCGTCGCATCGGAGCAGTTTAAAACCGTCCTGCCGTCCAGATACTGACTTTCTACGGATTCCAGTCCAATCAAACCGAACTTTTTGCTCATACCGAAACGGGTTACCATAGAGCGTGCCAGACCGGTCGCCTGCTCGATATCGTTCGAAGCGCCTGTCGTTACCGTATCAAATACAATTTCTTCCGCCGCGCGGCCGCCCAGATAGCCGACCAGCATATCATGGATTTCCGCCTCGGTGTTTAAATACTTTTCCTCTTCCGGCACATGCATGACATAGCCAAGAGCCCCCATCGTACGGGGCACGATCGTGATCTTCTGCACGGGCTCGGAATTTTTCTGCAATGCCGCAATCAGCGCATGACCTACTTCATGATAGGATACGATCTTACGCTCCTGCGCGCTCATGATCCGGTCTTTTTTCTCCTTGCCGACCAGTACCTGCTCGACCGCTTCAAACAGATCCTTCTGGCAGACATATTCCCTGCCCTCTTTGACTGCATTGATCGCAGCCTCGTTGATCATATTGGCAAGGTCAGAGCCAACCGCGCCGCTCGTCGCGAGCGCAATTGCATCGAAATCAACCGTTTCGTCCATCTTGACGTCTTTGGCGTGCACCTTGAGGATCTCTACGCGTCCCTTTAAGTCGGGCTTATCTACGATAATCCGGCGGTCAAATCGTCCCGGACGCAGCAGTGCCTTGTCCAGAATCTCCGGACGGTTGGTCGCCCCCAGAACCAGAATTCCCTTCGAAGTATCAAAACCATCCATCTCAGAAAGCAGCTGGTTCAGCGTCTGCTCACGCTCTTCATTTCCGCCGCCGTATTTGGAATCTCTGCTTCTGCCGATTGCATCAATCTCATCGATAAAGATGATACAGGGCGCATTTTTCGTCGCTTCTTTAAACAGGTCGCGCACACGCGATGCGCCGACACCGACGTACAGCTCGATAAAATCGGAACCGGTCAGCGAAAAGAACGGGACCTTCGCCTCTCCGGCTACTGCCTTTGCCAGAAGCGTCTTACCGGTACCGGGAGGGCCGACTAACAGCGCACCCTTGGGCAGCTTTGCGCCGATCTTCACATAGCGCTGCGGATTGTGCAGGAAATCGACAACCTCCTGCAGCGACTCCTTTGCTTCGTCCTCGCCTGCTACATCCTTAAACGTGATTCCGGTTTCTTTCTGTACATAAACCTTTGCGTTGCTCTTGCCGACGCCCATCGGGCCGCCTCCGCCCATCCGCCGAAATAGCAGACTTAAAAGCAGCCACATAACGACAATCGGAAGCACATAGGTCAGGATCATCGTCAAAATCAGTCCGGAGCTGTCCGGAACATCCTTGCCGTAGCTTGCAACCTTATATTCTTTTAAGTACGCCGTCAATGCATCATCCGACTGTGCCTTACCGGTATAATAGGTTACCTCCGGCATCGCAGAAAACAGTGTCTTCTGGTTTGTCTGCTGCAGTTTGAGATAAATCGTATCGTCATCCCAGGTAACCTCTGCCGCCTTGCCGTCTTCTACCAGCTCCTGAAATTTTCCATAGGTGATTTCCTGATTGGTTGCATTATTGATCATCCGCATAAACAGGCTCATGGAAATCAACGTCACAATCGCCGCAATCGCCAACAGGATCAGGCTCGTCCGCCTCGGATTGTTCTGTTCCGATCCTCCGGAACCGTTCGGTCCCTGGGATCCGTTGCCGGAACCATTTCCATTTCCGCCGTTAAACGGGTTCATATTATTATCCATTCGATTTAACCTTTCTTTTCGTCCGCTTCATGCATGGAAGCCACGATAGTACCATAATTATAGACATTCCGATAGGATAAATCAATACGCAAAGTCCAAAATAGAATTCTGTTCTACGGCTCAAACGCGCTTTTTACCGATATGGATTTCCGGAACCGCCACATTTTCATAAACGATATCCTGATCCTCTCCGCACACCTCTGCAGGGTCTGCGTCGTCATCTCCTTTTAAGTGAATCTCCGGAACTGCCAAATTTTCATTTTCCACTTTGTATTTTGCCGCTTTTTCTTTTCTTTTTTCCCAAAACATCATTTCTCCCCCTTGCTTTACAGGAAATTGATAAACAGCGTAATGACAAGGCTGTTGATAAAATCCGCAAACAGGCTGCCCACAATCGGGATCAGCAGATATGCCTTTACAGACGGCACATATTTTTCACACACTGCCTGCATATTTGCCATCGCATTCGGTGTAGCCCCCATACCGAAACCGCAGGTACCGGAACAAATAACCGCCGCATCATAGTCTTTTCCCATGACGCGGAACACTACAAAATAAGTGTACAGAAACATCAAAAGCACCTGTCCTGACAGCAACAGGAGCATCGGCACAGCCAGCTCCGCCAGCTGCCACAGCTTCAGCGTAATCATCGCCAAACCAAGGAACATGGAAAGGCTGATACCACCGATGCCATTGATTTCCCCCATATAGATAGGAAATTTCCCAGTGTATTCACTCAGATTCCGCAGCACGGCGGCTACGATCATCGCGCCAATATAAATTGGAAATGTCATTCCTGTCATCGATAAAACCTGAGACAGTACCGTTCCGATTCCCATCGCCAGAACCAGCTGGAAAAATGCAGTTGGATACTGCTTTACATGGCGCTCATGTTTTTTATCTTCTTCCAGCAGAAGGCTGTCATCCTCGGGAATCGCCGTTTTCAAAAGATCGCGCTTTTCAACCAGCCGTTCGCCGAGCGGTCCGCCCATCACGCTGCCTGCCACCAGGCCAAACGTCGCTGCCGCCGTACAAACCGTCGTTGCCCCTGAAATCCCGAAGTCCTCCAGCACGGGACCAAACGCACCCGCCGTACCGTGTCCGCCCGTCATCGGAATCGAGCCGGTACACATGCCGACCAACGGATCGAGGTGCAAAAACTTCGCCAGGCCTACCGCAGTTCCGTTCTGCAGCACGATCAGACCGATTACCAGTCCCAGAAAGATAATCATGGATTTCCCGCCGCTTTTCAGAACCTTCAGATTTGCCTGAAAGCCTACCGAGGTAAAGAAAAACACCATGAATACTTCTTTTAAAATATCGTCAAATACAAACTCCGCAATTCCCGTCACATAGCAGATACATGTTGCCACTGCAAAAATAACGCCGCCGATTACCGGCGCAGGAATACAAAACCGCTCCAGCAGCCAGCACTTTTTTCTTAAATATCTTCCAAGCATCAGAGCAAGCACTGCAACTGCCATTGTCTGATACATATCCAGTTCAATTCTCACTCTTTTCTCCTCTGCTCTCATAATACCGCTCTGCACCTTTGTGGAACGGAACCGAAATTCCGGCTACAGCAGCGTCTGCGTCCGTAATCAGCTCCACCGGCAGCGCAAAATCCAGCTCCTGCTGTTCCTCAAATAAAAGCGCCGTCAGTTCCTCCACCACCTCTGCAGAAACGCTATCGCTCGCCAACAAGACCGCTTTTACGCCAACCGTCGAAACATCCTCTTCCTGTCCCGGATAGGTTCCCGCCGCAATGATGCAGCTGTCATAGACCGGATAGCTCTTTTTCAAACGTGCAGCAGCAGCGCCGTCTACATTCAGGAACCGGATTCCTGTCCGCTGCGCCAGATTCGCGATTGCAGCCGTCTGCGCTCCTGCCGTACAGAAAAATGCGTCGATCGAGCCATTTTCCAGCTCCTTTGCAGCCTCCGTGTAATTCAGGGAGACTTCCTCCACCAGCTTTTCATTCAGGCCGTATGCCGCCAGAATCTGCAACGCGTTCTGCTTCGTCCCGGACTCTTCCTCACCGACGCTGACCCTGTGTCCTTCCAGTTCTTCCACCGTCGAAATTTCAGAGTCTGCGCGTACAACAATCTGACAAGCTTCTTCATAAACGCCCGCTACAGCCCCGAATCCACGGATCGGCTCTGTTCCCTGAAACTGCCCGGTTCCGTTCCAGGCATCCTCCAGCAAATCCGCCTGACACAGCGCGAGCTGAATATAATTCTGGGATAAAAGCCGGAGGTTTGCAGCCGATCCGGCGGTCGTACGCACCTCAATCTCCCTGTTGTTCGTCTCGGATTCCAGCTTTGCAAACGCATCGGAAAATGCCTGATACGTTCCTCCAAGTCCCGCAGCACCCATTTTCAGCCGACCGCTGTCCCTGCCGCAGCTAGACAGCAGCAGAAGCGCCGCCAGAAAAATTCCAATTCTTTTTTTCATTCTGTCTCCATTCCTATGCCATCATTTCCACCAAACAATAGAATGCACGCTCTGCAAGCATTCTATTGTCATGAACAATAGAATACACGCTCTGCGAGCATTCTATTGTCATGAATCATAGCGGAAAGAGCCTGTAAAATCAAGCGTCAGTTCCTTTCTGCGAAATATCTGCAGATTTTTTCTCAGGAAACGGTAGATTTTTTCTTTCAATGCGTTATATAATTGTGGAAGAGTTTGTCGTGACGAATCCGTCACGATTTTTCAAGTAACTGCTACACTAAAGTTTACACAGGGAGTTTCTTATGAATATCGGTTTTGACAATCAAAAGTATCTGCAGATGCAGTCTGCCCATATCCGCGAACGAATTTCCATGTTCGGGGATAAATTGTATCTGGAATTTGGCGGCAAGCTGTTCGACGACTATCATGCGGCCAGAGTACTGCCCGGATTCGAGCCGGACAGTAAATTAAAAATGCTGCTCCAGTTAAAGGATCAGGCAGAAATCGTCATCGCGATCTCCGCCAGTGCGCTGGAAACCAACAAAACACGCCGTGATCTCGGTCTGACTTATGACCTCGAGGTGCTGCGTCTTACAGAAGCATTCCGCAATATCGGTCTTTACGTCGGAAGCGTTGTCATCACACAGTATGCCGGTCAGCCCGCTGCGGACCTGTTCCGCAAAAAGCTCGAAACCCTCGGCATCCGTTGCTATATCCACTATATTATTGAAGGTTATCCGACCAACGTGGAAAAAATCGTCAGCGAAGAAGGCTACGGCAAAAACGATTATATCGAAACCAGCCGTCCGCTCGTTGTCGTAACCGCACCCGGACCCGGCAGCGGCAAAATGGCTACCTGCCTTTCCCAGCTGTATCATGAGCATCTGCGCGGCGTCAACGCCGGCTACGCCAAGTTCGAGACATTCCCGATCTGGAACCTGCCGTTAAAGCACCCGGTCAACCTCGCCTATGAGGCTGCTACCGCTGATTTAAACGACGTCAACATGATCGACCCGTTCCATCTGGAAGCTTACGGCGTTACCACCGTCAACTACAACCGCGACGTTGAGATTTTCCCTGTTCTGAGCGCTATTTTTGAAGAAATCATGGGCGAATGTCCTTACAAGTCTCCTACGGACATGGGCGTCAACATGGCTGGCAACTGCATCATCGACGATGAGGCCTGCAAGGAAGCCTCCAGACAGGAAATCATCCGCCGTTATTACAACTGCTTATGCGACTTAAAGCGCGGAAACTCCACGCCCGCCGTTTTGTACAAGCTCGAGCTTCTGATGAAGCAGGCTGGAATTACTGTTGCAGACCGCAAGGTAATCGCTGCTGCCATGAACCGCGAAGAGGCTACCGGCGCTCCCGCCGCTGCCATCGAGCTTCCTGACGGCACTCTGGTGACCGGCAAGACCTCCGACCTGCTCGGCGCATCCGCAGCCTGCCTGCTCAATGCCTTAAAGATTCTTGCAGGCATCGATCATGAGATCCATCTGGTATCTCCGGATGCGATCCACCCGATCCAGACCCTCAAGATCAACTATCTGGGCAGCCAGAACCCCCGTCTTCATACGGACGAAATTCTGATCGCACTTTCCATCAGTGCTGCAACCAGCCCGGACGCTGCCCGCGCCCTGAATGCGGTTCCGCTCTTAAAAGGATGCGAGGTTCATTCCTCCGTCCTGCTTTCCTCTGTAGATGAGGGCATCTTCAAAAAGCTCGGCATGCATCTGACCTGCGAACCGAAAAATGAAGAGAAAGATGTAAAAAAACAGTAAACAGGATTTCCGGCGGAGTACAAATTCAACATTATTTTGCTCCGCCATGTTTATTATGTAAAAAATGGCACCCACTCTATCGTGGATGCCATTTTTTACAATTTTTCTTTTTACAGCTTCTTTTTATAATGTCCGATGACCGTCACGCCCTCGTTCATAACAATAAACGCATGCGGATCGTATTTGAGCACAATGTTTTTCAGCTGGCCGACCTCGTACTTGGACACGAGAATGTAAAGCATGTTCGACTTTTCATTCGTGTAAGCGCCCGTGCTTTCCAGACGAGTAATTCCTCTGTCCATCTTCTGCAGGATTTCCTGCTCCAGTTCCATGTCGTCCAGCTTCGTGATAATCCGCACCTCGACGTTAATGTTCTGTGAATGCTCGTGATCGACCGCAAACGCGCTGACCGCCGCGTAGATCAGAGAATAAATCACGGTGCTGACGTCAAACAGGAACAGGCAGATTCCGTAAAGTACAGCGTTCGTGATGATATTGACCTTGCCGACGCTGATATTTTTCTTCCATTTGATCAAAAGCAGCGCAATAATATCAGTTCCACCCAGCGATGCCCCCATCCGAAGCGCCGTTCCCATGCCGAAGCCGCACATCAGGGCACCGATCACCGTGCTGCCCAGAATGTCATTATGTAAAAGCGTCTCCGTCGGAATCGGGATAAACGACAAAAATATCGTCACCGCTGTCAGACAGCAAATCGTTTTTACGAAAAACTGTTTTCCAATATCTTTCATACCGAGTAGAAGCACCGGAATATTGATCGCATAATAAATCAGACCCGCGATATCAAAATTCTGAATCGGCAGATGCAGATAACTGACCAAAATCGTTCGTACAATCTGGGCAAAACCCATAATGCCTCCACTGTACAATCCTGCCGGTACGATAAACAAATTGACGCCCGCTGAATAAATTGCCGCGCCCCCGATTGCGATCGCCAGCCGTTTGGATTCTTCTGCAATTTCTCCTTCCAAACGCTGAAATTGTCCCCGTTTTTCTTCTTTTGTCTTTTCCATTCCTGTCCTCCTGCTTTTCCCTGCAGATTTTTATTGCACCAGGCAATCCCTGTATTCTTATGATGTCGGGGTCAAAAACCCCTACCTTGATGCCTGCGGATTATTCCGTGCTGTGCACTCCCACAACCCTGGCATCATTCTTATTTTACTATGTCTGCGTTTTAGATTCAACCGTTCCGTCACCGCGAATGGTGCGAGTGAACTGTACAGTTCATCCGCACCTGAACACTGCAATGCTCAGGTGCGAAATGAACCGCCGAAACGTTGTTTCCTGTCATACCGATAAAATTCCCTGAAACTGCGTTCGGACTACTTTTCGACGGCTTACGCCTCCTGGTCAACCCTACCCAGAAATGTCAGCAAATAGATGCCGCAAATTCCGACCAGCACATAAATAATCCGGCTGATCCACGTCATATCTCCAAAGATCAGCCGCACCAGATCCAGCCGGAACAATCCGATCAGTCCCCAGTTGACAGCTCCAATAAAGACGACGATCAACGCGATATAATCCAGTGTCTTGCTCATTTTTCAGCCTCCTTTCAGATAACATGGCAGGCATGACATAGTCATATAATGCAATGACATAGTCATGAAACGATCCTATCGTTTGAACTGTCTGCCAGCCATTTACAGCGTTTCCGGTTTCCGTCGATTTTATACGCAAATGGTACAAGTGAACTGTAATGAATTTTGTTACTGTTCACTCGCGCCATTCGCAAAAGCGCATCTTCGATGCTTCCCGCTGCTTTGCAGCTCTTTTTGCTCATAGAATGGCGCTCCCTTCGTACTCTTCTGAGTTCAGATTTTCGTGCAAGCACGGAATCTGAACTCAGAAGAGTACGAGTGAACTGTAACAAATTTTCTCTGCAAAAATACCTTGTCATCCGCTATCCGAAGGGATTATGATAAATGCGCAGCGCCCTTGGCGTATTCCTTATCATGAAAGGAGATTTTTTCCATGGAACAAATGTATATAACACGGCTGGAGCATGTTTGCTCCCGCTTAACCAAAATGGGACTGACTCAGATGATCGTCAGCGATCCTTTGAGCATCCGCTATCTGACCGGCGTATGGGTTGACCCTTACGAACGTCTCTATGCGCTGTACCTGCGCACTGACGGAAAGCATCGCTTTTTCTTAAATAATCTTTTTGTTGTCCCGGATATCGACATCCCGAAAACCTGGTTTTCCGATACAGACGACGGCGTTGCCGTTATCGCGGGGCTGGTGGACGGCAACGTAGACATGGGTATCGACAAAAACTGGCCCGCACGTTTCCTGCTCGCCCTGATGGAGCATCATCCCAATGTCCGCTATGTAAACGCATCCTCCTGCATCGACGGCGAGCGCGCAATCAAGGACGAATATGAGCGTCAGAAAATGCGCGAGGCGTCCCTTTTAAACGACGTCTGTATCGAAAAAGCTGCCGCCCACATCAAAGCAGGCATGACCGAGCTGGAATGCGCGGATTATATCCGCTCCCTCTATAAAGAAGCCGGATGTATAGAAAGCTTTTCCACCATAGTTTCGTTCGGTGCAAACGCTGCTGACCCGCACCACGAGCCTGACGACACCGTATTAAAGCCCGGCGACGGCATCGTTATCGATATGGGCTGTGAAAAAGAGGGCTACTGCTCCGATATGACCCGTACCTTTTTCTGCGAAACGGCCGATCCCGACTACGCTGCGATCCACGACCTCGTCCGCAACGCCAACGAAAAAGCGGAAAGCCTGATTCGTCCAGGCGTGCGTTTCTGCGATCTGGACAAGGCGGCGCGGGACGTGATCTCCGAAGCAGGATACGGCGAATATTTCACGCATCGTCTCGGACACTCCATCGGCATGCAGGCCCATGAAGCCGGCGACGTCAGCCAGGGCAATCCGGCAGAAGTTCAGGAGGGCATGACCTTCTCCATCGAACCCGGCGTCTATCTGCCCGGCAAATTTGGCGTTCGCGTAGAAGACCTCGTATTAGTCACTGCTGACGGCTGCGAGGTTTTAAACCACTCCGACAAACATTGGAAAGTCATTGGCTGACCTGCCGCCGCATTCTATTCTCTAAAAAATTTGTACACAACAATAGATGCACGCTCTGCGAGCATTCTATTGTCATGAATAAAAGGTCGCGCTGCGGGCATTCTATTGTTACGGGAAAAGGACAGACCATTTTGAACGTCTCACTTTCGGACAGTTCAAAATATCTGTCCATTTTTTTATTTTACGTTCTCATGTAAGCTATAAGTATGTTAGAATAGAAAAAAAACTGATTTTTGTCTATTTATAAACTTACAACCAGTCAAAGGAGCCGTTATGACGAAAAATGACATTACCCGCGGCCTGATCGATTTTGCAGTCAGCCAGTGCCTCAAAAATATAAAAGAAGATCCATACAGAAGTATCCGTCGTCTGGCTGACCTCGGACGTCAGTTTGCCAAGGGACGTTTTCAGGAAGAGCTTTTTTCCCTCTTCCAGAGATTGCTGCTCAACGAAGACGGTCCTTATTATGAAATGCTAAAGCAGCTGGTTTCTTCCGTCGATACCGACTCCCTCAAGACGCTCGGCATCAATATCGGCTATAATTCCTGGACCTGCGGCGCTTCCCGGCTCCGTCAGATTACCGCTGAAAAAGACTATCCGCACTGGCTTGCAGAGATCTCCCTTTCTCCGGAAAGCTCTGCCTCCCAGTTAAAAGAACAGCTCTCCGCCGCCCTGAAAAATGGTACCTACGCGTTCCGTCTCCATATGCCTGCCCAGAGCATTACCACAGACACCAGACAGCTTGGGCTTATCCGCGAATTTCCTGACTGCAGCTTTTTCCTCGACTTCATGGACACCGACTGCACCTACTCGGACGACCTTCTGGAACTCACCTGCAGCTGCGACAACCTCGCATTTCTGGTTCCGTTCGGCTCCCTGCAGAGTCGTCAGCTTGTCGACCTTTTGAACGCACGCCAGCGTATCTACGGTGTCTGCCGCACATACGACAATACAAACGCGGCTGAAAGGATCTCCGACTCACAGATTTCCGAGATGCTTTCCTGGGGCAGCCCTCTGCTCCTCTTTCTGGCTGCTGACGATACAACGCAGGATAACCGGCTTCTTGTCGACAATGCCATTTTAGACGCCCGCCTCCATCAGACGTATCCGGCGCTTCTCATTCATCTGGACGCTGACGTTGCCCGGATCCAGCAGCTTTTGTTATCGTCCCGGAAAAATCTGTGAAACAATAGAATGCACGCTCTGCGAGCATTCTATTGTCATGAACTATGAGAAACACGCTTCGCGAGTTTCTCAAGTTATCGCGGCAGTCGCCAAGGTCTCGTTCAAGCACGGACTTTGGCTCGTTGCTCGCGTAAATAAAATCTCGCTCCGCTGCTTTACGAAAGCGCAGATTTACTTTTCCATCAAAAAAGTGTATGCTCTGTTGGTTTTCCCAAGAAACCACAGTCCATACACTTTTCTTTTCCCATTTTTAAACTTTTTTATTCTGAAAAAGCGGAATCTCATTCTGCGTGCCGGCTTCCTCCGCAATGATTTTCCGGGCAAGACCCAGAGAAATATCATGTAAATCCTCTACAAACTCCTCCGGTGTAATCTTACTGCCCTCGCGCAGCCAGTAGACCAGTTCTCCCAAAACGCCCTCGCACAGAAAAGCAATATAGAACTCCTTTTTCCGCCCCTTTTCCACCAGATTCTGTGTCAGGAGCATCAAAACCGGACGAAGCATTCCACAGAAATATTCCCGGAAAGAATTCTGTCCTTCTACCTGAAGCGCGTTCTGATAAAACAGACGCTCCCTGTAAAAATGGCTACAGAGCGCTTCCAGCATATCCCACTCATTGCGGCAGCTGCTCCAGTCCATCCGCTCAATAAAATCCACATAAAAAATCCAGTTTACCAGGTCATATTTGTCCCGGAAATGATAATAAAAGCTTTTCCGGTTCATGCCGCAATCCTCGCAGATATCTCCTACGCTGATTTTGGAAAAAGGCTTTTTCTCCATCAGCTTCTTCATCGATACGGCCAGTGCATTTTTGGTAATGTTGGAATCCGCCATCTCAACCTCCGGATAAAAGCTGCATCAGTAACGGCAGCGCTTTAATAATGCGATACCTGTCGGGTACGGACCGGTATGGACACCGATCGTCGCACCTACATGAAAGACTTCAAACCGTTCGATCTCTCCTTCGTAGTCCTTAAATGCAGCCTTCACCTGTTCTTCAAATTTACGGAATTCTTCTTTGTCCAGGCCGCATTCCAGACCTATCCGGTATTCTTTTAAATCAATATGGTCCGCCTCGATATAAGCCTTCGCCTTATCAATCACAGACTGCAGCGATTTTTTTCTTCCTCTGCTGACACCTGCTGAGACCAGCTCTTTATTGACATATTCGATCATCGGCTTGATCTTTAAAACATTGCCGATTGTCGCCGCTGCTCTGCCAATTCTGCCGCCATGCTGCAGGTAATCCAGATCGTTCGTTGTAAAAAAGATTCTGCCGGTCGGACGGATCTCTTCCAGAAGCTTCACCGTTTCCTTCAGATCCAGCTCCGCTCCGCGCAGTCTGCAGGCTTCCTCAACAAACATCCCCTGTAATGCCGTCACTTCTTCCGAATCCACAACCTCGATCTGTGCTTCCGGATAGTCCTCCAGAATCTGGTTTTTCGCATTCATCGCCGACTGAATAGAACCGGAAAATGCTGCATTTAAGCAGATGCACAGAACCGGTACACCATCTTTTACATACTTTTCAAACACATCGACATAATCCTGAACCGAAGGCATCGAAGTCTTGGGGAATGTTCCTGCCCGATCCGCCATCATCTGGTAGAAATCCTCTACGCTGATATCGACGCCCTCTTTCATATAGTTTTCTTCTTCAAAAGAAACATAAAACGGAACAATATCAACTCCCAGTTCCTGCGCACGCTCTTTCGGCAGATCACAGGAGCTGTCGCTCACAATCTGAAATTTCATTTTTCCTTCTCTTTTCTTGCTTTTCTTCGAAAACGACTTATCTCTTGTAGTCAGTCAAACCGTCTTTTAAAATCTCTGCCAGCTGCGCAGGAGTCATCGTCTTGTTCTTCATCTGCTCGATTTCTTCCGCTTTTACACCGATCAGCTGCACCAGCTGTACCTTGCCGAAGGAAGATTCCACCGTTCCAATGTCGTCCTCCTTGGTGATAAATCCGGTAATCGCAGATTTCGATGCGGCATCCAGACCTCTCTGCTGCCCCATCGCCAGGAACTGCCCGGGCGTGAACTGATGTCCGTTGTTGACCGTGATGCCCGCAATCATCTGAAGCAGGCTACATATATGACGAACCTCCAGAGCAGGATTTTCCAGTCCTTCTTTTTTCAGCTTCAGCGTCAGCTCAAACCCGTATCCGCTCCGCTCCGGGTTGCCGTTCTGCTTCTCGTACAGTTCAGAAAGACCATAGGTTACAAAATGGAAATAGTCCCCGCCGTTATAAACGCTGATCCCGTCCAGCGGTCCCATTTCATCCGGCTTGTAGCTCGCATAGCAGCCGAAATGCGCAGGAATCTTCTGATCCGGATAACGCTTTTCAAAGCACGCGGTAATCGCATCCCAGCCGGGCGCTTCTTTATAAATAATCTCTTCCGGCTCGCTCTGCAGCATATGCCCCGGATGTACCTTGCCGATCACGCGCTCTGCGACCTTGATTGCCGCCTGTCTCGCATTTTCTTCCCCGGCGCTGACCTTTTCCACACTGCCGACCTTCGGCACCGCGATATCTGCAACAGTTACTGCAAAGCACTCTCGACCAACACAGTCTACATAATAGAAACGATCTCCGCGGTGCACCGTACCGCACACCACATGGCACCCCATCACTACGCTGCCGTCTTTTAACAGAAAGAGATTTTCAATAATTGCCTGAGAAAATTCCTCCTCCCCTGCATTCCGATCCTGAAACTCCATCGGTATTTCCCCCTTTTATCAATATTCCCGTGTATCCAGATACTTCATATAGTTGACGACCATCATCGCAATCTTAAAGGTCATCGCGTCCTCAAAGGTTCTGATATCCAGCCCTGTCGCTTTCTGCAGCTTTTCAATTCTGTATACAAGCGTATTTCTGTGGATGAAGAGCTGTCTGCTCGTCTCGGACACATTTAAGTTGTTCTCGAAAAATTTGTTGATCGTCGTCAGCGTCTCTTCGTCCAGATCGTAAACCTGATTGCCACCGAAAATCTCTTCGATGAAAATCCGACACAGATTGACGGGCAGCTGGTAGATCAGACGTCCGATTCCCAGCGTAGAATATGCGATGACATTTTTTTCCGCATAGAAAATTCTGCCAACATCCATCGCCATCGTCGCTTCTTTATAAGATTTGGAAACCTCTCTCAGCTCCTGCACGACCGTGCCGTAGGAAACGCGCACCTTGAGCATCGCTTCGCTGTTCATCATATCGACGATCGTATTCGCGATCAACTCCAGGGATTCCGGGGAAGCATCGCGCTCCACCGCTTTGATCAGGATGATATTCTTTTCATCCACTGCGGTAATATAGTCACCGTTCTGGCTGCTGAACAGACTCCTCAACAGCTCCATGCCGCTGCTGTCTTTTTCCAGTCTCGTCTCAACCAGATAAACGATTCTCGGTCCCTCTACTTCAATATGAAGCTTCTGTGCCCGGTTATAGATATCTACCAGAAGTAAGTTATCCAAAATCAGGTTCTGGAAGAAATTGTTCCGGTCAAACCGTTCCTTATAAGCAATGATCAGATTCTGAATCTGGCTGACTGCAATCTTGCCGACCATATATGCATCATCATTGTTGCTGCGCGACGCCAGAACATATGCCACCTCGCTATCGTCCAGCACCTTCAGAAAGTGATATCCGCCGACCACCTGGCTATCTGCCGGAGATGCGGCAAATCCCGTAATAATTTCACGGGGAATTTCAATATCCTCAGTCGTTGCAGCCACCTTTATGCCATCCAGGTCGAACACATAAATATCGACCTTGGTAATTGCTTTCAATTCATCGATACTCGTCTGAATGATCTGATTTGAAATCATATCCGTTCCTCTCATTCTGCATTTTCGTCAAAAGTCACAAACTTCTTATCAATTATAATAAAACATCGGCATTTTTTGTGCAAGTTTTTTTTGTTCCGACGGATCGTTGCAGCCTTCTGCCCATCCTTTTTCCATCGTCGGTTCACCCTTTTCCGCCGACTTCCAGCTTTACTCCGAAAGTCCTTTCAGGCTTTCCAGAAGATCCAGATCCTCCTGCTGCACTTTGATGTTCGCCATCATCGGTTCCTCACCCGGACGCTGCAGGGAAATTTCGATTATCGTTCCCGGCTCGATCGGTCTGGAAAGGGCCGCTTTACAAAAAGCGCTGAATTTGGGATGATTTTTTGTAAACGCAGCCTTTGCACTCATTAGTTTTAAAATTGCGGAAGGGTTCATTTGTTTCTCCTTTTCGACTTGTTCTTTTTCCTGCTATTCATTATAATGTAGCAGGGCATTGCTGTCTACACAGCTTTCCCAAAATCACGGAGGATTCTGATGAAAAAAACAAATTACCATACACACACGAAACGCTGTATGCACGCCGAGGGTACGGAAGCAGATTATGTAAAAACCGCCCTGGATGCAGGCCTTGACGTCCTCGGCTTCAGCGACCACGGTCCGTTTCCGGACAACCGCTTCGACTCCCGCATGCCCTATGCCGACCTCGACGAATATCTTGCATGTATGGATGCACTGCGCCCGACCGTTCCCTTCCCGATCCTGAAAGGATTGGAAATTGAATACTGCCCTGACAGCCGCGATTATTATTCCTTTTTATTAAAAGAAAAAAAGCTGGATTATCTGCTGCTGGGTCAGCATTATTACCAGGAGGATGACGGTTCCTACGTTCATGTCTTCTCAATTCCTGAAAAAATCGGTACGCGCGGATATATCAAATATGCCCATTCCGTCAAAGAAGCGCTGGAAACCGGATGCTTCCCGATTCTCGCTCATCCCGATGTATTTTTCAACAATCCCTATTCCTGGGATGACAACTGCGAGGAGGCCTGTAATATCATCCTAAACGCCGCCGTCCAGACCGGAGCTGTTTTGGAATTAAATGCCAACGGCATCCGAAAAGGCATCCAATCCTTAGGAAACGACCACCGCTGGCCTTATCCATACGCTGACTTCTGGAAAAAAGTCGCCAAAACTTCCATTCCCGTCCTGATCGGCTCCGACTGCCATGATCCTGCCTTCATGTGGGATTCCTGCGTCGAGGAAGCCTACCGGATCGCTGCCGAGTGGAACCTGAGTGATAACCTGACGGATACATTCTAAAACGATACAGTTCTCACGCGCCATTCGCAATACAATAGAATGTACGCTTCGCGAACATTCTATTGTCATGAACCGCATCTTCGATGCTTTCCGCTGCTTCGCAGCTCCTTTTGCTCATAAAAAGGCACGAGTGAACTGTAGAATTCAAAAAGAGCCATTGCATTTCGCAATGGCTCTTTTCTATGCTCTTGATTAGTTGGTGATAACCTGCTCGGTCTCTTTGTCGAATACGTGGATCTTCTCAACATCGAATGCAAATCTAACAGTGTCGCCAGGTCTTGCATTGGAACGAGGATCTACTCTTGCGGTCATCGGGAACTCGCCCAGATCGAAGTACAGGAATACTTCAGCACCAAGCAGTTCGTAAACCTTGATAGTAGAAGAGAATACGCATTTAGCGGTCTCAATGAACATCTCGGAATCGTAAACGTCTTCAGGACGGATACCCATAACAACAGTCTTTCCGTTGTAACCGCCATCAATCAGCTTCTTAGCCTTTGCAGGAGGAAGCGGGATGGACTGACCAGCTACTTCCAGAGTTACTGCAGTGCCGTTGATTCTTACAACTGCATCCAGGAAGTTCATCTGAGGAGATCCCATGAATCCTGCTACGAACAGGTTCTGAGGCTTCTCATACAGGTTCTGAGGAGTATCTACCTGCTGGATAACGCCGTCTTTCATAACTACGATTCTGGTACCCAGTGTCATAGCCTCGGTCTGGTCATGTGTTACATAGATGATGGTGGTGCCCAGTCTCTGATGCAGCTTAGCGATCTCGATACGCATCTGTACACGCAGCTTAGCATCCAGGTTGGACAGAGGCTCGTCCATCAGGAATACCTTAGGGTTACGAACGATAGCACGTCCCATAGCAACACGCTGTCTCTGACCACCGGACAGAGCCTTCGGCTTACGATCAAGCAGCTGAGTCAGATCCAGGATCTTTGCAGCTTCTTTTACCATCTTGTCGATTTCGTCCTTCGGAACTTTTCTTAATTTCAGACCGAATGCCATGTTATCATATACGGTCATATGAGGATACAGAGCGTAGTTCTGGAATACCATCGCGATATCTCTGTCCTTAGGCTCTACATCGTTAACCACTCTGTCACCGATCTTCAGTTCACCGGAAGAGATATCTTCCAGACCAGCGATCATACGAAGGGTAGTGGACTTACCACAACCTGAAGGGCCTACGAAAATGATAAACTCTTTATCTGCGATCTCGAGGTTGAAGTTTTTAACAGCCTCAAAACCATTGGGGTACACTTTGCAAATGTTCTTTAAAGATAAGCTTGCCATTATTTTGCCTCCCTGAAAATTTAATCTCGAGCTTTCTCGATTGAATCTAGATCTAGTATACCGAAAATGCCCGATTTTGGCTATACCAGTATTCCACAAACTTTTTGGAGATGCTTGTGGAATCTGCCAAAAAAGATTTTAACTCCAAAAGTTCATCAGCGTTTTGAACAAAACGTATCGTTTCTATCTATGCACTTTGCCAAAGCACTGTCTGGTTAAATCTGATTTTCGGTTTCAACAGCATCTGTTTCTGTCTTGTTTTCTGCGGATTCTGCTGTTTTTGCCGCTGCTTCCGCTTCCAGTGCCGCCTGCTTTGCCTGTTCTTCCTCTACGATAAAGGACAGGGGAGCCAGGTTCTCGCCATCCTGTACCTGTTCTTCCGGCTCAAAGCGTTTGAAGATCCCGACATACAGCAGACTGCTGAAATATGCGACTGCAGGGACTCCAAGAAGGAACAGAAACGGCAGAGCCTGGATCGTTACCAGTAATAAAGCAACCGGAATCAGATGGATGATCACGATCAGGACGCTCTTAGGCAGGTTCATAAAGCTGATCAGGAACGCGTTCCGGAAGGTATTTTTTACAGTGTTGTCAAATCTGGACAAAACCGGGAAAATATAAAGGCCGGTCAGCAGCAGGAGGAAGGATACGATAAACAGCACCGTTTTCATGATCTTTGCACTGCTTCCTGTCATCATCACCAGCGTGACTCTCCAGTCCACTGCGATAATCGCAATCACAACAAGCATAATCAGCCAGATGATCGTCGCCTGCTTAAAATTCTCTTTAAAGGACTTAAAATATCCTTTTATGATATACGGGTCATCCCCTCTCGCCATTTTGATCGTCACATAATACAGTGCCGTAATCGCCGCCCCTGCCGTAAAAATCGGAATACAGCAGATGATTGTCAGCACGTTCAGGATCATCAGGTTGGCAACCTTGCTCAAAAAGACCATGACCGGGCTGTCCAGGTTAAAAAGCTTCATTCATACATTCCTCTCTTCTCTTGTTGTCAAAATTTATCAAAAACCGTTCGTGCGGTTTTAGATCATTTTTTAGCTGTCTATATCAGGAAAATCTGGCGTCAGTTTTCCCCTTTCTGGAAAACATGGTTCAGGAAATCGATCACGCTCTGCTTCAGGTCCTGCCAGAAATGCTGCGCTGTGTTAGCTGCAATCGCTTTGGCAGTCTCCATCACAGTCTCTTTTGCAGGTTCGATCAGCTGTTCCTGAATCGTCTCGCCGAGAGGACCTGCAAGCTGCTCCTGCAGCGCATCCGAAAGGTTTTCTACCAGCGTATCACCGTAGCTTTCATACATTTTCTGTGCAAGCGCAATGACCGTCTCATGGTTTAAGCCGATCCCGTTTAACTGCTGCAGCGCGGAAGCAAGCGTCGTTCTCGTGCTCTCGTCAAGGGAAACGCCGAACTCTTTTTCTCCCTCGCTGATCGCAGCTTTGATATCCTCTGCGTTATCCAGCTCGCCTGCGTCCCACTTTTCTTTTACAAAATCCAGCAGCTTTGCAAAATCCTCATCGCTGATGGATTTGGCGGGCTCTGTCTCTGTCTGCGGCTGTTCCTGCATCTGCGCACTCTCCGCCGTCTGTCCCGGCGCTGCACAGACCGGTACAGCGATGCTGGATACTGCAATCGCCGTCGATAACATCATTGCTGCAATCCCTGTTTTCTTCATATTCTCCTCGCATTCTGCCGCTTAAGCGACAAATGAAACCTAAAACTGCATTTTCTAAAAACTCTGTCCAGCCACCCGGGCTGTATTTAAAATCCATTTTAAAAGGTCTGCATCCACCTCTTCCCGGCCGATTTCATTGACCAGCTCGTGACGCATACCAGGATATAATTTGCATTCTACCTGTGTCATCCCGCTGTTTTGAAAGCTTTCTACAACCTCCAGAACCGCTTTGCCATAGCTGCCGACCGGATCCTCCTGTCCTGCGACAAACAGAACCGGAAGCTCTTTGGGAATTTTATGAATGCTTTCCGGGTCGTGAAGCCTGCCGATCAGTTCAAACAGCGTCTCAAACCCGTTGACTGTAAAGACGAAGCCGCACTGCGGATCGTCCAGGTATTTTTGAACCTCTTTTTTGTCCCGGGACAGCCAATCCATGCTTCCAACGCCGTCTGTAATCTTTTTCTGATAGCTTCCAAATGCCATTTTGTCCAACAGACGGCTCACATGCGTATCCCCTAAAAAAGCCTTCTGAAGCTTCGTCACTGCTTTGGCTGCATTTAAAACCGCCTTCGGCTGCATACCGGTTCCCATCACGATCGCTCCGTCAATTCCGCTGCCGTAACGGCTCAGGTAATTGCGGAGGATGAAAGACCCCATGCTATGTCCCAATAACAGATACGGAACACCGGGGTACTGCTCCTGCACCATTTTTTTGAGACGATGAACATCCCGAACTACCACCGTCGCCGGATCATGCGCGCAGAAATAGCCGTAGATCCCGTTTTCCCCGACGCTCTTTCCGTGTCCCAGATGATCCTCCCCGGTCACCAGAATCCCCTGCCTGGTCAGTACGGAGGCCAGACGCTCATATCGTTCGATATATTCCGCCATACCGTGCACGATCTGCAGGATACAGACCGGTTTACCCTCCGGTATCCATTTTACTGCATGAATCTTCGTTTTACCATCTCTTGACAGGAAAAAAATTTCTTCTTTTTTCATATCCCGTTCCCCCGTTTCGTTTTCCCCTCTTTTTCCGGAAACAGTCGCATGCCTCCGTTTACAGACAGAGCCGCAGCAAGAAAAATCCTGCTGCTTTTTCACAGCAAATTCTCTTCTGCGGCCCTCACATTTTTATATTAACATTATATAAAGTTCCGGTCAACTCTAACCGTCAGCAGATCTCTGCTCCGGCAGGCATATTTTTCTCCGGTGTTACCAGCGCAAGATTGCCTTCGGCATCCTCTGCACACAGCAGCATGCCTTCCGACAGAACACCGGCGAGCTTTGCAGGCTTTAAGTTCACTAAAACCATAACCTTTTTGCCTACCATCTCTTCTGCCGTGTAATGTGCGCGGATTCCGGAAACGATCTGTTTTACTTCTTTCCCGATTTTTACCTGGGAGCAGAGAAGCTTTTTAGACTTCGGAACCGGTTCGCATTTGATGATTTCGCCAACCGCGAACTGCATCTTTTCGAAATCTTCAAAGGTGATCTCCGGCTTTTTCGTCAGCTCCATCACGTCCTCTTCTTTTTCTTCCTCAGCCTCTTCCGCCAGTGCCTTACGCGCCTCAAACATCACTGCTGCCTTTTCCAGAACTTCCTTTACATCCAGTCTTGCGAACAGGATTTCCGGTTTCTCTGTAACTTTGCTGCCGGATATATAGCCGCCGAAGGTCGTGCATTCTTCGAAGCTGCGCAGAGAAGTATTGAGCTGGGCTGCGATCTTTTCCGCAGTGCCCGGCATATAAGGCTCCAGCAGGGACGCACCGATTACAATGCTCTCTGTCAGGTTATACAATACGGTAGCAAGACGGTCTGCTTTTGCAGGGTCTTTTGCCAGCACCCACGGTTCTGTCTCGTCGATATATTTGTTGCAGCGCTTGAACAGCGTAAAAATATCGGTGATCGCGTCTGCGACTCTCCAGCCTTCCATCTTTGCCGCAACCTTATCGTAGGTTCCGGTTACAACTGCTTTCAGATCCTCATCAACTGCCTCTGCTGCGCCCTTATCCGCTACAACGCCGCCGAAATACTTGTTGCTCATGGAAATCGTACGATTTACCAGGTTGCCCAGCGTATTGGCGAGATCGGAATTTAACCGTTCCACCATCAGCTCCCAGCTGATTACGCCATCATTTTCAAACGGCATCTCATGCAGTACGAAATAGCGGACTGCGTCCACGCCGAAGAAATCTACCAGATCATCCGCATACAGCACGTTTCCTTTGGATTTGCTCATCTTGCCATCACCCTGCAGCAGCCAGGGATGACCAAATACCTGCTTGGGCAGGGGCTCATTCAATGCCATCAGGAAAATCGGCCAGTAAATTGTATGGAAGCGGATGATATCTTTTCCGATCAGATGCAGATCAGCCGGCCAGAGCTTTTTATACTGCTCGCTGCTGTTGCCTTCCGCATCGTAGCCGATACCGGTAATATAGTTGGTCAGCGCATCCAGCCATACATAAACAACGTGTTTCTCATCGAAATCAACCGGGATACCCCATTTGAAAGAGGTTCTGGAAACGCACAGATCCTGCAGTCCGGGAAGCAGGAAATTGTTCATCATCTCGTTTTTGCGGGATACCGGCTGGATAAATTCCGGATGGCTGTTGATATGGTCGATCAGGCGCTGCGCATATTTGCTCATTCTGAAGAAATATGCTTCTTCCTTTGCAGGTTTCACTTCTCTGCCGCAGTCCGGACATTTTCCGTCCTTTAACTGGGACTGTGTCCAGAAGGATTCACATGGCGTACAATACATTCCTTCATAAGAGCCTTTGTAAATATCGCCCTGATCATACAGGCGCTTGAAAATTTTCTGTACCTGTTTTTCGTGATCCGGTTCTGTCGTACGGATGAACTTGTCATAAGAAGTACCCATCAGATCCCAGATTCTCTTGATTTCTGCGGAAGCCTTATCTACGTATTCCTGAGGTGTTACGCCCGCTTCCGCTGCCTTTAATTCAATTTTCTGTCCATGCTCGTCTGTTCCGGTCTGGAAAAAGACATCATATCCGTCTTTTCTCTTAAACCGCGCGATGCTGTCTGCCAGAACTGCTTCATAGGTATTGCCGATATGCGGTTTGCCCGATGCATACGCAATGGCAGTTGTCATGTAAAATTTTCCTTTGCTCATGCTTCCTCCTTAATGTCGCAACAATAGAATGCACGCTCTGCGAGCATTCTATTGTCATGAATAAAAAATCGCCTCCTCATTGCAGCTAAAAAGCCACAACAAGAAGGCGAATCGTTCGCGGTACCACTTCTGTTCATATACTTCTCACAAAGTATATCTTATCGGGTGCTGCGCCGTTTGGTGCAAGACCCTTCCGCTATAACAGGCGGACCTGTCGCAGCCTTACCTCTCCGGTTCGGTGCGCCGCTCGGGAGCCATGTTCCATCCGCTTCTTCCCGACTTCTCTCAGCTTCCTGCCGCCTGTATCGGGCTGCATTCAAAAGTCCTCTCTGTAAAGCTTCCCCGGATGTACTCTCTCCGTCTTTGCATTCTCTTTTTCAATATCCGGCTGCCGCCACATCTGACCGCAGCTTCATATGCTTACAGTAGCACAAAAGGCCTGGCCTGTCAACGGCTGGCTCACAGCTTTAACCCCTTCAGCAGGTCGCCCAGCGAGGTTCCGACCGCCTCATTCGAGCTGTACTCTGCCGCCTGTTTTTCTTCCAGCTCGTCCGGCTCTGCGTTCTCGGCTGCAGCCTTGATGCTCAGGCTGATCCGGTTGTCCTTCGTATTTAAAACAACTGCCCGCACGGTATCCCCGACTGTCAGCACCTCTGAAGGCTTTTTCAGACGCTTCTGGCTGATCTGGGAAATGTGTACCAAACCACTTAATCCATCGCCAAGATCCACAAATGCACCGTATGGCATCAGACTTTCCACGCGTCCCTCTACAACTGTACCAGGCACGATCATGGAAATTTTATGGTTCAGGCGCTCCGCTTCCTTTTCTTTCAGGACATCCTTTGCGGACAACACAAGCTTCTGGCGGTCTGAATCCACCGTAATCACGCGCACTTCCAGCGTTTTCCCGACAAACTCCGTCGTATCCTCCACATAATCCAGTGCCAGCTGGGACGCCGGGATAAATCCGCGGATTCCTTCCACATAAGCAGTTACGCCCTGATTGACGCTTTCGCTTACCTTTATCTTGAGAATCGTCTTTTCTTCCTGATACTGTTTGAGTCTGTCCCAGCCGAGTGTCTCTGCTGCTTCTACGCAGGACATCTGGATATTGCCGGCTCCATCGTCTCTTTTGACAACAGTTCCTTCCAGCGTATCTCCGACATGGATATCCGCCAGCACGGAAAACGACGGATCCTTGCTCAAATCCTCTGTTTTAATAACCGCAGGCGCATAGTAACCGAGATCCAGCGTTACGCCGGTTTCCCGCACGTCGATAACGGTTCCGGAAATCACATCCCCCTCCCGGATTGTACGGAAAGAAGCTTCCAGCTCCCTTGCATAATCCGCCATCGTCTCTGTCGTTGTGCTGTTTTCTGCATCCGCAATTCCCTTTTTTTCTTCTGACATCGTTCTCCTCCTTACCGGGCAGACAATTTCATGCCGCCTCGTTCCTTTTCTGAATTTTAGCACGTTTTTTATAGAAATTCCATCCCGGCTTCCGCGATTTTGCAGCGAATGTACCTACAGGGTTACTGTTCACACGCGCCATTTGTAAAATCCCATCTTCGATGCTTTCCTGCGAATCATTTGACAAGACCACTGTATCGCGTTAAACTGATATCGCATTTTATCCTACTAACTTAGGAGGTTACTATTTTTATGAAACGAAAAGCGCTATGGGCTGCTGTTCCCTACACAGTCCCCGTCATGCTCGGCTATCTTTTTCTCGGCGCAGCGTTCGGCGTCCTGATCGCCGAAAACGGTTTTTCCGTCCTCTGGGCGTTCCTCATGAGTACGTTTATCTACGCCGGTTCGATGCAGTTTGCCGCCATCAGCCTGATGACCTCTGCATTTTCTCCGGTTTCTGCTTTTTTGCTGACGCTCATGGTAAATGCAAGGCATCTGTTCTACGGTCTTTCCATGTTAAAACCGTTTGAACGCATGGGAAAACGCAAGCCCTATATGATTTTTTCCCTGACAGATGAAACCTACTCTCTTCTCTGCGGAGTCAGCGCCCCGGAAGGAATTGATCCGGACTGGTTTCTGTTCTTTATCTCGCTGCTCGATCAACTCTACTGGATCATCGGATCCTGTATCGGCGCTGCTGCCGGCAGCTTCCTGCCTTTTGATTCCACAGGCATTGACTTTGCCATGACAGCACTGTTTCTGGTAATTTTTGTCGAACAATGGGAAAAAGCACACTCCAGGCTTCCCGCCCTGCTCGGTCTTGGCATCACGCTGATCAGTTTGATCGTCGTTGGCTCTGACCGTTTCCTGCTCTTTTCCATGGCTGGCATTTTAGCCGCACTTTTGTTATTTCGAAAGGAGATTTCCAAATGACCATACAGACTCCCCTGCAGCTTGTGATCACAATCGGCATTATCGCGCTCGGCACTTTTCTGATCCGCGCCCTTCCGTTTTTCCTGTTTCCCGCCGGAAAAGAAACGCCGCGCGTTGTTGCCTACCTCGGCGCAGCGCTCCCGAGCGCTTCGATCGCAATGCTCGTCGTTTACTGTTTTAAAAATGTCTCTGTATTTTCCGGTTCTCATGGACTGCCGGAGCTCTTCAGTGCCGTGTTCGTCATTGTCGTCCACAAATGGAGGCACAACCTGCTGCTCTCCATCGTCGGCGGCACGGTTTTATACATGCTGCTCGTGCAGCTCGTTTTTCCGGTACCCGCGTAAGTTCTGTAAAAAAAAATGTGCCTTGGCACATTCTTGCGCCGAGTGCGCATCCTCGTAAAGCATTTATTATCGTATGGAAACGAAGTTTCCTATACGATAAAGAAGCCGCCGCGCGACACATTCTGCCAGCGCAGCGGCTTCTTTCTTTTTAAAAATTGTATTCTCTTCTGCCGGCGTAGGTCTGCCATTTTTCAGGCGTTTTTGTCTCCATCCAGTCCAGCGGCACTGCTACCGGGTGCGGCTGTGATGCCTTCCGGTATGCTTCTTTTAACTCTTCCTTCTGACTCTCGTTCAGAAATCCCGGTTTTACCGATACAAAAAACGGCGTCCCGCTTTCTGCAAGCACTTCCATCCACTGTCGGTTCTTGTTCCAGTCAATATGCTCTGTGATTCCGACGCAGTCTGCATCCGCCCCGTAAAACGTCCCCTGCTGCAGCATCCGGAATGCCAGCGTGTTGATGCCCATTTTCCGGGTCCTTTCCCATTCTACACCGCTTGTATCGTCTCCGGTACGATTTCCCTGCATCAGCCCTGCGCCCAGATGTCCGATACAGTTGCAGCCAAGAATCAGGACGTCCTGACGATCCTCGCGTTTTGCTGCTTCATGAATGACTTCATAAAAACGAACGATCAGTTCTGCCGTGGTTTTTGTATCGTCATGGAAGCGCCAACTGCCAGCCGTCAGCCTGGTTCCCATCTCAACTCCCCAGTAACCAAAGATATCATAGGTCGAAAAATCGTGTTTGATCAGCTCATAGCCCCAGTCTCCAAGCTGTCTGATATCCTGTGCGATATGTTCCAGAACCTCTGGTACAGAAATATCGAACACCTCTGCATTGCGCTCCAGCCTCCACTCTGCCGGAATATCCGCAGAATGATCGTACAGCGGTCTAAACCAGATGCCGGGGCGCACATTTTTTGCCCTCATCTGCGCAGCGAGCTCTCCCATGTCCCCGTAATCCGCATTGCCAACCCGCCAGGGACCTCCGTTATAAGAATCGCTGTGATCGATCTGCCAGCCGTCATCCATCACCATAAACGGGCGGTTTTCGATGCCCTCCGTCATCTCCGCAAGATATGCGCTGTCTTCGAGAATTTCCCTTGCAGAGCTTTTTCCATAGGCATAGTACCAGTTGTTCCCGCCGTAAATTACAGTATCTCTACAGTCGGGATCGTCGCACATCTCGCTGCAAAACGCCCTGCAGGCTTCAAATACTTCTACCGGCGTATCGGCTTCTTCCAGCACATAGGACGCCATAACGACCCTTGCAGCTTCCAGCTTCCGTCCGCCAAGCTTCACGCCATACGTACCGCAGCGTACGTCCAGATGCAGCTTTACATCCGCACCGTCCTTTTCCCACCAGCACATGGCAGATGGACGCACCTTTACACCAAATGCCAGGCATTTTCCCGCTTCATGCCGGAAAAAGTACCACGGCATTCCGATATGATCTGCTTCCTTTTTCCATTCCAGATCACCGTAACCGCGTTCCCAGGTGTCCCCGAGCACCTCGCCCGCCCCGCCAAATATAGCTTTCCAGGTAAGCACAAGCTCCCGAACCGGTGTGTTCTGTGCCTGCACGAATACCGCAAGGCTGCCGTCGGCTTCCGCAAACTCCACTGTAACGTCACCTGCTCTGAAAGCAGCTGCATCGGGCGCGGTCTCCTGCTCCGTCTGCGCACTGCCTGTCATCAGCCTGATCTCATCCGGCTGTCTCAGTAGGTTTCTTTTCTCTTCTGTTTTCATTATCCTTTCCCCTCTTGTTAGCCTTTCCCAGATTATTCTATTCTTTTCAGAATCTCCTGTTCCAGAATCACCTGATCGCCCTCCTCGATCTGCTGTTCATACAGATAGTGATCCTTTTGCCGGAGCAGACGGAGCTGTCCGTTTTCATCCTCCAATTCAACAAGCACGGTCGGCCAAACGCCCTCCGGACGCTCTTCACAGCCGTAATCATCCTCCCGGATGCTCCGAACCCGGTATCTATGCCGACACTCAGCTTCAAGTTCCGTCATCTGCTCCATTTCTCCCTTCATTCTAACATGTCTTTTTTATTCATGACAATAGAATGCTCGCAGAGCGTGCATTCTATTGTTTATATCCATGCTATTTTGACTCAGAAGCATGGATTTTTATTTCACTGCGTCTCACAGCTTCCGCACGATCTCGTCGGAATATTTCATCATACACATGTCCGCTTCGTATGCGCCGATCTGCGGCTCATTTTCCTCGCCGCGCAGATTTTTCGCGATCAGCTCCGGGAACCTCACGTTGCAGTGCCATGCGTGGGGATAGCCGCCGCCAAACCGCGGATTGATTTCGGAAATATAATATTTGCCGTCAATCCGGAAAATATCCATGTCGATCGGACCTGCCAGCGAAAGCGCGGAAACCGTCTTTTCAATCACTTCAAACAGCGCAGGATCTTTGACGGAAATCGATTTTTCGGTTTCGCCCGCCCGCATCCGCACTTTTTTCTTCGTAAAAATAGCTACAGGTTTTTTGGAAATCAAATCGACGTAAATATCCGCGCCGAATTCCTCACCGTCCGCATACTGCTGGATCAACAGCGGCTCTTTGCTATAACGGCACAGCACACCAAGAAGCTCGCGGTTGTCCACCCGGCTGATGCCGACGCTTCCGCAGCCCCGAACAGGCTTTACAAATACCGGGAACGCAATCTTTCCTTCCGCGTAATCCGAGTCAAACTCTTCCAGAGATGCGCTCGTATACAGCACCGGCAGTCCGTTTTTCTGCAGCAGGGAGAAAAAGCCGTACTTATCCCGGCAGACTGCAACGCTTTCTGCGTCCGATACAATCGCTGTGATCCCTTTTTCCTCAAACTTCTTCCGGTTCTGTGCCAGCAGATCCAGCTCATCCTCAAACAGTGGAAGCAGTGCATTGACCTGTTCCCGCATGCAGATTTCCAGAATCCTGTCTTCGTATCCGGGATCCTTCATCGGCGGTACCAGATAAAATGCATCCGCCTCGTACAGTGCAGGTGCCCACGGGCTGCAGTCCGTCACGACCACCCTTCCGCCGCCCGGCAGACTATGAAAGGCTTCTTTAAAAAAACGTACCAGCTTATTGCGCGTTCCGCAGCTCAAAATCAAGATCGTCGTCATTTTTGTTCTTCTCCATACAACATGCTGTTCTGCATATATTCCTTCGGCGTCCAGCGGTTTCTGATCTTATAAAGCTTCCCGTCCCGGCGGATATAAACGTCCGGGAAATACTGGATAAACAACGGATTCAGGCTCATCGTATAGCCGCCCACATTTTCATAAACAATCCGGTCGCCCTCCATCAGCTCGATTCCGTCGCGGTATTCAAAAATCCGGTCCACTTCCATGCAGGAATAGCCCGATACGCACTGGTGCGCCATCGTTTTTCGCTGCTCTGCACCCGGGTTTGCCTCATTCAATTCCAGATGGAACAGGTGGCTGCTCTTAATCATCGTCGGGTCGATATTGAAACGGCTTCCGTCCGTGATCAAATACCGCTCGTTTCCGATATCACGCACATCCACGACGCCTGTCACAAACGTACTTGCCTTTGACAAAAGAGAAATGCCCGGCTCAACGATTAACATTGTTCGTTCTGGCGTAAATTCTTCTTGTAAAACCTTCGCCACAGCCGGAAAATAGTCCGGATACTGCGGACGTCCTTCCAGACCGCCGCAATAACCGCCGCCCAGATCCACATAAGACAGGTTCAGGGAAAATTCCCGCTTTAATTTACATGCCATCGAAGCAATTGCTTCGAATACCGCGACACTTCTGGACTTACTGCTGGAATGCAGATGTAAGCCCGTGACCTCAACATTCGGAATGCGCCGCACGCGCTCTAAAACGGCTGCAAATGTCCCGTTTTCATAGCTGAATCCAAATCTTCCTCCGGCTTCGCCCATCGTCGTCTGTCCCGGGCACATTTTTTCCAGATCAAAATTGACCCGGATTCCGACCCGAAACGTCTGTGTCGGATGCGCTGCTGCCAGCTCTTCCATCCAGTCCAGCTCCCGTCTGCCGTCCATATTCAGGATGCCGCCTGCAAGCAGCACCCGTTCAAACGACGGACGTTTTTTGACCGGTCCATTGTATACAATTTCAGAATCGGAAAAGCCAAGTGCGCCGGCCAGCGAATATTCATCGTCGGATACAACCTCCGCCATCACGCCGCCCGCCTTTAAAAAGGTTACCAGCCACGGCAGGGAATTCGTTTTAAAGGAATATCCGATCCGGTAATTGCCCCAGGATGTTTCCAGGGAGCTTTTCAGCATCTGAAAATCTTTCGTCAGCTGATTTTCATCGATCACAAAATAGGGAGTCTGATATGCCATACTTTTCTCCTTATGAAGGAACCGTTCTGCCAAAACGACAAAACGGTTCGGTTTTCTGCTTTTATCGCAGCTCTTCTTTTGTTGTATGCGTCTCTTATACGCCCGTTACCAGCTCCAGACGGTTGACCGCCGAGAACATTGCGCGTACAGATGCTCTTGTGATGTTGGAGCTTACGCCAACACCATAAGTAACGCGTCCGCTCTCTGCATCCATCATATGGATATATGCTGCTGCCTGCGCGTTGGAACCGTTCTGCAGCGCATGCTCCTCGTAATCAAGCACTCTGATATTCATGCCGAAGGTAACCTGCAGTCCTCTCTTGACCGCATCGATCGGGCCGTTGCCGACTGCATCGAATGTACCGGGCTTGCCTGCCAGCGTGTAGTCCACGATAACCTTTGTATCGAATTCGCCGGATTCCACATCTCCGCTCAGATCCTCGATTCTCAGCTTCTTGAAGTGCAGAGGTTCCTTCTGATCCAGATACTCGCGCTTGAAATTGTCCATGATCTGCTGCGGGGAAACCTCGCCCTGCTTCTCGGATATCTTCTGGATAACATTTGCAAACTCTTTGTGCATCGCCTTGGGCAGCTTGAAGCCAAAATAAGTATCCATAACGAAAGCGACACCGCCCTTGCCGGACTGGGAATTGATACGCACGATGGGCTCGTACTCCCTTCCGATATCGGCAGGATCGATCGGCAGATAAGGAACCTGCCAGATTTCGCTCTTTCTCTCCTTCATTGCCTGCACGCCCTTGTTGATCGCATCCTGATGGGAACCGGAGAATGCGGTAAATACCAGCTTGCCGGCATAAGGATGTCTCGGATGGATCGGGATCTTGCAGCATCTTTCGTAAATACCGATAATATCGTTGACATGTCCGATTTCCAGCTCAGGGTTGATGCCCTGGGAGAACATGTTGTAGGCGATATTTAAAACGTCCACGTTACCGGTACGCTCGCCGTTTCCAAACAGAGTTCCTTCGACACGCTCTGCGCCTGCAAGCAGCGCCAGCTCCGCGCTCGCAACACCGGTTCCTCTGTCGTTATGAGGATGGATACTTAAAATAATGCTCTCTCTGTTTTCAAAATGACGGTTCATCCACTCGATCTGATCTGCATAAACGTTCGGCGTATTCATCTCTACAGTAGACGGCAGATTGATAATGATTGGATTTTCTTTCGTTGCGCCCCAGGTTTTCTGAACTGCGGTACAGATTTCAAGTGCAAAGTCCAACTCTGTTCCGGTAAAGCTTTCCGGAGAATATTCCAGGACGATCTTGCCCTGGAAGTCTGCGGCATATTTTTTTACCAGCTCGGTTCCCTTTACCGCAATGTCCACGATATGCGGACGATCCATGTGGAACACGACATCTCTCTGCAATGTGGACGTAGAGTTATAAATATGTACGATTGCCTGCTTACAGCCCTGAATCGATTCAAAGGTACGCGCGATCAGCTCTTCCCGGCACTGTGTCAGCACCTGAACATATACGTCATCCGGAATCATATCATGCTCAATCAGGTGGCGCAGAAAATCGAATTCAATCTGACTTGCTGCCGGGAAACCAACTTCGATTTCCTTAAAGCCCAGCTTTATCAGATACTGGAACATTTCGATCTTTTCTTCTACTACCATCGGATCTACCAGTGCCTGGTTGCCGTCGCGCAGGTCTACGCTGCACCATATGGGTGCTTTCTCAATCTCTTTACCTGGCCACTGGCGCTCCGGATAGTCAATTACCGGATTACGGCGGTATTTCTGATAATTCATCATTGCTTTTTCTCTCCCTTCGTGTCCTGTCATTCTGACTGTATTTATGAGCAATGTAGCTGTCACTTTGCTATAAGATACCGGGTTGTGAGACTACGAAACGCCCTTTTGACCCTGGTATCAAACAATAGAATGCACGCTCTGCGAGCATTCTATTGTCATGAAAAAGAGGAACCCAGCCTGAAAATCTGCTCCAGGTCTGACCTCCTCTTCTGATCTCTTCACGAAACAGTCCTGTTTCACTCAACAAAACAATCCTGTCCAACAAAGTTCTTCTGCTGCCCTTGCAGCTTACTCCCCCAGTCCGCCTTCAATTGCCTCGGTCAGGGCTGTCAGCGCTTCTTCTTCGTCCGGTCCGTCGCATATCAGTTCAATTTCATCGCCACATTTTACACATGCGCCCAGAACACTTAGAACGCTCTTCGCGTTCGCCGTGCTGTCCCGAAATGTAAACGTAATCAGCGATTTATATTTGATTGCTTCCTTGCATAGATTTCCAGCCGGTCTTAGGTGAAGTCCTGTCGGGTTTTTGATTACTACCTTCTGGCGTACCATATCTGTTCTCCCCTTTCCGCCCAATGCGGATCTTTACATGATTATCATACCATTATCGCACCCATCTGGCAAGCACCAACCCGTTCCAAAAGCCCCATCTGCAGCCGGAACACAAGTTATATCTGGATTACAGCATCAGCTGCTGAATCAGATCTGCAATTCTATGTGCTTCTTTATCAATGCGTTCTTTGTCCTTACCCTCGATCATGACACGCACCTTCGGCTCTGTGCCCGAAGGACGGATCAGTACGCGGCCTTCTCCTGCAAACTCTTTTTCCAGCTCTTCGATCGCAGCCGCGATTTCCGGATATTCCATAAAGTGCTCTTTGCGGTGATTCGGAACGGTAACATTAACCAGTGCCTGCGGCAGGACTGTCATAATCTTGGAAAGCTCAGACAGCGGTTTTCCGGTCACTACCATAACCTCTAACAGATGCAGCGCAGACAGCAGACCATCACCGGTCGTATTTTCATCCAGGAAAATAATATGACCGGACTGCTCACCGCCAAGGCTCGCGCCGATTTCCCGCATACGCTCCAGCACATAACGGTCACCGACCTTGGTTTTTTCGATATGGATCTTTTCTTTCTCACCAAACAGAAACAGACCAAGGTTACTCATGACAGTCGCCACGATCGTGTTCTGTTTCAGCTTGCCCATGTTGCGCATATGTGCACCTACAATCGCCATGATCTGATCACCATCCACGACGTTGCCCAGCTCATCCACTGCCAGCAGGCGGTCTGCGTCGCCGTCAAACGCCAGACCGATATTTGCCTTTTCGTAAACAACGCGGGCCTGCAGCTCTTCCATATGGGTTGAGCCACAGTTTGCATTGATATTCGTGCCATCCGGCATATTGTGAATCGGAACAACCTGTGCGCCAAGCTGACGCAGAGCTTCTATGGAAGTATAATGAGATGCACCCTCTGCACAGTCCACAACCACCTTCAGGTTCGTCAGATCCACCGGAACTGCCCGAACTGCATGATTGATATATTCCTCTCTTGCGTCCTTGCGGTACTTGATCCGTCCAACGCTGGAGCCTGTCGGAAATTCCACACGATTCATGTTGTTCTTGATCAGGGCTTCGATCTCATCCTCCAGAGCATCCGGCAGCTTGTAGCCATTGCCGTCAAAGAATTTAATGCCATTAAACTCCATCGGGTTGTGGGATGCAGAAATCACAACACCGGCTTCTACCTTATATTTCTTGGTCAGATAAGCGATCGCCGGAGTCGGAATCACGCCCACATAAACCGCATTTGCGCCTACGCTGCAGATTCCTGCCATCAGTGCGTTTGCCAGCATATCGCCAGACATTCTTGTGTCACAGCCAACCATAATTGTAGGTTTGTGCTTGTTTTCACGGGTCAGGACATATGCGCCTGCCTGCCCCAGCTGCATCGCTAAAAGCGGCGTCAGCTCTTCATTTGCAACACCTCTTACACCATCTGTTCCGAACATTCTCGACATGATCTCTTCCTCCTGTTATAAAGCTGCAAAGCCTTCCGGATTTCGGGATTTCGTTTGCAGCCCTGATTCAACCCACAAGCTCTGCATTCCCTGCTCCGGGCGCCGTTTACATTTTCTCCTGCCCGGCTTTTACTGAGCTTCCTGTGCATCTGTATTCGAAGCAGCAAGCTGAGTCAGATGCACCTGCACCGTAACCACATTGACCTGATCCACAGAAGCGGGAAGTAAAAATTTCACCGTCACTTCCTGTTCTCCTGCCGTCACAGTGCCGTTTTCATCTATCAATGCAGACAAATCCGCGTGAGGCGTGATTGTCCCTGCATCCACATGATCCAAATTGTCCTGCAGACCTCTGACCGTCAGCTGCAGATTCTGTCCGCTGACTGCTTCTGCCAGCCAACCGTCCGGAATGTTCAAAAGCTGGACGCTGTCCGCATCAAAGCTGATCGTCTTGCGTCGGATCTGCTCGATATCCGCGGATACCGTTACTGTTCCGTCAAAATCAGCATCTGCAAGCGATATGTCCGAAGGAAGATATTCTCTGATATCAATCGTATTCGTCACCGGTGCTGTCGCATCCGTCAGATCAAGTTCCTCTGCCGGGATCGTGATCTCCGAGATCTTATCCAGCACAGCCGCCCGTCCTGCAATTTTCACCGTTGCAGGAGACACCGTTACCGTTCCAGTCTGTTCATAACCATCCGCCGGTTCTCCTATAGCGGAAGCACTGATTGTGACCTCCTTCGTCTCCAGAATCGGAACGGTTACCTTTACGCTGTCCACATTTTTGCGGATTTCACTGCTGGTGATTTCGTTGCCGTCTGCATCCAGCAGGCGGATTGTCGCATCGATTTCCACATTCGCTGTCACATTATCCAGAGAAATATCCACCACTGCGCGGCTTACCGCATTCACCGCTGATTCCGGGCCGCTGATGCTGAGTGTATTGGTTTCCATATCGATCCTGCCGGTCGCATATCCATCCGGAAGTGTCCCGTTTTTGGCAACCTCTATGCTTAACTGTCTTGTCTTTTTATTTTCTACCTGTAACTGTACATACTGTCTGTCTGAAGTGATCTTTTCCACATCCAGGCCGCTGCTTAACGACAGCTCGATCGGTACGCGCCCGTCATCTGTAATTTCAGACAGGTCTGCCTTTGCCGTCACGCTCTGCGCATCGATTGCGCTGATTGCAGACTTCGGTGCGCGCACGGAAACACGGATCGTATCGGAATTGTCCACTATACGGTAGGTTTTTCCCTGTCCGGTCAGTGCCCCCGTATTGGTCAGCTGTACCTGTACATTATTGATATATTTATTTATCACCGGATCATTGATGTCAACCGCCAGCATCCACAGCACAACGGAAATCAACACCGCCATAATCTTCAGACCCAGATTGTGCATGAGCTTACTTTTCATTGTGGAACCACCCCTTCCAGCGTTTGTGCGCTTTCTCATCGGTCGGTTTTTTCTGAATTGATCTCAGCTTTTCTTCCAGTTCCTCCGCCGTCAGTCCTCTGCTTAACGTTCCTTCATAAGCGACGCTGATCTTGCCATTTTCCTCTGACACGATCACTGTCATGGAATCCGTTACCTCGGAAATACCGACGCCTGCACGGTGTCTCGTTCCGAGATCCTTGCTCAGACGCATATTGTCCGACAACGGCAGATAGCAGGTCGCATAGGTCACGCGGTTCCCCTGTACGATCACTGCGCCGTCATGTAACGGCGTATTTTTTTCGAAAATATTGATCAGCAGCTGGCTGGTCACAATACCATCCACTGCAATGCCGGTACGTTCATATTCTGCCAGGGAGTCCAGCTGTCTGACAACGATCAGCGCGCCCGTCTTTGCCCGGGACATTTCCACACAGCCCTTTACGATCTCACGGATCGTCCGGTCGGAAAAGAGTCCCTCCTCCGGCTTGGAGGATTCAAAGGGAATGACGGAACGGATCAGATTTTTCTGTCCGAGCTGTTCCAGCGCCTTGCGCAGCTCCGGCTGCAGCACGACGATCAGCGCAATTGTTGCAAACTGAAACGCCGTCCTCGCAATCCAGAGGATCGTATCCATCTGCAGGATTTCGGCAATCACAAGAAATACCAGAATGACGAACACACCCTTTAACAGCTGCCATGCCCTGGTATTCCGAATAAAGATCAGTAGATAATAGACCATCAGAGAAATGAGGATAATCTCCACAATATCCATTGGTCCTATAAATTGTATCTGTGTCAGATATCTGTCCGCAAACTCTTTGATCTGTTCCATTGTTCTATCTCACTATTTTCTGGTTTTGCCCTTCCCATGGCTGTGGCGGACATTCTGGTTTGCGCGCTGCGTCGTGATCCGTTTTACCCGCTTCTCCGGCACTGCCACTGCCATTTTGGGAACCGCTTTTACATAGTAATAATACTCATCATCTTCAAACTGCACTTTTTCGGTGCGCGCATAATCCAGATTGAACTGGAAAAACTGCATCACCAGTGCGATCAGCGCACATAAAATACTGCCAAGAATCACGCCCGCCAGTGAAAAATTCGCGTCATACATCAGATCCCCGATCAGCAAAATTACGATATCTGCCAGCGTTCCGACCAAAACAGCGATCGCTCTGGAATAGTTAATGCTCATGCGGCGGATCGCATAAACCAAAATCGCTGTGATGGCAAACGCCGTCACTACAATCAGCATTTCTTTATTTTCGATCACGCCGGTTCCCATATCGCTGAAGCGCTGCAGCATGGTATCGCTTTCCCCGCCGCCAAACGCCTGCGCATTGCCGGTAATATATGCCAGCACATAATATACCACTACGCCGCCTGCAACCGCAGCCGCAGCTCCCGGTGTCCCGAACAGTCCCGCTGCCAGCGGAGCCGCATAAGGGATCTTCCACACAAACAGAAGCGGTGTCAAAAGCAGCAGCAAATGCGCTTTCGGTGCAAACCGCAGATAAATCACCAACACGATAATATAGGCAAGCAGCAGAACCACAACGCATTCCGCAGACAGCGCATAGGTATGCAGCAACAGAAACATTGCGCTCAAAAATACCATCACGCCCAGCGGGAGGAACGAGCACAGAAGCGCCGCCACCAGCACGATCGCAACGTGGTCGATTTTTTCCATATAGCCCATTCTGCCGTTGATCGTCAGAAACAAAATAAGTCCCAACACAAATTTCAACAGGGGAACGATAAATTCTTCATATTTTGTGTAAAAATTTTTTATGTATTCTCTGATTACAAGCAGCTGTGTCATCTTTTATTTCCTCTCTGCGGTTTCCTCTTCTCCATCCTGATCCAGGCAGTCCAGATACTCCAAAAATAACTGCAGCCTCTTCTTCGCTTTTGCATAACGGATCGTGTATATCACATAGGTAACTGCCACATATAAAACTGCCGCCATCAGATATAACGTCAAAATCTTCTTCGCCGTTCCCACCAGATCCATGGAATAAATATTTCCCATTACCTCTGAAAAATGAAATACAAGATATGCCCCCAGCCCGGCAAGGAACGCTGCCGTTATCACTATCAGTGAAATAATAGTCTGTTTTCCGATATAGTCGCTGCGAAAATATCCCACCACTGCGCGATCCTTCCGTCCACCGTGCTCTTCATACGATGCCATCTTGGTCATTCTGAGAACCTTTTCCTGATTGATCATCTGACCTCCTGTCCGTTTCCGATAGACAACGCCGCAAAATAAATTCTGGAAACGCCCTGCTGCCTGCAGACCGCCGCCATCGCGTCTATCGTACTTCCTGTCGTATAGATATCATCAATAATTACAATTGCATTTAATTTTACATCATTTTGCCCTGCTTTAAAAGCCTTTTTCAAATTATTTCGGCGTTCCTGCCCATTTAAAAGCTTCTGCGGAACTGTATTTTTTGTCCGAATCAGCCAGTTGTTCTCCACCCGGAGCCCTAACTGTTTTCCAATTTCCAATGCCAGAAGCTCCGCCTGATTGTAGCCTCTTTTGCGCTTCCGCGCCGGATGCAGCGGAACAGGGACCAATGCGTCTACCTTCCAGGAAAGGATCTGCCGCCCCAAATGCCATGCCATCTCTTTTCCGAAAAAAGCGGCGTATTCCTGCCTGCCCGCATATTTGAACCGGTAAACCGCCTTTTTAACGCTCGCATACCGGTACAGGCTGATCCCTCTGTCATACAGATGTTTTTTATGCAGACAGTCCCTGCAGTATTCCTGATTTTCATCAGAAAGCTCCTTTCCGCACTTCATGCAAAGCGGCTGTCTGACATAAACAAGTTTCGGTGCACAGCTTCTGCACACCAGCGCTCCGGCCGGTTTCACCGGTCTGTCGCATACAGGACATCTTTGTGGAAATAATAGCGTTTTGAAATCGATCAAGCTTCCCCTTTCAGCTCTCTGATTCGAACGTCCAGACTGGTGTACCTGCGGTTTTCGCTTTCGTTTGCGATCATCTCCTGCACCACCTTGCGGCTTCCCAGAATCGTCACGCAGCCCCTTGCACGGGTGACACCTGTATACAGAAGGTTTCTGTTAAACAGGAGTCTCGGTCCTCCCAAAAGCGGCATAATCACAGCAGGATATTCGCTTCCCTGCGACTTGTGAATTGTAATCGCGTAAGCCAGCTCCACCTCTTCCATCTGCGGATAGGTATAGGTCACGCGGCGTTGCTCGTCATATTCCACCAGCACCGTCTGTGCATATTCGTCAATTTCCCGGATTATCCCCATATCACCGTTAAAAATTCCAACTCCCTTGTCGATCGGGATGCCGTAACGGCTGACGACCTCCCATTCCAGCTGGTAGTTGTTTTTAATCTGCATCACCTTGTCCCCCTCGCGGAACAGGGTATCACCCAGCTGAACCTCCTTTTTGCCCTCCGACGGAGGATTTAAACAGCTCTGCAGTACGCCGTTTAACGTCTCCACACCAAGGCTGCCTTTCCGCATCGGCGTCAGCACCTGGATATCGAACGGTGAAGCCTTTACATATTTCGGCAGCATCTCTCCAATCAGCTGCACCATATGCTTGTAGATAACAGGGACACTGTTCCTCTCCAGAAAAAAGAAATCCCTGCTTTTATTTGTCAGCGCAATCTGTTCTCCTTTGTTAATCCGATGCGCATTGACAACAATATCGCTCTCCTGCGCCTGCCGGAAAATTTTCTGCAGGCAGACGACAGGGAACACCTCGCTGGCAATCAGATCTGCCAGCACCTGTCCGGGACCCACGCTCGGCAGCTGATTCACGTCCCCAACCAAAATCAACCTCGTCCCCGGGCTGACCGCCTTCAACAGCGACTGAAATAGGTGGATATCAACCATCGACATCTCATCGACGATAATCACGTCCGCTTCCAGCGGATTGTCCTCATTCCGTTCAAAGCTCGCCTTTTTGCCGCTTTCCGGCATCGCCCCGGACAGCTCAAGCATCCGGTGGATCGTCCGCGCTTCGTAGCCAGTTGCTTCCGTCATCCGCTTCGCTGCTCTTCCGGTCGGCGCCGCGAGGTAAAGATCCAGCCCTTCTCCTTCAAAATACCGGATAATCGTGTTGATCGTCGTCGTCTTACCTGTGCCCGGTCCACCGGTCAGAATCAGAATGCTGTTGCGGACGCTCTCCAGAACCGCCTTCCGCTGCAGCTCGTCCAGCATCAGTCCCTCCTGCTGCTGAATCTGATCCACCCGTTTTAAAATTGCCTCCTCCTGCGCCGGGAGCAGCTCGCCCTCCGGCAGCATCGTCTGATTCAATTCCACCAGCATCCGCGCGCAGGCAAGCTCTGCGTAATAATACGAAAACGCATAGCAGATCGTATCCTCGCCGTTTTTCTTGATGACCATTTTTTTATCCATCGAAAGGTTCGGCAGCTGATCTGCAATTGCCTCCTGCGGAAGGTCGAGAAGCGCTGCCGCGCGCCGGATCAAAACGCTGCCCGGCAGATACATGTGCCCTTCTCCGGACGCCTGCAATAATGTATACAAAATTCCGCTCCGAATCCGAAAATCCGAATCCGTGTGGATGCCGATTCTTGCGGCGAGTTCATCCGCCTTGCGGAAGCCGATTCCGTCAATATCATCCGCAAGCTGGTACGGGTTTTCTTCCAAAACCCGGTAGAGCCTGCTGCCGTAGGTTTCATAAATCCGCACTGCCAGCGTGTTGGAAATCCCGTATTTCTGCAGATAGACCATCGCTTCCCGCATTTCGTGCTTTTCTTCCATCTGGGATGCAATATCCATCGCCTTGCGCTCACTGATCCCCTTGATCTCCGCCAGGCGCTCCGGCTCTTCTTCGATAATCCGAAACGTATCCGCCCCGAATCGTTTCACAATCCGCGCCGCCAGCGAAGCGCCGACTCCTTTGATCGCCCCGGAGCCGAGATATCTCTCCATCCCCGCCGCATCCTCTGGCGACGAGAATTTGAACGAAGAAACTTTAAACTGACTCCCATACACCGCGTGCTCGGTAAAATCTCCCTCCAGTTCCAGGATTTCTCCCTCTTCCAGAGACTGAAATGTGCCCACGCAGGTGATCTCGTCGCCTGTATTCAATTCAAAAACGGTATAGCCGTTCCCGTTGTTACGATAAATAATGTGTGTTACAAATCCTTTCAGCTGTGCCACTGTTTTCTCCGCTGTTGTTATAATATAGGCTGCACCGCGCCGCCAACCACACCAACAGGCATTTTGAACACAAAAGGTCGCCCATGAAATAGGCGACCTTGTTATGATTCTGACAATGTTCCTGTTTTCGATACGCTTTGCATCTACGTTCCGGTTCCGATGGAATTACTCTCTGTATCCGCCCAGAAATTCTACATATTTGCCGGTTCCGATGGCTACTGCGGTCATCGGATCTTCTGCTGTCATCGTATTGATGCCGGTGTGCTCCGCAATCAGCTCTTCCAGACCGCGCAGCAGGCTTCCGCCGCCGGTCAGGACGATACCTCTGTCCGCGATATCCGCAGCCAGTTCCGGGGGAGTCTTCTCCAATACGCCGTGAATTGCTTCTACAATCTGCATTGTAGACTCTTTGAGTGCCTCTTCTGTTTCTTCCGAAGAAACCTTGATGGTCTTGGGCAGACCTGTTACCAGGTTACGTCCTCTGACTTCCATGTAGTCCGGCTCCGGTCTCTTATAAGCGGAACCGATTTTGATCTTGATATCCTCTGCGGTGCGTTCACCGATCAGAAGGTTATGCTTCTTTCTCATGTAGCGGACAATCGCTTCGTCAAAATCATCGCCTGCGATCTTGATGGATGCGCTCACCACGGTTCCTCCCAGCGAAATTACCGCAATATCGGACGTACCGCCGCCGATATCCACGATCATGTTGCCGCAGGGTCTGGAAATATCGATACCAGCTCCGATTGCAGCCGCAATCGGTTCTTCAATAATAGAGACCTCTCTTGCGCCTGCCTGATAGGTTGCATCCTCAACAGCTTTCTTCTCTACCTCAGTTACGCCGCTGGGTACGCAGACTGCGATTCTGGGGCGGCGGAAAGTCTTTCTGCCGAGTGCTTTCTGGATGAAGTATTTCATCATCTTCTCTGTTACGGTATAGTCAGAAATAACGCCCTGACGAAGCGGACGGACTGCTACGATATTGCCGGGCGTACGTCCCAGCATCAGACGCGCGTCCTCTCCAATTGCCTTGATCTTGTTGGTATCACGGTCAAATGCTACAACGGAAGGCTCCTTTAATACGACGCCCTTCCCTCTGATATAAACCAGAATGCTGGCTGTTCCCAAATCAATCCCGATATCTGTATACTGCATGCTATAATCTCCTTCCGTTCTGCTGCGAACGTACTGTACGTTCCAATCATTCCCTGTTCTGCTCTATGTTAATCAGGGCAAACTTCACCCTTCTTGGAATAGTCCGCGTCCATTATAGCGTAAAACCCCGGTATTGAAAAGGGGATTCAGAAAAATTTAACTTTTCAGCATCTTCTTTACATAATATCCTGTATACGATGCAGGATTCTTCGCAACCTCCTCCGGCGTTCCCTTTGCGATGACCGTTCCGCCGCGCATGCCGCCCTCTGGTCCGATATCGATCAGATAGTCCGCCGTCTTGATGACATCCAGATTGTGCTCGATTACCACAACGGTATTTCCACCCTCTGCAAGCCGATGCAGAATCTCGATCAGCTTCTGCACGTCTGCAAAATGCAGTCCGGTCGTGGGTTCGTCCAGAATATAGATCGTCCTTCCGGTGCTCCGTCTGGACAGCTCCGCTGCCAGCTTGATCCGCTGCGCTTCGCCGCCGGACAGCTCCGTAGAAGGCTGTCCCAGCTTGACATAAGAAAGCCCTACATCATATAGTGTCTGAATCTTTCTCTGGATGGACGGCACATTTTCAAAAAAGGTCAGCGCCTCCTCCACTGTCATATCCAACACATCGTAAATGCTCTTGCCCTTGTATTTGACGTCCAGTGTCTCTCGGTTATAGCGCTTGCCTCCGCAAACCTCACACGGCACATAGACATCCGGCAAAAAGTGCATTTCAATCTTGATAATGCCGTCGCCGCCACAGGCTTCACAGCGTCCGCCCTTAACGTTGAAGCTGAATCTTCCCTTTTTATAGCCTTTCGCTTTTGCATCCGAAGTCGATGCGAACAAATCGCGGATCATATCAAATACGCCTGTATAGGTCGCCGGATTGGAACGGGGCGTCCGCCCAATCGGAGACTGGTCGATCGCAATGACCTTATCCAGCTGCTCGATGCCGTCGATGCCCGCATGTTTTCCCGGAATACATCTCGCACGGTTTAAATCTCTTGCCAGGTGTTTATAGAGAATTTCGTTGACCAGCGACGATTTGCCGGATCCGGAAACGCCCGTCACGCAGGTAAACACGCCCAACGGAAATTTCACATCGATCTTCTTTAAATTATTTTCTTCCGCGCTACGCACAGTCAGCCAGCCTGTGGGCTTTCGTCTCGTCTCAGGAACCGGGATCTTCTTCGCACCGCTCAAATACTGACCGGTAATCGACTCCGGCGTATTCATGATCTCTTCCACGGTTCCGCTCGCAACAATCTGACCGCCATGGGAGCCTGCTCCAGGGCCGACGTCCACAATATAATCTGCTGCACGCATCGTATCCTCATCATGCTCCACGACGATCAGCGTATTGCCAAGATCCCGGAGATTCTTCAACGTTGCGAGCAGCTTGTCGTTGTCCCGCTGATGTAGACCGATACTTGGCTCGTCCAGAATATAGCAGACTCCGACCAGTCCGGAGCCAATCTGTGTTGCAAGACGAATTCTCTGCGCCTCGCCGCCGGAAAGTGTTCCCGTCGCTCTGGAAAGGGAGAGATAATCCAGTCCGACGTCGATCAGGAAGCCAACTCTTGCCCGGATTTCCTTTAAAATCTGGCTGCCTATCAGCTCCTGCTGTGTCGTCAGCTTCATATCCTGCAGAAACTGCGACAGCTCTCCGATAAACATTGACGTAATTTCGTATATGTTTTTCCCGCACACGGTTACTGCCAGCGCTTCTTTTTTCAGACGCTGTCCTTTACACAGCCGACACGGTGTAATCCGCATAAATGTCTCGTATTCCTGCTTAGTGGCGTCCGATCCTGTCTCCCGGTATCTGCGCTCCACATTCCGAATCAAGCCCTCGAACGCAATCGGATACTGTCCCTTGCCGCGCTGTCCTTCATAGTAGACCAGAACCTCTTTTCCACCGGTTCCATGCAGCAGAATATCCTGAATTTTCTGTGGATATTCCCCAAACGGTGTATCCAGATCGAAGTGATATTCTTTTGCCAGTGCCTGCAGGATCGCATTTGCAAAAGATCCCGGCTGCTGACAGCTCTGCCACCCCAGCACGGTAATCGCGCCCTGGTTGATGCTCAGCGTGCGATCGGGAATCATCAGGTCCGGATCAAATTCCATCTTATATCCGAGT
Source organism: Gallintestinimicrobium propionicum (assembly GCF_025567525.1). NCBI lineage: Bacteria > Bacillati > Bacillota > Clostridia > Lachnospirales > Lachnospiraceae > Gallintestinimicrobium > Gallintestinimicrobium propionicum. The sequence continues at coordinate 60,910 of NZ_JAOQJY010000007.1, read as the reverse complement.
CCGTAGCACTCCGGACATGCCCCGAACGGGTTGTTGAACGAAAAGCTTCTGGGCTCGATTTCATCAATGCTGACGCCGCAGTCCGGGCACGAAAAGCTCTGGGAAAACGTCAGCATTTCCTCATCGCTTCCCACGCGTTCTACAAACAGAAGTCCCTCCGACAGGTTCAGGACATTTTCGATCGAATCCGTCAGTCTGCGTTCGATTCCCGGCTTCACAATCAGACGGTCAACGACGATTTCGATATTATGCTTGATATTCTTATCCAGCTGGATATTCTCCGCCAGCTCATACAGATTGCCGTCAATGCGGACTCTCACATAGCCGCTTCTCGCCGCGCGTTCCAGCACCTTCTCATGCCGTCCCTTTCGTCCGCGCACAACGGGCGCAAGCAGCTGCAGCCGCGTTCCTTCCGGAAGTGCCATGATCTGATCCACCATCTGATCGACGCTCTGTTTCTTGATCTCCTTGCCGCAGTTCGGGCAATGCGGAATGCCGATTCTCGCATACAGCAGACGGAAATAGTCATAAATCTCTGTTACTGTTCCGACAGTAGAACGAGGGTTACGGTTCGTCGATTTCTGATCAATCGAAATCGCCGGAGAAAGTCCTTCGATCTTTTCCACATTCGGCTTCTCCATCTGTCCTAAAAACTGACGTGCATAGGACGATAGCGATTCCATATACCGCCGTTGTCCCTCTGCATAGATCGTATCAAACGCCAGCGACGATTTACCGGAGCCGGACAGTCCGGTAAAGACAACCAGCGCATCCCTCGGAATATCCACATCCACATTTTTCAGATTGTGCTCGTTCGCACCCCGGATTCTGATACAGTTCTTCTTTGAAAGTATTTTCTTTGCTTCTTCCATTTCTTCCTCACTCTATAGAAATAACATTCAAACGCATTCTTATTCAGGCTCTCAGTCCATATCCGCCAGCAGCTTTTTCAGATCTACCATCTGGTCGCGCAGCTCTGCCGCCGCTTCGAAATTCAGCTCTGCTGCCGCCTTCTTCATCTTCTTCTGCACGTCCGCAATCAGCTTTTCCAGCTCTGGACGACTCATGGATTCCGGATCTTTTTCGAAAGCAGTCTCTGCAGGCTTGATCTCCTTCGTGATGCTGATCAGATCGCGGACGGCTTTCTTAATTGTCTGCGGTGTAATTCCGTGTGCTTCGTTATAAGCCTGCTGCAGCGCACGTCGGCGCTCCGTCTCGTCGATCGCCCTCCTCATGGAATCGGTGATCGTATCCGCATACATGATAACGTGTCCCTCCGCGTTACGCGCTGCACGTCCGACTGTCTGAATCAGTGACGTCTCCGAACGCAGAAATCCTTCCTTATCCGCATCGAGAATCGCTACCAGCGTAATCTCCGGAATATCCAAACCCTCTCTCAGCAGGTTAATGCCCACCAGCACATCGAATACATCCAGACGCATATCCCGGATAATCTCGGAACGCTCCAGCGTATCCACATCGGAGTGCAGATAACGTACACGAATTCCCACTTCCCGCATATAATCCGTCAAATCTTCCGCCATGCGCTTCGTCAACGTCGTAATCAGAACTTTATTGTGATGTGCGGTCTCTTTCCGAACCTCCGCAATCAAATCGTCGATCTGTCCCTCTACCGGGCGAACATCGATTTTCGGATCAAGCAGTCCGGTCGGACGGATAATCTGCTCCGTCCGAAGCAGCTCATGCTCTTCTTCATAAGGTCCCGGCGTCGCAGAAACGAACATCATCTGATCGATCCGCTGTTCAAATTCTTCAAAATTCAGCGGTCGGTTATCCAGCGCAGACGGCAGACGGAAGCCATAATCCACAAGTGTCTGCTTCCGGGAGCGGTCACCCGCATACATACCGCGAATCTGCGGGATTGTCATATGCGACTCATCGATAATAATCAGATAGTCATCTTTAAAGAAGTCCAGCAGCGTAAACGGTGGCGCGCCTTCCGGCATTCCGTTTAAATGCCTGGAATAGTTCTCAATACCCGAACAAAATCCGGTTTCCCGCAGCATTTCGATATCAAAATTCGTCCGTTCTGAAATACGCTGCGCCTCCAGGAGCTTATCTTCTCCTTTGAAAAAGCGGATTCTGCCCTCCAGCTCCTTTTCGATTTCATCGCAGGCCTTATTAATCTGCTCCTGCGGCACAACATAATGGGACGCCGGGAAAATAATGACATGCTCCAGCGTGTTCTGCACCTGCCCATTTAACGGATCAACCTCCGTAATCCGATCGATTTCATCTCCGAAAAATTCTACCCGGATCAGAAATTCGCTTCCCTGCGCCGGATTGATCTCAATCACATCTCCGCGCACACGAAAGCAACCGCGGTTTAAGTCCATATCATTGCGGTCATACTGGATCGTCACGAGCGCCCGCAGCACATCGTCCCGATCCTTCTGCATTCCCGGGCGCAGGGACACACTCATCCCCGAAAACTCATCCGGGGAACCCAGACCGAAAATACAGGAAACGCTGGCGACCACAACAACATCCCGCCGTTCCGAAAGGGACGCCGTAGCGGACAACCTCAGCTTATCGATTTCATCGTTGATCGCGGAATCCTTCGCAATATAAGTGTCCGTGGACGGGACATACGCTTCCGGCTGATAATAATCATAATACGATACAAAATATTCTACCGCGTTTTCCGGAAAAAATTCTTTAAATTCCCCGTATAGCTGTCCAGCCAGCGTCTTATTGTGTGCGATCACAAGCGTCGGTTTATTCAGTGCCGCAATCACATTCGCCATCGTAAACGTCTTGCCGGAGCCGGTAACGCCAAGCAGGGTTTCAAACTGATTGCCTTCCTGAAACCCCTTCACCAGCTCTGCAATCGCCTGCGGCTGGTCGCCAGTCGGCTGATATTCACTGTGTAGTTTGAAAATCTGCTGTTCCTGTTTCATTTTTCCTCCGCCTGTTCCCGCTCTCTTGCGCTCTCGTTCGCTCACGATCCCGCGCTTACGCGCTTTTCCGCCTGCTGCGCCTTCGCTAATGGCACGAGAAAAACAAATGCCGCTTTCGGCGTCGCTTGTTTTTCTTTTGTGCTCTCGTTCGCTCGTGAGCTGTGCTCACTCAATAATTTCGCCGTTCGTCAATCATGCAAGCATGTTGACTCACTTGCGCTCATTATATCATACATTTTTTAAAAAGTATAGGAATTAAAGAACGTTTGTTCTATTTCTGTCTGTTTGGATTTTCTGGAAACCAGCCTTTTCTGACACGCTCTTCCTGTTCGTAAAGCTCCTGAATGCTCCACAAGAACGTGCATCCCAGAACGCCCAGCAATACGGATGGCATTTCCTGCTTTGCAAAAGCAGAAAGTCCGAGGCATGCAAGCCCTGCCACAAGAAAAACCGGCCAGCAGCGCTTCGTATAATAATATTCTGCCCTGATCACAATCGGGTGAAAAATCCCAATTACCAAAAAACTGATTCCTGCTGTCAGAATACCCGAAAAATTCATTTTTTCCTCTCATTTCTGCGCACGTTTTTTGCGCATGCCGAGTTTATGTCAAGTGCGCGCAGACACAAATCTCGCGATTGAAAAATTTTATTTTTCAATCTATTCCCCCTTATGCACTACTTTTTACATCAATAAACTACACGCTCTGTGAACATTTTATTGTCATGAAATAAATTACTTCTCTCCAAATAACGCATGCAGACGGTAGTATTTCTTTTACTATATGCAGCTTTTATCTTTTCCGTACCGTGCCGACGTTTGTCTTCTATCAGAAAATTCTGCCCGAATTGCAGTTTTTCACCCATCAGGTATTTCCATCCGTATTACAGTTTTTTCTTCCGTCAAGAAACACTTGTAGAGCCTTGTCCCATCTGTTAAACTAATGGAAAAGGGATTTGGCGGCAAACGTCGGAATCCACAAAAATTTATTCAAAGGAGATTGCTTATGGAACTGCAAAGCGCACTTGAAAACCGGAAAAGTATCAGATCCTATCTTTCCAAAGACGTGGAACCGGAAAAGCTTACCGCATTGATTGAGGCTGCTTCTCTTGCTCCCTCCTGGAAAAATTCTCAGACTGCACGTTATTATGTCATTCACACTCCCGAGAAGCTGGAGCAGATTCGCGCTACCCTCCCGGAATTTAACCGTAAAAACTGTGAACAGGCTCCGGCTCTGATTATCACAACTGTTGTCCTGAACCGTTCCGGCTATGAACGAAACGGCGAGCCTACCAATGAGCTCGGCAACGGCTGGGGTTTCTATGACTGCGGACTCGGCAGCATGGCTCTTCTGTTAAAAGCAACCGAGCTCGGTCTTTCCACCCTCGTGATGGGCATTCGTGATGCGGCAAAAATCAGTGAAATTCTGGAAATCCCTGAAAATGAAGCGGTCGTAAGCGTCATTTCCGTTGGCTACAGCGATGCTGACCCGGAACGTCCGGCACGTAAACCCGTCGAGAAACTGGCACGTTTCTTCTAAAAAATTTTTCAAAAAAAGGAGCGCAGTGACATATCCTCAAAAGCCTGACTTTTGAGAACGCATCGTCTTCCTGCCGCTCCTTTTTCTATTATGTTTCTTTTTCGATACTACTTGCTCAATTTATTTTTTACATTTATTATTTTTCTGCATCTATCATTTTTTCTCTCATTTTGCACATGCCGAGTTTGTGTCAAGTGCGCGCAGACACAAATCTCGCGATTGAAAAATTTTATTTTTCAATCTTTCCACTGCCCAGGCATCTTTTGATTTCTCTTCCGATATCCTTCAATTCATCTGCCAGCGTTCCAAGCTCCAGCTGCAGCTTCTGATCGGCTTCCAGTTTTTCAAAATCTCTAACTTCTTCCTGGATAAACATAATCAGGAAACTGATCAACAACCCAATACAGCAAATCCACACCGCGTGTACGCCGACTGCGTCCGTTACAATACCGCCCAGTGTCGCCCCAATGGCAAATACCAGAATAAAGGAATAATACTGAAGGCTTCTCTGCCGGGTTTTTTTATCCTTCGTTTCCGTATAAGCGCACCACAGATCCGTCGCACTTCTTAAGTTTCCGATGCACATCGTCGTTGCCATTGCGTTTCCTCTAATTTTCCGGAAGCTGTCCACCTGCATTGCACAGGAAAAAGAAATCAGTGCATTTGCGGGAAGGCTCATTCCGATCGGGAAAAATCCCGCTGCAAACAATACGACTATTTCCAATAGCAGTACCAGCTGTCTCCAATGGATTTTTTCGCTCTTTCCAAAGTGGAAATGGACCTTCTGCGCAACAAAAATACCCGCTGTAAAGGCTAAAATCGGCACCGCGTACCGAACTGCTCCACTCCAATCCTGCTGTGCAAGATGATTTCCCAGCAACACGATATTGCCGGTCTGCGCATTTGCAAATACCTTATCCCGACAAACGTAGGTGTACGCATCTTGAAATCCGCCACACAAACAAAGCAAAATTCCGACAACAAAAGATTCTGACATCTGACCATGATAGCTTCTTTTCATCTCGATAAACTCCTTTGTACCTTTCTGCTGCACCAAAGACAGGCTTCTCCGCCTGCGGCAAGTCATATGAGTAACATAATTCCACTTCATCGCAGTATGATCCTCGCGCAGCGTTTTTTGTTGGATAGAAAACTTCGTTTCTATACGACAAAAAAGGATTTCTGCAAAGCAGAAATCCTTAAGAGGCGCGAACCGGATTTGAACCGGTGATAAGGGTGTTGCAGACCCGTGCCTTACCACTTGGCTATCGCGCCATATTATTAAATGACTCCGACGGGAATCGAACCCGTGTTACCGCCGTGAAAGGGCGATGTCTTAACCGCTTGACCACGGAGCCTTATTTAAGCTCCCCCTGTTGGACTCGAACCAACGACACTGCGGTTAACAGCCGCATGCTCTACCGACTGAGCTAAGGAGGAATAGACCCTTCTCTTGGGTCCTACCTGAAAGTATTTGTCCAGTTTCCTGTTTCATACCTTCAAAACTGAACACTGAAATCCTCTTTCGTATCTTCTACATCCATTCCCAACCTGTCAGGATAAGCCCTCGACCGATTAGTATTTGTCAGCTCCATGCATTACTGCACTTCCACCTCAAACCTATCTACCTCATACTCTCTAAGGGGTCTTACTTATTGGGATAACTCATCTTGAGGGGGGCTTCACGCTTAGATGCCTTCAGCGTTTATCCCTGCCGGACTTGGCTACTCTGCCATGGCTTTGGTAGCCAACAGATACACCAGCGGTCCGTCCACCCCGGTCCTCTCGTACTAAGGGCAGCTCCTCTCAATTATCCTCCGCCTGCGCCGGATAGGGACCGAACTGTCTCACGACGTTCTGAACCCAGCTCGCGTACCGCTTTAATGGGCGAACAGCCCAACCCTTGGGACCTGCTACAGCCCCAGGATGCGATGAGCCGACATCGAGGTGCCAAACCACTCCGTCGATGTGAACTCTTGGGAGTGATAAGCCTGTTATCCCCAGGGTAGCTTTTATCCGTTGAGCGATGGCATTCCCACTTAATACCACCGGATCACTAAGTCCTACTTTCGTACCTGCTCCACCCGTCGGTGTCGCAGTCAAGCTCCCTTCTGCCTTTGCACTCTTCGGATGGTTTCCAACCATCCTGAGGGAACCTTTGAGCGCCTCCGATACCCTTTCGGAGGCGACCGCCCCAGTCAAACTCCCCGCCAGACATTGTCCCACTGCCGGGTCACGGCAGCTGGTTAGAAATCCAATACTGCAAGGGTGGTATCCCAACATCGGCTCTGCGGCAACTGGCGTCACCGCTTCTCAGCCTCCCACCTATCCTGTACATACAGCATCGGATCCCAGTATCAAGCTGGAGTAAAGCTCCATGGGGTCTTTCCGTCCTGGCGCAGGTAACCAGCATCTTCACTGGTACTTCAATTTCACCGGGTGCATTGTCGAGACAGCGCTCAAATCATTACGCCTTTCGTGCGGGTCGGAACTTACCCGACAAGGAATTTCGCTACCTTAGGACCGTTATAGTTACGGCCGCCGTTTACTGGGGCTTAAATTCAATGCTTCGTTTCCTGACATCTCCTCTTAACCTTCCAGCACCGGGCAGGCGTCAGCCCATATACCTCACCTTTCGGTTTCGCATAGACCTGTGTTTTTGCTAAACAGTTGCTTGAGCCTATTCTCTGCGGCCTGCTCTCGCAGGCACCCCTTCTCCCGAAGTTACGGGGTCATTTTGCCGAGTTCCTTAACAATGCTTCTCCCGCCGGCCTTAGGATTCTCTCCTCATCCACCTGTGTCGGTTTACGGTACGGGTATCATATGAACAATAGCGGCTTTTCTTGGCAGCCAGCTCACCTGCTTCGCTACTTTAGTTCGCTCCGCTTCACGTCTTCGGATTGCCGTGCGGATTTGCCTACACGACTCCTACCCCGCTTGCACCGGTTTTCCCTTTCCCGGCTCAGGCTCTCTTTCTGCGTCCCCACAGTTCTGTCATATGATAGTACAGGAATATCAACCTGTTGTCCATCAGCTACGTCTTTCGACCTCGCCTTAGGCCCCGACTTCCCCAGGGCAGATCAGCTTTACCCTGGAAACCTTGGATATTCGGCCTGGAGGATTCCCACCTCCATCTCGCTACTCATTCCGGCATTCTCTCTTCTTAACAGTCCACAGCACCTTACAGTACTGCTTCTTCCCGTTAAGATTGCTCCTCTACCAATATACAATGTATATTCCTAAGCTTCGGTGTCGTGTTTTAGCCCCGGACATTTTCGGCGCAGGACCTCTCGACTAGTGAGCTATTACGCACTCTTTGAATGGATGGCTGCTTCTGAGCCAACATCCTAGTTGTCTTCGAAATCCCACATCCTTTTCCACTTAACACGCACTTTGGGACCTTAGCTGTAGGTCTGGGCTCTTTCCCTTTTGACTACCCAACTTATCTCGTGCAGTCTGACTCCTGTGAATCATCATTACGGCATTCGGAGTTTGATATTCTTCGGTAGACTTTGACGCCCCCTAGGAAATTCAGTGCTCTACCTCCGTCTGACTGTCACAGGGCTAGCCCTAAAGCTATTTCGAGGAGAACCAGCTATCTCCGGGTTCGATTGGAATTTCTCCCCTATCCACACCTCATCGCCACCTTTTTCAACAGATGTGCGTTCGGACCTCCATTGCCTTTTACGGCAACTTCATCCTGGACATGGATAGATCACCCGGTTTCGGGTCTACTCCGGCTGACTGGACGCCCTATTAAGACTTGGTTTCCCTTCGGCTCCACACCTATAGTGCTTAACCTCGCCAGCCGACGTAACTCGCCGGACCGTTCTACAAAAAGTACGCGGTTGTACCCTTTCGATACTTCCACAGCTTGTAAACACAGGGTTTCAGGTTCTCTTTCACTCCCCTCCCGGGGTCCTTTTCACCTTTCCTTCACAGTACTATGCGCTATCGGTCACTAAGGAGTATTTAGCCTTACGGGGTGGTCCCCGCTCATTCCCACAAGATTTCTCGTGTCTCGTGGTACTCTGGATCCTGCCTCCCTTCCTTGCCTTTCACGTACGGGGCTTTCACCCTCTCTGGCCGGTCTTCCCAGGACCGTTCTGTTAGGCTTGGTTGTGGATTCTGCAGTCCGAACCCCGGAATGCACGCACTCCGGTTTGGGCTCTTTCCCGTTCGCTCGCCGCTACTTAGGAAATCGACAAATTTTCTTTCTCTTCCTCCGGCTACTTAGATGTTTCAGTTCACCGGGTTCCCTCCGTATACCTATGGATTCAGTATACGGTGACTGAGGTTTGCTCAGCCGGGTTTCCCCATTCAGACATCTGCGGGTCAATGGATATTTGCTCCTCACCGCAGCTTTTCGCAGCTTATCACGTCTTTCATCGGCTCTTAGTGCCAAGGCATCCTCCCTGCGCTCTTTACAGCTTAACCTGCAGAATAGTCTTGCTATTCTCGTCTGGTCTGTTTTGCATAGCGTTGCTCTGCAGACCTGGTTGTTCTTAAATTGCTTTGTTTTTCCATTGATGTTACTCAATGGCCTCGGATGTCTCTTGTTTTTGATGATCGGAATGTTACTTCCTTTCATCTTCCTATCTCGTTGTTTGAGATCTTTCGATCTCTCACAAGCTTGATATTGATACTTGAGATTATTTTCAATGTTCAGTTTTCAAGGTACCATATAACTTGCTTCGCAAGTTACTGCGAGAAATCGCTTCGCGATTCTCGGCGTTTCCACCGGAATGCTTTGCTTTCCTCTACCGACTGATGATTTATCAGTCATTCAAGATCAGAAACTTTCTGAGCTTGGATCACTGGTAAATACCAGCGTATACAAACATCTTTGCAGATGATATTTTATATACGAAAGCGTTTTGCTTTATTTTTTAAGGGATTCCGGCAGCCACCTGCTCTCCCATACCGTCTCCAGCATAGTACCATCGGCCGCTTAGGTCTTAACCATCGTGTTCGGGATGAGAACGGGTGTGTCCCCTAAGCGCATCGCCACCGGAAAGATTGTTTGTGCTATCCTGCAGTCCGTTCGTGCAGCCTTTCCTCTATTCGCAGATCCTTCGTATCTTGCTCATAGAGTTAAGCCTTCCTATAGAATCGTCTGTGTCTTCGCATCTATCCGAGTAAACTCGGCTATCTGCTCTTCCACATCCTCTTCTGCACTCACTCCTTGATAGCTAAACAGTAATGCAACTCCTTACTTCTTCCGTTTCCTTAGAAAGGAGGTGATCCAGCCGCACCTTCCGATACGGCTACCTTGTTACGACTTCACCCCAGTTATCAGACCTGCCTTCGGCTGCTCTCTCCTTACGGTTGAGTCACAGACTTCGGGCATTTCCGACTCCCATGGTGTGACGGGCGGTGTGTACAAGACCCGGGAACGTATTCACCGCGACATTCTGATTCGCGATTACTAGCGATTCCAGCTTCGTGTAGTCGGGTTGCAGACTACAGTCCGAACTGGGACGTTATTTTTGGGATTTGCTCACCCTCGCAGGCTCGCTTCCCTTTGTTACGCCATTGTAGCACGTGTGTAGCCCAGATCATAAGGGGCATGATGATTTGACGTCATCCCCACCTTCCTCCGGGTTATCCCCGGCAGTCTCCTTAGAGTGCCCAGCCTTACCTGCTGGCTACTAAGAATAAGGGTTGCGCTCGTTGCGGGACTTAACCCAACATCTCACGACACGAGCTGACGACAACCATGCACCACCTGTCTCCGATGCTCCGAAGAGCGAACCCCGTTACGGGTTTTTCATCGGGATGTCAAGACCTGGTAAGGTTCTTCGCGTTGCTTCGAATTAAACCACATGCTCCACCGCTTGTGCGGGTCCCCGTCAATTCCTTTGAGTTTCATTCTTGCGAACGTACTCCCCAGGTGGATTGCTTATTGCGTTAGCTGCGGCACCGATGGGTCCATACCCACCTACACCTAGCAATCATCGTTTACGGCGTGGACTACCAGGGTATCTAATCCTGTTTGCTCCCCACGCTTTCGAGCCTCAACGTCAGTTACCGTCCAGTAAGCCGCCTTCGCCACTGGTGTTCTTCCTAATATCTACGCATTTCACCGCTACACTAGGAATTCCGCTTACCTCTCCGGCACTCCAGCTAAACAGTTTCCAAAGCAGTCCCGGCGTTAAGCACCGGGCTTTCACTTCAGACTTGCCTTGCCGTCTACGCTCCCTTTACACCCAGTAAATCCGGATAACGCTTGCCCCCTACGTATTACCGCGGCTGCTGGCACGTAGTTAGCCGGGGCTTCTTATTCAGGTACCGTCACTTTCTTCCCTGCTGATAGAGCTTTACATACCGAAATACTTCTTCACTCACGCGGCGTCGCTGCATCAGGGTTTCCCCCATTGTGCAATATTCCCCACTGCTGCCTCCCGTAGGAGTTTGGGCCGTGTCTCAGTCCCAATGTGGCCGTTCACCCTCTCAGGCCGGCTACTGATCGTCGCTTTGGTGGGCCGTTACCCCGCCAACTGGCTAATCAGACGCGGGTCCATCTCACACCACCGGAGTTTTTCACACTGTTCCATGCGGAACCGTGCGCTTATGCGGTATTAGCAGCTATTTCTAACTGTTATCCCCCAGTGTGAGGCAGGTTACCCACGCGTTACTCACCCGTCCGCCACTAAGCTGTTTTAAATCCATCCGAAAACTTCATCAAAGCAGCTCCGTTCGACTTGCATGTGTTAGGCACGCCGCCAGCGTTCATCCTGAGCCAGGATCAAACTCTCATGTTTAAGTTTGTCCGGTCAAAATCAGTCTGGCTAATTTTACCGTTCTACTGTTGTTTTAGGTTTTTGTTCTCTGAAATTTCTCTCAGAACTTTTTGTTCTGTTTGGAATTTTCAGGGTTGCATTACTGTTTATTTGTCAAGGTGCCGTTCTTCTTATTGGAAGTATTTCCAGAAGAACTTTCGTTCCTGTCGCTCAGACAGCTTATTGAGTTTATCATAAGCAGCTCTGTTTGTCAAGAACTTTTTTCATTTTATTTTCAAGCTTCTTTCGAAACCCGGTTGCTTATCACTCGCAGCAACAGTTCATTATTTTATCAGAACTTTCTGTTCGTGTCAAGCAGTTTTTTATTTTTTTGAATTTCTTTTTAGAAATCCGTGTTGCTTTCGTTCGCCGCAACAGTCATAAAGTATATCAGGACTGTTTGTCGATGTCAAGCAGTTTTTGTATTTTTTAATGATAGTTTGAAATCCTTCCATATTAACAAGACTCTCAAACGCTTTAGCTATGGGGAGTGTCAAAGAGGCAGTTTGAAATTCTTCCGTATTAACAAGACTCTCAAACAATAATACCAGCAATCAAATCATGCCGAGCGTTTGAAATCCTTCCGTATTAACAAGACTCTCAAACGACTTTTCGCTGTCCATATCCTGCACCATAGTTTGAAATCCTTCCGTATTAACAAGACTCTCAAACGCTTTATTAGTCGGGATCCCGGTTGCCTTGTTTGAAATCCTTCCGTATTAACAAGACTCTCAAACCTCAAATCCGGTTCTCGCCGAGTCATTATCTTCTTACGATAGAAGGTTGTTAATACACAAGGTCCAGCACACAAAGATCTTTATCTATAATAACATATCTGTCACTTTCAATGGGATCTGATTTTACTCCTTCCAGATTAATCAGATACATCTTCGCATAAAAACAGTGTTTATAGATTTCTCTCAAATCCTCGGTACGGAAATATTGCTTCAGATTCAACACAAAAACAATATCAACATTACATATCTGCTTCATGGTTCTCAGATAGTCTATAAACTTTTCAGTCAGATTATCATAACAGGAATTCATATGTACATTACAATATTTTATCAGACCCGCTGCCTGAAAATCAACATCATATGTCAGATTAAATTCGGAAGAACTCGTAACCTTATCCATAAACTGGATAACCTTCTGATTCACAGTCGCAAATTCTTCAAAATGATCTTCCAATATTTTTTCTGAAAGATTTTTATAAAGCTGAGATAAAATCCTTTTTTCCTCACAATTAACCGTCAACGGATTATTAACCACTACCGTCCTTTTTTCCATAGACAGTTCCTTTTCAATATCCGAAAGAATGAATTCTCCTTCTTCTCCTCCTGCCTGTCTGCAAATATGATATACAACTTCTGAAAATTTTACCGGTGATTCAACGGTTATGTTCAAAACCTGATTTTCGGATAACTCCACTTCTAATCCTAATCTGGGATTCACAAGTTTCATATGATCACCACTCTTTCATCTGTGTCGAGAATTTCGCTTTTTTTCGTTCCAACAATAAATTCCATTTTCCCAAATTGCTTCTCCGTTATCTTCAGCACCTGTACCAGTCCATCCGCAGGCTTATTTTTCCTGATATTTTCCACAATTGCATCTGCCATTGTGGAATTTTGTGCCAGCCTACAGTACACCGATTCCTGCATCATCAGAAATCCTGTCTTTATCAGATACTTGTGAAAATCCCTGTAATCTTTTCGGTTTGCACTGGTGATAACCGGAAGATCAAAAAATACCATTACTCTCATATATCTATAACTCATTTGTCCTATAAAATTTTATCTGCGATACATCGTTATCATTTAATGCATCAAAGACACTCCTGGTATATATTTTTATCGCATTCGTCAGATATTCGTTTCGATTACCGATTGTTACTTCTTCTTTTAGTAACGAAACCATCTCATGTTTTTCTTCCTTTTCAAAAAACGGGAAGGCCATCTTTTTCACTTTCAGATCCACAAGCGGGCGAAACGGTTCCATCAGATCACAGGCCAGATTGAACTGATTAAATACATTATCATGGAAAAGCCCCAGCTGTGTGATATACCCATTCGCCACCACGCAGCGACTAAATGTTGACAGCAGCAGTGAATAACCATAATTCAGCGCAGCATTCGTAACATTTTCCGCACTTCTGGTAAAATCCATACCAAACAGAGCATTAAAGTAAACTTTCGCCGCATGCCCTTCCCGATTTGTAACATCCCCAAATTCTATTTCGTTGATATACTGATAAAGAAGATCTGCTTCCTCGCGTTTCCAATGCTGCAGATGCAACGCCTGTTTCCGTATTTTCTCCGCCACAATTTCTGTCCATACATGTTTTTTTATATCATCGGTCCATGCAATCTGATTCCTGACTTTTAATGAGGTATCATGCGCTCCGTAGTAACTGATGAGTTCTGACGAAGGATTTCTCTTTTCATCACAGAAAATCACTTTGATCTTTTTCTTTGTCAGTTCACATAAAAGGGCCGCGGTCAGTGACACCGATGTGGATTCTATCATTACTGTTTCAATTTCTGAAAGATGAATCTTTGTCACATCATCTTTTCGGATCACCAAATATCCCATCTGGTAATCCAGCTTCGCCGTGCTGGATATGATCACCGTCCGCCAGCTCATACTTATCCCTCCCTCTTATTTTTTCAGTAAATCCATTTCTGTTTTATACATACCGGTAATCGAATAATTTACAAGTTTACATTCTTTTGCCTCTGTCATATCTCCGGATATTCGGATTCTTCCTACCTCTTTGGGTCCTCCAAGAACTTGCAATGAGAAGAGTCCTCTCTGAAAGGATGTATACTGAACGATATCGCATATAAGCTTCACCTGTTCTTCGATATCAAGAAGCTTAAATGCACCTTCTCCATCTGCAAGACACTTTCCTATGCTTCTTGGATGTCTTTGATAGATGGAATGCAGATGTTTTTCTGTAAGTTCTCTGTACAGTTCCAGATTACTTTCACAGGTGATTCTTTCATCCCAGTGTAAATTTTTTTCTGTTTTTCTGATAACAAAATCGCCTTATTCATTTTTTCCAGCTTGCAAACATATTGTATATATTTATTTTTCAAGCACATTGCCGTTGCATTGGAAAATTCAATATTTTTTCTTGCATCCATTCCAATAATGTATAAGAAATATCCATTGTATTTTATGAGTGCATTCTTTTTTATCCTGGCATTTATCACTCTTGGATTTTTATATCCTTTCTGCAGCAGAAAATCAATCAAATCTTTTTCCGTTTTTATCTGAGCAGCATAATAGCTATGTATCACTTCGAAACATTTCTTTCTCTTTTTTTCCGATCCATGTTCTATAAAGATAAAATAGGAAGGATTCAGAGAAGTGTAACCACCATATTTGCTTACATCCTGCATTTTTTCATCATTTATTTTTAGTGGAACATAATTATCCTTCTTAGCAGAATACTTTCCAACCGGCTGAAGATTAAACAATTCTCCCCTCTGTTCAAATGCCTGTCTTGTAATGATCGGCGTATTCCTTTCCATCGTTTCCTTTACCAGACGAATCGTTCCCGGTCCCTGTTCGCTTGTTGCAATCCAAGCTTTTTCTCCATTTCTTATGATATCTTTGCTGTACATTTTATAAAGATTATAATCATAGTTTCTGCCATCACGTCTTGCTTCTTTCTTTACAAAATTCATGGGATTTCTGGTGAATTTCATAAAATAAACATTTCCTACGATAATATTCAGATACGCATCCTGTGCATGGTGATAATCATTGACCAGCCTGCTTTTTTGCATCTTGTATTCTTTTCTGAAGTCAGATACATTTCTTGCCTTCGCATATACAATATCCGTTCCCGGAAGCATCGCCTTCATAAGCTCTGCGATTCCTTTTGCTCCCTGTGCAGTTTCTACTAACTGTCTTGCGATAAATCCGGCAAGCTGATCTTCCGACAGACGTTCCGTGGATGTCAGACGATTGTATTTTTCATCATTCATAAATCCCTTTTTATGAAGTTTATACCACAGATCCCGGACTTTTATATTCGTTCTGACCTTTTCCGGCACCGGATAATCATTCTTTTTCTCGTTCTGGTTGATTGTTTTTGACACCAGAACAAGATTATTTTCAATATTGTTGTCATTCGTCAAGCTTCTTGGATAAATATGATCGATGTCATATCTGCTATCATCAAATAGATCTTCAATATCAATGGGTTCTCCCGTATATACATCCCTTCCCATCTGTAGATAATAAAGATACATTTTTTTACTGTTTAATTCTCCGGATGCATTTGCATTTTTTATTTCTGCGGCCCAGTTTCTTTCGTCCCTGACGCTTTCATACAATTTTAACAGACGTTTTTCTCTTGAATTCTTTCTTCCCTGTTCTCCTTTTTCTTCCTCTGTCCTAGTCATCTCAATAAAGATACGTTTTGGATTATGTCCCATGATCTGCGTAATTTCTTTTAATGCCTGAACAGCCTGCCAGATCATACGTTTCACAGGTGCACTGTAATAGTACTCGTTCAGATCTTCAAATTGAAATTCCTGCAAGGTTTTTCCTAACGCTTTTCTTCTTTCTTCCAGTTCTTTTTGAAAAGTAAAATCTTCGCTGTAGATCAACTCCATAAAATTCAGATTATATTCCCACATGGCCCGGATCAGAGAAATTTTCTCACCTGTACTTTTATCACATCCGCTCAGGCATAACATACTTCTGGAAAGTCTTGCCCAGTTCTTAAATTTATAACCGGAAATCCGCTTTGCCTGGGATTCTGTCATCCATCCTTCAGAAACATACTGATTCAGTTTTTTTCGGAACATCGACTTGGCATCCCCATAGATGGTTCCGTAATAAATAGTTTTTTCTGCTATCTCTTGAACTGCTTCTTCTCTCAGACGTTCTCCAAAAACGCCATACATTTTTCCATAAGATGACAGATACGCATTGATCTCTTTGTCAATACCTGAAACTTCAGATTCTTCCGTAATCAGTCCTCTGTTTATCAAATATGCGCAAATATTCTTTTTCGTAACTTTCTTTCCCAGTCTGGAGCCCTGGAATACTTCCCTGTAGATATCCTGTTTTAATTCCGGTACGATTCGTTTTCCATGAATGCTTAAATTATTAATTTCATTGAGAACGCAATAGCTCTCATATAACAAAGACTGCTTTGGCAAGACTTTTTCTCCGGAAAGGTACGTACATTCCCGGATAAGATTCGTGATGAAACATTCTGAAGTCTGTTCTATATCAATCTTCTGTTCCATATTCCAAGGTAATACCTGTCCTGATTCCTGTATCTTTGCCCATCCTGTTTTTGATCCGCTGCCTACAGGTCCGACATAGTATGGAATGTTACTGGAAAACAGCATCAGGATCCGTTCAGATACCGTATATCCACTTTCATCTTTTTCTTTCAGAAAATCGAGATGGTGCTCTGCGTTTTCAAGAATTTTCTTCAATTCTTTTCGATGTACCTGGTTTGGAATGATTCCATTTGCACCGGTAATCTGTTTGGGCAGAAAACATTCTAATTCCATCTCTTTGCGAATAGCATCTGCATCCGCGTCATGAACCTCTTTCAGATCTTTCTTGATCCTGTCATAGAGATCTTTCTGGCTTCTTTTTTTCATATTTCTTCTGTACTTTTTCGCTCCTGCCAGAGAATCCACTGAATTCGTAGAATTGGAATACGCACAATAACTTCCCTCTTCTCCGGAGCGGAACATCCTATCATACATTTCCCGATCCAGATTTTTTCTATACACCTTTTTCAAAAGATGCAGATCTTCTTTATGTTTTTCGTACATCTGCACTCTGGCGTCTGAAAGATAATCAAATCCATTCAATACAGACTGCAGCTGACTGTAATCATACAGTTGTTTCATATTTTCTATGATCAGATAGCGGTCTTCTCCAATCGCAACTTCGATTTCTTCTTTCTCATCTTCAAAAGCAGCCTGCTGAAATGCGATCTTAATCTTTTCATCCGCCTCGATTTCAAACATAACTCTGGCATCTGCTTCCATACCGCACAGGCATTTGATCCGTTCCATCTGTGCTTTCTCCGATTTTTTGATATCGATTTTAGATGCTATCTGATCCTTCTTAGCAGTCCTTGAAATATTCTTATCTTCCAGAATTTCTATGATTTCCTTATAGGTAACCGAGCCATATTCTGAAACACCACAGATAGCATTCATCACCAGTTCACCTACATCTTTTATCATATCTGCATTCAGATCACTGGATTCTGTATTCAAAAGAAAGTGTCCACGATGTTCGAACATGTTGATAATCGCCAGATACAGGAAGCGTGAATATCTCTCTTCGTCTTTTATTTGATCTCTTAAAAGTGCCTGCCGCAGATGAAAAATCGTAGGGTATTCTTTGTCATCGTGGTATTCTTTGTCCCCATAACCAGAATCTGCAAAAATACTGTCTTTTGTGGTCAGTCTGACATCTTTATCTTCCTGGTAATATTTGCTGTTATCCTGTCGGATATAGAATAAAGGGTCACGCTTCAATACATCCTCTGCAAAATATGACCGGATCAATCCGATCCTCGCCTTATGACGCTGTAACCTTCTTTTGGCGATCCGGTGGGTTCTTCTGTCTAATTGGGATTTTGCACTTTCATATTCCCTTACAAACCAAAAATCTTTTCCTTTTACTTTCAACAGATGATACTGTGTATCCGTAACAGCACCCCCCAGTGATCCTGTACCCATATCTAATCCCACATAATAATCTTCTCTTTTATCAGAATTCATAAAAAAGCCTCCATAATATATTGACATTTGAAATTTCTAATGCTATGGTAATCATGTATTAACAAGACGAGTTCAAATAAGGGGAAACCCGAAACCGCCCTCTGGCGCCGCATGGTGCGGCATAAAAAAAGTCGTGTGAAACGGCTTTTTTGTTTGCTATTATTCTATCATATCTTAGTCATTTCAACCATTACTTTTATGTATTTCCATTTATTTTTATCATTTTTGTACAGCATTTACACTCAATGCTGATTGCACTTCTCAGCATTGAGCTGAATCAGTTCCATGATAGAGAAATCTACCAGCGGATATTGTTCCTATATCAAAGATGCCACTTCTACCGCCAGATCAGAGTATTCGTGGTCATATGGTCTTGCATTATTACAAGGAAGGCAATCCAGCAGTACATAGTCATAGTTATGCTTAACGCTGTCCACATACTGCCGCAGCACCGTTTCACAGCTCATAATATTCACCAGTCCGGTTTCTACGGCAGTCAGAGATCGGTTCCCCTGCACAAAATCAAAGCCCTCCGGATGATGCCTGATTTCCAGATGTTCATCAGGCGGAATGCCGCCAATCACATCGTTCATCACATTGCCCAGTGTCTGTGGCAGCTCATACGGCTTGCGAAGGCCCAGCATCTTGGTCAAATCGCCCTGCGGGTCAACATCCATCATCAGAACTCTCTTGCCTTCCATGGCCAGTCCTGCGCCGATTCAGTACACACTGGTGCTTTTCATAACCTTCACGATCAGCCCTCCTTGTATCTCCATCATATAAAAAGAACAGTGAACACGCAAATGTGAATCACTGCATAAACTCTAATAGAAAAATTCAAATCGGGGCAAATCCGTTCAAATTGGGGCAAACGGTATCAGCGATTTTGGGTATAAGAAATCCTTATAAAATCAAGGTTTTTCTTAGAACTTGCCAGCGTTAGCAGCTTTTTCTGCGAAAACGGTGGAGCCCCAAAAGCCTTCAATTTAAAATTTGGGGTATTCCAACTTCGTGGTAGATAGGCGTCTCAGGACGCCCTCTCTCACCCGTTTTCTCTTGCTACTTTTTCAGCTTTGGTTTCGATTACCTGAATTGCTCTGGCACTTCTTGTACCATCTGCTCTTCCTTTGAACATTTGCTTCACCTCTTTAGAATAAACTTCTACATTTTGTGAATTACCTACCCAAAATTACCTGAATAATCAAAAGACAGCTTAAAAAGACAGGCGGGAAACCGCCTGCCCTTGACATGCCTGTAAGCAACTGTTATAATCGAGTAGGAGGCGGTGACTAACCGCCGTCCTCTCACAGCACCGTACGTACCGTTCGGTATACGGCGCTTTCAATAGTTGACGTGCACAGACTGATAGGCTGTGGCTAAATCATAAAAGCCACTGTTCATCAGTCTTTCTTTTGTCATGGCCTTCTTGACTGTCGTCAGATTGGCACAATACCAGTGTCCCCTTCGACAGTTTGCCGCCATGTTCGCATAGTATTCATGGATTCCCATTTTTATCAGATTTCTCTTCTTTGTTCTGGGCAATTTCCATTGTTTCCATATACACATACGTATTCTGTGATAAAGCCATCCGTTGATGTCATCTATGTTGTTCTTCATACTTGCGATTCCGTAGTAGTTAAGCCATCCCCTCGCATACACCTTGATTTTCTCAAGGCTTGGCTTGATTGACTGACATCGCTTACGGGAAGATAACTCCTTCAGTCTAGACTTAAACTTCTTCCATGACTTTGGATGAACTCTGACATAAATGCCTTTTCCGTTCCTTCCCAATGCAAAGCCAAGGAATTTAAAATTTCGGATTGCAAACACGCTGACCGTACGGCTCTTTTCTCGGTTGACTGTAAGTTTCAGCCTCTCCTCAAGATATTTTGTACTGCTTTCCAAGAGTCTCTCTGAAGCCCGCTTGCTCTTTGCAAGGAGCACGATGTCATCTGCATATCTTATGCATGGAACACCTCTTTTCAGGAATTCCTGGTCGAACTCATTGAGGTAGACATTTGCCAGCAATGGTGATAGATTTCCGCCTTGTGGTGAGCCTTCCTCTGTGTCAATGACCACTCCATTTTCCATTACACCGCTTTTTAGATAGCGCTTTATCAACTGTACTACACGTTCATCTTTTACATTCTTTCGGAGAAGATTGATGAGAATTTCGTGATTAAGAGTGTCGAAGTACTTTGACAGGTCGAGGACTACCGCAAATGTATAGCCTTGTTCTGCGTACTTCTTAACCTTAAGTATTGCATCTTTTGCACTTCTGTTCGGACGATAGCCATAGCTGCCTTCTGCAAACAGCGGTTCATAGATTGGCACTAACTGTTGGGTTATTGCCTGTTGAAGTGTGCGGTCTATCACTGTTGGTATGCCAAGCTTTCTCACACCACCATCTGGTTTGGGAATCTCAACTCGTCTTACTGGAGACGGAGTATACTTTCCACGATAAATGCGGTCAGTTATCTCTTGTTGATGTTCCTTTAAATATGGAAGAGCCTCTTCAATGGTCATGCCATCAATTCCCGGTGCTCCCTTGTTTGCCTTAACTCTCTTATACGCTCTGTTAAAGTTGTCTTTATACAGTATCGCTTCCAAAAGTCTCGGCTGTGCACTGTCTCTTTCTTTCCATATCCGATTGAATGACCTAGACGCTTTCACATACCCTTCATGTTCCGCATTATCTCTTTGCGAACAGCCATTGTTTTCAATGTTTTCTGCCATAGACGGTCATTCCTCCTTTCTCGGTCATACTCAAGACTCCTACTGATTCGGTCCTTCACCTCGAACGGAACTTGTTCCGTTTGGCTACTATGGCCTCTGCTGACTTCTGTGCGTTCAGCATTGCTTTATGCAATGGTTACCTCTTTCAAGGCGTACCACACAGACCTCCCTAGGTACCACACGTTTCTTCCTCTCCATCCATCTGCCTCATTTATCATGCATGATTCCGTGTAGTTATTGGGCTTCAACTTGAATAGCAGTCTTACCCTCATGCATGACCTCATATGAGATTCCTGTTCGTCAGACCAGAGATTTGCCCGTGGGTTAGTAGGTTCCCCACATCCAGCTTCCTTCAGATTCCATCTCACGATGGACACCCTTGCTTTCGGCTATATCCTTCCCACTACCGGGCGGATTCGGGACTTTAACCCGTTAGAAACGTGCGCCGCTAGGCGCACTATAAAACAAGGGCGATAAGCCTAATCCGTAAGCTTATTGCCCTTAATTATCATAGAAGAATCTTATTTACAGAGATTTTCTCATACACTCAAATATTTCGATCAACAGAACCTTTTATGACAACATCTCTTTCACACAAGTACTTCGATAATCACTTGGTGATATTTTATATCTTTCTTTAAATACTCGGTTAAACGTTCTCTGACTTTCAAATCCACTATCCATACAAATATTTGTAATAGAATCACTCGTATTTTCCAAACGATGGCATGCATAGTTCAGCCTTGCATCGTTAAGATATTGATTAAAGTTTCTATGGAATGTCTTGGAAAAGAGTCTGGATAAAACATATTTGCTCACGCCCAGGTCTTTTGCCATCTCTTCCAACGAAAACTTCTTCTTGAAATTTGCTGATATATAGGAAACTGTCTGGTAAATAAGATCGTTGCTCCCCACACTGCTCTTTTCTATCAAATTTAATTTTCCTATGCAGCGTGCCAACACAATTTGAAGATATGCCTGTGCAACAGTAATATCCGACTGTTCTGTCTCTAAAATTGCATTTATAACCCTATATACCTCCGGTTCAACCTTTTCCGCTTTGATGATTGGGTATTCAGGAGCCATGGATTGCATGATATCTACAAATTTGGCTATCGTAAATGGCGATGCAATCAGATAAGTCGCTTTATTTACACCGGGTGTCAGTACCTGATAGTGATGAATAACATCCGGAAATACAAAGCCTATATCTCCTTTTTCCATATGGTATAGTTCCTGTCCGACACCAAGTTCTAATGATCCACTTGTTACACAAACGATCTCCAGTGCATTATGAAGATGTGGTTCAATATGTTTTGACTTCCTATTTATTGCTATAATCTCCTCTTTTGTGTCAACATATTTTAACTGCATGAAATACTCCCCTTTGCAACATTTGTCTATATCTTCTTTCGATTTGGCAAGCAATCCTTTTACACCTATCTTATAATCAATTTGTAAATAAGGAAAGGAGGAATTGCAAATGAGCAACCTAAAAAAATATCTGAATGACCTTTTAGTATTCTACACTGAATATTTTGAGCATCCTTACCATGTATAAATACTAAAAGGACTATTTTGTGAAAACTGAATATTTTCTTAAGGCCATTTCACAAAATGAAGTGGTCCTTTTTTATTTTCAAAATACAGTTCTATCACTTTATATATAGAAAAAAGCACTGTCTCATCGAGCAACGACCAGACAACGCTTTCTCCTGTCAATTCTAATTTATGTCTAATGCATCTGTTACTTCATCTGCAGCAATTCCTTTTTCTGCTTTCAGTTTTTTATTTGCATCTTCTACATTCATTCTTGAAAGTGCAAACATAATCAATACATCAAAGATTAACGGAAGCCAAAGATACATGAACTGCATCATATCAAGTGCAGACTGTGGCTGAGTTGCATTTGTTCCGACATATCCACTGAACTCAAGCATCCATCCAACAACAGCGGTTCCAATACCTCCACCGATTTTTACACCAAGAGAAGTACAAGAGTACATCGTTCCGTCAATTCTCTTTCCCTGCGTAAGATAAGTGTATTCAGAGCAAGATGCGATAACTGCATTCATATCTCCCTGCCATGGTCCCTGACCTAAGGCCGCAAGAGCTGTAAATGCCATCATCAGCGGAACACTGCCCATATATCCGGCAACAACAACAAGTGCTCTACCGATGACTGCTAAGACGTAACCTCTTAAGTTCAGTTTATACATACCTTTCCACTTACCAACTAATGTCGGTGTGAAAATCAGGGCAATGATCAGTGGAATATTTACTGCCCATGCAAATTGTCCAAACAAATTCTTATTTTTCAGTACCCATGTCATGTAATAAATGCCAGCTCCAATCATGGCACCATATAACTGCTGTAAAATATATGTTCCACAAATCATCATGTAATATTTGTTTTTGACAAGAAGCTTGAATGCCTGTACCATTCCATACTTTTCATTATCATTCTTTACTTCTCTTTCATTAAGTTCTTCCTCCGGAAGTTCCTTAACAGAAAGTGCTGAAATCGTATTTACGACAAGACCAATGATTGCATAGATAATAGCAACCGTTCTCCATGCCGCAGCATCTCCACCACATTTATCTACAAATCCAACTGTAATCGCCTGAATCAGAAGACTTGTTGAAAATGCAAAAATAAAACGGTAAGATCCCATCTGTACACGCTCTTTGCTGTTCTTTGTAATCAGTGACGTAAGTGCTGAATAAGCAATATTGTTTGCTGTATAAAACACACCATTTAACAGTGTATAAGAAATAAAGAACCATGCATATTTAGCCGTTGTTCCCAAACTCACCGGTACTGCAAAGCAGCCGACCAGCGTAATGGCACAACCAATATATCCGTATAGCATCCAGGGTTTCGCTTTTCCCATTTTACTGTGTGTTTTGTCAATCATTGATCCAAAAAATATATCCGTAAAACCATCAAATAGTTTTGATGCGGCAATCAGGGTACCCACGACACCTGCAGCAAGTCCTACCGAGTCCGTCAGATAGACCATCATAAAAGATGTCAGGAACGCATAGACTACATTACCTGCAATATCACCTGATCCATATCCAATTTTGTTATACCATTTCAAATACTTTTTTTCTTCCATCGAATTTCTTTGCTCCTCATCTTCATCGCACTTAGAATTTCAATATGTCTAACCGTATGATGTCTAATTCTAATTTTTTCTCTGTTTTTGTCTGATTGCTCTGTATATCCGGGCTTTACATTGCAATCAGACTATCCTTCTTTGTTTACGAGTTACATGAAACTTTATTATCCCTTTACATACGGTATCAGTGTAAACTGGAACCGGAATAATACATCATCAAATCGGTACTGATCCAATACAACTGGACCACAACTATTAGAACCAATGCCATTTAATGCGTAGTCAACGCAAAATACTACACTATCTGATTCTGTCAATTCATAATTATGCGTTTTCTTCTCAAGTTCTTCCTGTGTATAATAAGAAGCATTGAATGAGAAGGCATTTTCCGCGGATACCACAATTCCATATCGACTGTTGTTAAGTTCTACATATTCACAATCATAATGGCTTCCATTTTCCTGTGGACGGATATAATCCTCATGCAAATCGTCTACATTTGCCTGGTACAAACCGCGGCTCGCAGCCTGATGTTTGTCACAATAGCTTTCCTGTGGTCCCATTCCAAAGTATCGTGCAGCTGAAAGTTTTTTATCCAGGAACATCCTCACACCAAATCTCGGAAGATCCGGGAATTCATCGTCTTTTGTTACTGCAATATCTGCATCAATCTTTCCAGCAGCTTCTATTTTCCATGTAATCGTCACATCAAGAATCTTCTGTACTGTCTCTGCCACAACGGATGCATGGCTTGTAATTTTCACACCATGCTTTCCCTGCACGACCTCTGTCGTGTAAGCTCTTGTATAAGCTTTATCATAATGGGCTTTCTTCCATTCAGACTTGATGTACATATCGTTATCTGTTGGAGCTCTCCAAATATTTAATTCCATCGGATGGTTCAAGTATTCCCGCCCTGCGAATTTCATCTCTGTAAAGAGTGCAGTACGTTTGTCTATGGTATAAGCAAATTCACGCCCCTTGATATGGATCTGTGTATCATTTTCATTTACCTGTAAATCAGAGTCCACTGCTGTTTTTTTTAGCCATTTCTCAGCAAGTTTACATTTTGCACCGTCTTTGCTTACCTCAATTTCATCGAATCCAAGAATATGGTCTTCATCCAACAGTGGCAATTCCTTTTTCAGATGGTAAATAAATTTTAAATAACATTTTCCACTCTCTGGCACATTGATTTTAAGGTTTATTTTTCCTTCACTGTGTGGTGCTGCTGAAACTTCTGGAAGTTTACCTTTGCTGATTACAAGCCCGTCCTGCGTCAGTTCATAACTGATCTTCACATAATCTTTCAAGTCATCAAAATCCATGTAGTTATGAAGCACCAGTTCTCCGCTTTCTTTGTCATAGGAAATAACCCTTGCCGGGCGATAAACATTCTTGTATTCCAAAAGTCCTGTATGTACCGTTCTGTCCGGATATACTAATCCATCCATACAGAAGTTGCCATCATGAATTTCTTCGCCATGGTCGCCCCCATAAGCATATATAGTCTTTCCATTCTCAGCAGTTCCATGAGCAATCGCATGGTCACACCATTCCCAGACAAAGCCGCCGCACATTTTATCATTATCCTGAATCATCTGGAAGTAATCTTCAAAATCTCCAGGTCCGTTTCCCATGCTGTGACAGTACTCTACCAAAAGGAAGGGTTTGCTTCCATCTTTATCCAGATATTCCTGAATTTCGGAAAGCGCTGGGTACATCCGGCTGTACACATCCAGATTGCTGTAATCATATGTTTCATCATAATTACGGTATCTTGCACTCTCATATTGTGTGATACGATCTGGATCAAAATTCTTTGTCCATTCCAGTGCTTTTTCAAAGTTGCAGCCATAAGCACTCTCATTTCCCATTGACCACATAACAATACAGAAACGGTTTTTGTCACGTTCCACCATGAGTTTTACGCGATCAACGATTGCCTCTTCCCATACCGGATCATCTGCAATCTTCTCATTCCATCGTTTGAACCGATTGTAATCAGTGTCTTCTTTTCTGTAGATCATAAATGGACCATGAGCTTCAATATCTGCTTCATCTATTACCATGAATCCATACTTGTCACACATTTCATAGAAAAATGGTGCGTTCGGATAGTGGCTGGAACGGATCGCATTAAAATTATGCTGCTTCATTAACGTAAGATCGGTTGTAATCTGTTCCGGATTGATTGTAAATCCCGTAACCGGATCAGAATCATGTCGATTGACACCACGGAATTTAATCTTCTGTCCATTTAAATAAATAACCTGGTCTTTAATCTCTATCTTTCTTAATGCAATGTGATCTATAATTACTTCATTCTCTGTTTCAAGAATCAGTTTATATAGATATGGATTTTCTGTATTCCAAAGTTCCGGACTTGCGATTTCTAATACAGCTGTTCCTTCTTCAGCAATACTTCCTAGTGCTACAACTGCTCCGTTTCTATCTTCAATCGAAATTTTTACATTTAACGGAGAGTAGAATTTCATTTCAATTTCTACTTTCGCAAGCATATCCTCAATTCTTGTTTTAATATGATAATCACTGATTGCCTGTTTTGGGCGTTTCAAAATGTACACATCCCGGAAAATACCACTCATACGGAATTTATCCTGATCTTCCAAATAGGAACCATCACACCACTTCATTACCAGCACTGCCACCGTATTCGTTCCATCCTGAAGTACATCGGTAACATCAAACTCACTGGTCATATGCGAAACCTGGCTGTATCCTATGTAAGAGCCATTGATCCATACGTAAAAGCAACTGTCTACTCCTTCAAAGTTCAAAAAAGATTTTGGCGCTTTCTCATCTCTACTGTACTCAAAAGTATGTACATAGGCTCCACACGGAATGTCCTGTGGCACATATGGTGGATCAAACGGAAATGGATACCGGATGTTTGTATACTGGTGTGTATCATATCCAGCCATCTGCCATACACTTGGAACCTGAATCTCATCAAAATTTTCTGTATCATAATTCTTCTCAAAGAAAGAATTCTGAATGTCATAGATGCTGTTAAAATACTGGAATTTCCAAGTTCCATTCAATAACTGCATACGATCTGACTCTTCTCTGTGTTCCACCAAGTTATCCATTCTTCTGGATGCCGGAATATAATAGGCTCTGGCTGGCATTGTGTTTTCGTGCAGTACGCTTAGATTTTCATAATAACGTGGTACGATCATAAATAGCTCTCCTCCAATACATACACTTTTTTGTTCTTTGTTTTCCTAAAGCAAACCTTATACTTTACTTTTTGTTTACGTTCCTTATTTATGCTATATATAGCCTATCCTAATTCGCAAAATATGTCTATGAATTGGATTAGACAAAATATGCACTAAATGATACAATGATAAAAAGTACGAAAAGAGGTGCTGTCCTATGTATTTGAACACCGGTTATTTGAACCACTCACATATGGATTTCAAAGACAAAAGTCGTCCGCTGATTGTCGGTAGCTGTGGTACTTACCGTCTTTCCAGACATCCCAAACTTCCGACCTACCGTCCAAGGGGTCGTCTGGATTATCAGATTATATATATCACTGCTGGTTGTGGGCATTTTCATTTTGATAATGTAAATAATGAAACGATTGTTCCAGCCGGCAACATTGTACTGTACAGACCGAAAGAACTCCAAAAATATGAATATTACGGAGAAGATAAGACAGAAGTATACTGGATTCACTTCACAGGAAGCAATGCGAAAAATATCTTACGTCAATATGGGTTTCCGGATAAAGAACGTGTCTTTCAAGTGGGTACATCTAATGAATATGAACAAATTTTCAAACGTATCATTATCGAGCTCCAACGCTGTCAAGACAATTATGAGGAAATGCTTGTCCTTTTGCTACGTCATCTTCTGATCAGTTTCCACCGGGAACTGACAAGAGAGCACATATTAAAAAATGAATATCTTGATCATGAGATGGATAATGCTGTTACCTTTTTCCGTGAAAACTACAATCAAAATATCAATATTGATGATTATGCTGCCTCACGAGGCATGAGTGTCAGCTGGTTTATCCGAAATTTCAAAAAATATACCGGTTCTACACCAATGCAATTCATTGTGGGAATCCGCATCAACAATGCTCAGATGTTACTTGAAACAACAACTTATTCCATCAATGAGATTTCTAAGATTGTCGGATATGATAACCAGCTTTATTTCAGTCGGCTTTTTCACAAGTGGAAAGGATATTCGCCGAGAGAATACCGAAAGCTGAGAAACAAATTCTGAAATCCGCAAAGAGGAGTCGAGGGTGCGGACATTCTTGGGGTGTCTGCTTTTGCAGATGCCCTTTTTGCTTTACACAATTTGTGTGCTACCTCGTGTGTGCTACCTGTGTGCTACTTGTGTGCTACGTGGAAAAAAATAGGGCTATCGTGGAACATTCAGAACCACGATAACCCTTGATTTTACTGGATTTCTTAGAACTTGCCAGCGTTAGCAGCTTCCTCAACGGAAACAGCTACAGCTACAGTAGCGCCAACCATCGGGTTGTTGCCCATACCGATCAGACCCATCATCTCAACGTGTGCGGGTACAGAGGAAGAACCTGCGAACTGCGCATCGGAGTGCATACGGCCAAGTGTATCTGTGAAGCCATAAGAAGCAGGACCTGCAGCCATGTTATCGGGATGCAGGGTACGGCCGGTACCGCCGCCGGAAGCTACGGAGAAGTACTTCTTGCCCTTCTCTACACATTCCTTCTTGTAGGTACCTGCAACAGGATGCTGGAATCTGGTCGGGTTGGTGGAGTTACCGGTAATGGAAACGTCTACGCCCTCTTTCCACATGATTGCAACACCTTCTGTTACGTCGTTTGCGCCGTAGCAGTTAACCTTGGAACGAAGGCCTTCGGAATAAGATTTCCGGAATACTTCCTTCAGCTCGCCGGTGTAATAGTTCATCTCAGTCTCTACATAAGTAAAGCCGTTGATTCTGGAAATGATCTGTGCAGCATCCTTGCCAAGACCGTTCAGGATAACGCGCAGAGGTTTCTTACGAACCTTGTTTGCCTTCTCAGCAATACCGATAGCACCCTCTGCTGCTGCAAAGGACTCATGACCTGCCAGGAAGCAGAAGCAGTCTGTTTCTTCTTCCAGCAGCATCTTGCCCAGATTACCATGGCCAAGACCTACTTTACGCTGATCAGCAACGGAACCGGGGATACAGAAAGCCTGCAGTCCTTCGCCGATTGCTGCTGCTGCGTCAGCTGCTCTTCTGCAGCCTTTCTTGATTGCGATCGCTGCACCTACAGTGTAAGCCCAGCAAGCGTTCTCGAAACAGATGGGCTGGATTTTCTTTACCTGATTGTAAACATCCAGGCCGGCATCTTTGGTGATTTTTTCAGCTTCTTCGATGGAAGCAATTCCGTAGCTATTTAAAACAGCGTTAATCTTGTCAATTCTTCTTTCATAAGACTCAAATAATGCCATGCTTCGTTACCTCCTCCTTTTATTCCTGTCTGGGATCGATGATTCTTACAGCATCATCCACACGACCATACTGACCGGATGCTTTCTCATATGCTGTCTGAGCGTCATCGCCCTTCTTCATAAAGTCTGTCATCTTGCCGAAGTTTACAAACTTGTAGCCGATGATCTGATCGTCTGCATCCAGAGCGATACCGGTTACATAACCTTCAGCCATTTCAAGGTAACGAGGGCCTTTCTTCAGGGTACCATACATAGTACCAACCTGGCTTCTTAAGCCCTTGCCCAGATCCTCCAGACCTGCACCGATCGGCAGACCTTCTTCAGAGAATGCGGACTGTGTACGACCATAAACGATCTGTAAGAACAGCTCTCTCATAGCTGTATTGATCGCATCACATACAAGGTCAGTGTTCAGAGCCTCCAGAATGGTTCTGCCAGGAAGAATTTCTGCAGCCATAGCAGCAGAATGAGTCATACCGGAACATCCGATGGTCTCTACCAGTGCTTCCTGAATAATACCTTCCTTAACGTTCAGTGTCAGTTTGCAGGCACCCTGCTGAGGTGCACACCAGCCAACACCATGAGTCAGACCGGATATGTCCTTGATCTCTTTGGCTTTTACCCATTTTGCTTCTTCCGGGATGGGAGCACAGCCATGGTTAACGCCCTGTGCTACCGGACACATCTGTTCTACTTCGTGTGAATAAATCATGTGTTATCTCCTTTCGTCTAATGGATGAAAATTTCGTCAGCAGGCACACCAAAAAGGCGCAAAGCTTTCTTCCATATAAGAGATCCGAAGCAGATCTCCATGAAAAAAGCACCAGCTGTACGCTGATGCTATTTTCTCATACTTTTCGTCAAAAATCCAGTATTTTTTACAAAACACAGAGGTAAAACCTTTGGATTCAAAAATAATCAGGATAAAATCATTCTGTCATTTGCAAAACTGCCGCCGCTGGCCTGTTCAAACTTCTCCAGAAGATCTGATACATGCAGCTTTTTCTTTTCTTCCCCTGCCACGTCATAGATAATATGTCCTTCATACATCATAACCAGGCGATTGCCGTGTGCAATTGCATCCTTCATGTTGTGGGTGATCATCAGAGTCGTCAGGTTGTCCTGTCCAACAATCCGGTCTGTTGCCTCCAGTACCTTTGCAGCTGTTTTGGGATCCAGTGCCGCTGTATGCTCATCCAAAAGCAGAAGCTGCGGTTTTTTCAGGGTAGCCATCAGAAGTGTCAGTGCCTGTCTCTGACCACCAGAAAGCAGACCAACTTTGGAGGTCATACGATCCTCCAGCCCCAGTCCCAGCTCTGCCAGGCGCTCCCTGTAAAATTCCCGTTCTTTGCTGCTGATTCCTTTTTTCAAGGTACGGCTCAGCCCTCTTCTCGCCGCAAGCGCCATATTCTCTTCAATCTGCATACTGGCTGCTGTTCCGGTCATCGGATCCTGAAACACGCGCCCCAAATACTTTGCACGCTTATATTCCGGAAGCTTTGTGACATTGACGCCGCCGATCTCAATCGTGCCCTCATCAACCGGCCACGCACCTGCAACCGCATTCAGCATGGTAGATTTTCCGGCGCCGTTTCCGCCGATCACCGTTACGAAATCTCCATCATTTAAATGGAGACAAAGGTTATTCAGTGCGGTTTTCTCATTTACTGTCCCCGCATTAAAAGTTTTACTAATGGATTTTAAGTCAAGCACGTCTGGCACCTCCCTTTTTAACAGGTTTGGAAAAGTATTTGCGCTTCATATAAGGAATTGCCAGAAATACTGCTACAACGATCGCTGACAAAAGCTTCAAATCATTAGAATTTAAGCCAAACCACAAAACAACCTGCAGAACTAAGTAATAAATAATGGATCCAAGCGCTACTGTCAGCAGACTGAATGCAAAGTTGCGGCTGATTTTGCCGAATACGACTTCGCCGATGATGACCGCAGCCAGACCGATTACGATCGCACCGCGTCCCATGTTGATGTCCGCAAAGCCCTGATACTGCGCCAGAAGACCGCTGGAAAGCGCTACGATGCCGTTAGACAGCATCAGACCGATGATCTTTGTCAGATCGGTATTGATACCCTGTGCGCGGGACATATTTTCATTGGAACCGGTAGAACGGATGGAGCAGCCCAACTCCGTCCCGAAAAACCAGTACAGAATTACGATCAGCACTGCGATAATGACTGCTACAACAAACAGCGTATTTTTATAAAAAACAACGTTTTTAAGGTAACGCATAGAAACCAGCACGTCATATTTATCAGTAACGAGCGCTACATTGGCCTTGTTGCCCATAATTCTCAAGTTGATGGAATACAGACCCAGCTGGGTCAGAATACCTGCCAGAATCGCCGGAATTCCCATCGTCGTATGTAAAATGCCCGTTACCAGACCAGCCAGCATGCCTGCGATAAACGCGCAGAACAGGGAAAATCCAACAGAATGCCCATTCATCATCATCACAACACAGACTGCACCTCCGGTACACATCGTGCCGTCTACGGTCAGATCTGCCAGATCCAGAATCTTATAGGTAATAAATACGCCGATCGCCATGATTCCCCAGATCAGCCCCTGTGCGCAGCCCCCCGGCAGCGCGTTAAACAATGCTACAATATTCACTGCTTCCTCCTCCAGTACACTTTTTTATTTTTCAAATATCGGCAGTCCTGGTTTCCTCGCTGATACTTTTTTAGTCGTTCCATAAAAAATCGACAAAAAGCGCTGAAGAGGAATTTCTCCCTCCTCAACGCTCTGCAAACCCTCACAGTGACTTGCGATTACTCAATTGCCACATAATCATCCGGCACGGTAATACCGAGCGCCTCACAGTTTGCTACATTATATTTCTTGGTTACATTCGGAGCAAACTCAACTGCTGTCTGAGATACATCCGCACCGTTTACCAGAATTTCATATGCCATCTCGCCGGTTTTATAGCCAAGGTCATAATAGCTGATGGACAGCGTTGCTACACCGCAGCCGGAGCAGATGCCTTCCTCGCCGGTGATGATCGGAATGCCTGCAGGCTGACAGATGTTCTGAATAATCGTGGTGTTCGATGCTGCTGTATTGTCGGTAGGAATATAAAGGACATCAGATGTTGCAATCGCATTGTTTACAACCGACGCGATATCGTTGGAGTCTGCGAAGGTGTACTCTGTGCATTCATATCCGTAATCCTTTAAATATTTCTGAATGGTATTGGACTGATAAGAAGAATTCGCTTCTGCAGAGCAATACAGGATGCCGACATTTTTTGCATCCGGAAACAGCTCATGCAGCATGTCCGCCTGCTGATCCAGCGGAGCCAGATCGGAAGTACCGGAAATGTTTGTGCCGGTTACGCCTGTCCAGTCATCGATGGAAAGTGCTGTCGCATAGTCTGTAACGCTGGTTCCCAGAATCGGGATCTCATTGGTAGCTGCCGCTGCTGCCTGCAGAGGGGCCGTTGCATTTGCCAGAATCAGGTCAACATCAGAAGATACAAACTGGTTGACGATCGTTGCACAGGTTGCGGAATCACCGGAAGCATTCTGCAGATCAAACTTCACATTTTCCTCACCCAGCAGTTCTGTCAGTGCATCCTGAAAGCCCTGGGTTGCTGCATCCAGCGCTTCGTGCTGTACCAGCTGACAGATACCAATGTTATACACCTTGCCATCTGCTGCTACCGTATCCGCTGCTGTATCTGTTGTCTCCTCTGTTGTTGCTGCAGGGGTTTCTGCCGCTTCACTTTCTGCCGGTGCTGCAGTGTTTGCTGTCGAGCCGCAGCCAGCCAAAGATGTTGCGGTCATTGCCAGCACAAGGGAAATTGCCGCTAACTTTTTCATTTTTCGTTCCTCCTCATAATCACTTTTTACGCTTTAACGCGTGCAAGCGTTAATCTATTGAGTAAACTATACACCGCAGGCACTGCTTCGTCAAGCATTTTTTCTATTCTGCTATCACAATCGTTCCCATGCGCCCTTCCTGCTTTTCTGAAAGCCGATTTTCATGCGGGCATGGAATCAACTTTCAGAAAAGCACAATTAAATTAAAAAAAGAAAAGGCAGGGGTCAGCCCCTGTCTTCCTTTAATACGATATGTTCCTGATCTTTGAAAATACTGTTTTCCGGAATAAATCCGCGCACCCGCGAAAGCGGATAAACGTTCGTATGTCTTCCGATTACCGTTCCCGGATTTAACACGCTGTTGCAGCCGACCTCCACGCAGTCGCCCAGCATCGCGCCGAATTTTTTCAGACCGGTTTCGATGTTTTCTTCTGCAGATTTGACAACAACCAGAGTCTTGTCGCTTTTTACATTCGAAGTGATGGAACCTGCACCCATATGTGCCTTATAACCTAAAATGCTGTCCCCGACGTAATTATAATGCGGAACCTGCACTTTATTGGACAGAATGACGTTCTTTAACTCGGTAGAATTACCGACAACTGCGCCTTTTCCGATGATTGCGCTGCCTCTGACAAACGCGCAATGTCTGATTTCCGCTTCCTCATCCACGATACAGGGACCGTTTAAGCAGGCAGTCGGCGCAACAGTCGCGCTTTTTGCCACCCAGATATCCTCTCCTCTTTTTTCGAAGCGATCCTCCGGCAGAGCGTTCCCGAGTGCTTTGATGAATTCCTTGATATAGGGCAGAACCTCCCACGGATACTCATACTGCTCCAAAAGCGGTGCAGCGATTGTTTCTTCCAGATTGTACAGGTTTCTGATCTTCATTGCTTCCATCTTCTTTTTCCTCCTGTTTCTGCCGTCTGAATGCGGCGAACGTTTTGCAGAAAAGCACTAGCCCTCTGCATTTTCTTTCTTTTCTGTCCTTTTTTTTGCTGTTCCTGCTTTTTTGACAGCCGGTGCGGTTTCTTTTTTCTGGTAAAAACCGGCTATCGCATCGAACTGCTGATATAAGATGGACTGATTATGCAGCTGTTTAACGATATTCGTCCTCCTGCGTACAAAATCATCCAGTTTATCCATATATTCTCCGGATGTAATCGTCCCCTCCGCAACACCGGTCAGCCCTTTTTCCCAGCTGGCAGTCAGCGCGGGATTTAACAGTGGTCGGATCGAATCTGAAACCACATCGTAAATCATTTCGCCCATCAGCGTCGGCGTGATCGTCTGCGTCTTTTTATTCAACGCCAGATACTCGATCGTGACAAGCTTTTTTAAGATTTCCGCACGCGTCGCAGAGGTTCCGATGCCGCTGCCCTTGATCTGTGCCCGCAGCTCTTCGTCCTCAATGAACTGTCCCGCATTTTCCATTGTCAGGATCAGCGAGCCGGAATTATAGCGCTTCGGCGGCGAGGTTTCGCCTTCTTTGATAGAAAGAGAATGCAGCGGAAGCTGTTCTCCTTTTTTCATAGTCTGTAACACCTTTAAAAATGCCTCGTCGCAGGAAAATTCCTCTTCCTCTCCGTTTTTCTCCTCTTTTTCTTCTTTTTTGGAGCTGAAAAAGGATGGGCGGCTGACGCCCAGATACCCTTCCTGCGTCAGCACCTTAAACGAAGCAAAAAAGCGTTCACCCTGCGGCAGCTGCTGCGATTTTACAAGCACCGTCAGCGATACCTTCTGGGAAATCGCCGGCGGATAAAAGATGCTCAGGAAACGTCTTGCAATCACTTCATAGACCTTTGCCGACGCGGAAGAAAGACTCCGCAGCGCCGAAAAGCCCTGTCCGGTCGGGATAATCGCATAGTGATCCGTGATCTGTTTGTCGTTGACATAACGGGTTTTTGCAATTTTCTGATAACTATTTTCTTCCAGAATCTGCACTGCGTATGCGCTGACCGGAGCGAAATTGCGAAGTCCACCGATATTTTTATGGATTTCCTTTGCAACTGCGCTGGATAAAACACGAGCATCCGTTCTCGGATAGGTCGTCAGTTTTTTTTCATAAAGCTCCTGCGCGATTTTGAGCGTTTCATCCGGACTGATCTTAAACATCCGGGAGCAATCATTTTGCAGCTCCGCCAGATTATATAACAGCGGCGGATTTTTCTGTTCTTTCTTTTTTTCACATTTTTCCAGAAAAGCGCCTGAAAATCCAGAGGACATCGCGCCGCTCGGCAAAATTGCACCCAGCTTTTCCATCAATGCCTCGGCATCTTTTTTTTCCGAAAATCCGTTTTCTTTATATAAAAGTGGTGAAAGGTTCCAGGCACTTCCCTCTACTGCGCGCCATTCTCCCTCGAACGGTTTTTCCTTTCCGTCGCCCATCGGAATTCCAAAGGCTCCCGTCACACGGTAAAAAGGCGTTTTTACAAACGAACGGATTTCGCGTTCCCGGTTGACGACCATGCCCAATACACAGGTCATTACACGGCCAACTGAAATCACCGCACGGTCGCGGCGCAAGTAGTTTTTGACATGGTTGCCGTATTTTAAAGTCAACGCACGGGAAAAATTGATGCCCATCAGATAATCTTCCTTGGCGCGCAGGTAAGCTGCGTTCGCCAGATTATCATATTCCGACAAATCCTTTGCCTCCCGCACCCCGCGCAGAATCTCTTCCTCCGTCTGAGAATCAATCCAAACCCTGCGGCGCTTTTTTCCGTG
This sequence comes from Gallintestinimicrobium propionicum, assembly GCF_025567525.1. NCBI lineage: Bacteria > Bacillati > Bacillota > Clostridia > Lachnospirales > Lachnospiraceae > Gallintestinimicrobium > Gallintestinimicrobium propionicum. The sequence goes on along the minus strand of NZ_JAOQJY010000007.1, from coordinate 24,988 downwards.
AATGTTCGCTTCCTGCTCCACAAGTCGGTAAATATACTCTCCCTCTCTCCCGGAGTCTGTACAGACGTAAATTGTATCGACGTCCGGACGGTTCAACAGCGAGCTGACGATATCGAACTGTTTTTTGACGCTCGAAATCACTTCATATTTAAAAGTTTCCGGGATAAACGGCAGCGTATCGACCGACCACTTTTTATATTTGATATCGTACACTTCCGGATAGCTCATCGTAACCAGATGACCAACGCACCAGGTCACAATCGCCTCTTCCGATTCCAGATAACCATCCCTGCGGCTCATCTGATATTTCAGCGCTTTTGCAAACTCCTGGGCCACACTCGGTTTCTCTGCGATAAATAACTTTTTTGCCATACACCTCTGTCCTGTAAAGCAGCGAAAGGGAGGTAGCTTCTACCTCCCGTCGTTTTCTGCTGTATGTCTCTCTTTTATTTCTTTGTGATATATCCCTGTGCTTTGAGCAACTCTGCACAAAGCACTGCGCCGCCCGCTGCTCCGCGGACCGTATTGTGGGATAAGCCAACGAACTTCCAGTCGTAAACCGTATCCTCTCTCAGACGGCCGACCGAAATTCCCATGCCGTTTTCATAGTTGACATCCAGCGCAATCTGAGGGCGGTTATCCTCCTCCAGATACTGAATAAACTGTTTGGGCGCGCTGGGAAGCTCCAGTCTCTGCGGCTCACCGGAAAAATGAACCAGACGGTCGATTAACTCTTCCTTGGTAGGCTTTTTCTTAAACTTCACAAACACAGCTGCGGTATGTCCGTTTAAAACAGGCACACGGATACACTGGCATGTGATAACCGGGCTCTGTGCCGGAACGATCACGCCGTCCTCCACTTTACCCCAAAGACGCAGCGGCTCCTTTTCGCTTTTCTCTTCCTCGCCGCCGATATAAGGGATGATATTTCCCACCATCTCCGGCCAATCTGCAAAGGTCTTACCCGCGCCGGAAATCGCCTGATAGGTCGTAGCAACCACCTCATAGGGCTCAAACTCTTTCCATGCAGTCAGGACAGGCGCATAGCTCTGAATCGAGCAGTTCGGTTTTACAGCAACGAAGCCTCTCTTGGTACCGAGTCTTTTTTTCTGAGATTCGATAACTGCCGCATGCTCCGGATTGATCTCCGGAACCATCATCGGGACATCCGGTGTCCAGCGGTGTGCGGAGTTATTGGAAACAACAGGTGTTTCTGTCTTTGCATAGGCTTCCTCGATCTTTTTGATCTCGTCCTTTGTCATATCGACAGCGCTGAATACAAAATCAACCTGGGATGCTACATGCTCCACATCGTTAACGTTTAATACGATCAGGTTCTTTACCGCTTCCGGCATGGGTGTGTCCATTTTCCATCTGCCGCCGACTGCCTCTTCGTAGGTCTTGCCTGCGGAACGGGGGCTTGCTGCAATGGCAGCCACTTCGAACCAGGGATGGTTTTCCAGCAGTGAAATAAACCGCTGACCTACCATGCCGGTTCCACCCAGAATGCCAACTTTCAGCTTCTCACTCATTTTTTCAATTCTCCTCTCCTGTTTTCATCCAGATTGCTCCGGTTGATGGCTGTTGCCTTTCATCCGATTGGAAATTGTGTTTCCATTTCAGATTTATATCAGATAGTATCATATTTTCTACTTTATTGCAATAAAGTAAAAAATATTTTGTCGAATCCGCAGGGCAGCTACGTCATTGCTATGTAACATCGATGCGCAATTGCAGCAGCTTCCGCATATGATAAAGCAGATCATGTCAGGATTAGCCTGCAAAAGAACCCAGTTTCAGGGCAATCCTGCCAGAAAGAAGGGAAAAGCTCATGGACTCTGTCCTTTTAAAAGTACAGGAACTGTCCTATTCCTACCACACCCTAAACGGCGAAACGCCCGCCCTGGATCGGGTTTCCTTCTGCCTTTACCGCAAAGAATTTCTGGCGATTGTCGGTCCCAGCGGCTGCGGCAAATCCACGATTTTGTCCCTGATCGCCGGCTTGCTCACCCCGGGCAGCGGCGGCATCACGTTTTATGGGGAAAATGGTCATCAGCCCGGCATCGGCTACATGCTGCAGCACGATCTTTTATTTGAATGGCGAAACGTCTGGCAAAATGTTACGCTCGGACTGGAAATCGCCCACAAGGATACCGTCAAGAACCTGGAACGCGTTCGCAGGATGCTCTCCGACTACGGGCTTCTGGAATTTCAGCATAAAAAGCCGTCTCAGCTTTCCGGCGGCATGCGCCAACGGGCTGCCCTCATCCGCACGATGGCGCTCGAGCCCGATATCCTGTTGCTCGATGAGCCGTTTTCCGCGCTGGATTACCAGACCCGGCTGACCGTTTCCGCCGATATTGCTGCCATGATCCGTAAGGCAGAAAAATCCGTCATCCTCATCACCCACGATCTTGCAGAAGCTATCAGCCTCGCCGATCGCGTTCTCATCCTGTCTGCCCGCCCCGCCCGTGTCAAAGCAGAATTTCCCATTCACCTGACTGCCGCAGACCATTCGCCGCTTGCCGCACGGCGCGCGCCGGAATACGGACAGCTTTTTAATCAGATCTGGGAGGAACTGTCCAATGAAAACAACTGACCAAACACTGTCCGACCAGCAGCTTTTCCTGCTTGCCCACAGGCGCCATCATCATTTCGTCCACTTTGCCCGGATTTTTATGCTGCTTCTTTTCCTGACAGTCTGGGAGTTGTTCGCAGACTTCCATATCATCGACAGCTTCTTTTTCTCCAGTCCTTCCCGTGTCGTCACCTGCTTTGTCCGCATGGTCTTAGAGCGTTCCCTGTTTACCCATATCGGTATTACGTTGACTGAAACGGTCATCAGTTTTTTTCTCGTCGCCCTCATTAGCCTTTCCGCCGCCACGCTTTTATGGTACAGCCGCCGGCTGTCTGAAATTTTGGAGCCGTTTCTCGTCGTTTTAAACAGTCTCCCGAAATCCGCGCTCGCTCCTCTTTTGATCGTCTGGCTCGGCACCGGCATGGATACAATCATCGCCGCCGGCATTTCCGTCGCCATCTTCGGTGCAATCATCAACCTTTATACCGGATTTTTGCAGGCAGATCCTGAAAAGCTTCTCCTGATCCGAACGCTCGGCGGCACCAGACGGGACTGCTTTTTCAAGGTTGTCCTGCCCGCTTCCATTCCGGTCATTTTAAGCAATATGAAAGTCAATATCGGGCTTTCGTTAGTCGGCGTCGTGATCGGCGAATTTCTCGCTGCCAGACGCGGGCTCGGCTATCTGATCATCTACGGAAGCCAGGTACTGCAGCTGGATATGCTCATTACATCCATCCTGCTTTTGTGTATCATTGCGATGGGGCTTTATCAGCTGCTGCAGTTTGCAGAGCACTGTTATAAGAAAAAAGTGTAGGACTGCACAAAGTGCTTTTCTATAAGTTAAAACAGGCATCCGGAAGTTCGCTGCTTCAAACAGCGCTCCGGATGCCTGTTGTCTTCTTTTTGCCGCGCACAGCGCTCCCTGTCAGAAAATCTCCTTCAGGAAGTCTCTTTTTGTGGGAAGCGCGTGTTTACTCCGTTTTCTCCTCTTCCGGCAGGATGACGTGCACGGATAATACTCGCTTTTCTTCCATCTCAGTTACTTCCACATGGGTACCTTTATAGTCGAAGTTATCCCCAACCGCAGGGATTTTCTTTAGCTGTTCCATAACCCAGCCGCCTACGGTCGCCGCCTCGGATTCATCCTCCTCATCCATCAGGTCGAAAAGCTTCTTCACGCTCGCCCGTCCGCTGAACTTATATTCGCGCTCAGAAATCTGCACGATCTCCTGAACGACCTCGTCGTGTTCGTCCCAGATTTCGCCCACCAGCTCTTCGAGGATATCCTCCAGCGTGATCAGGCCAACCGTCCCGCCGAATTCATCCAATACGATCGCGATATGCAGTTTCTTTTTCTGAAGCTCCTGCATCAGCTCATCGATCTTCTGGTTTGCTGTCGTAAACAGTGCCGGACGCATCACTTCCCGGATGCTCGTATCTGTCCCGTAAACCCGATTATAAAAATCCTTATGGTACAAAATGCCGACGATATGATCCAATGTTTCTTCATAAACCGGAAGTCTGGAATAGCCAGTATTTGCAAATACTTCTGCAGCTTCCTCCTGGGTACTTTCCACAGGGATTCCTTCCATATCGATCCGTGGGGTCAGAATATCTCCCGCCTCCAGATCGTCAAAGCTCAATGCGCTGCGCAGAAGACTTCCTTCTTCTTTATCAATGCTTCCCTCTTCCTGCGCTTCCTCTACGATCGTAAATAGTTCTTCCGATGTAATACCCTGACTGCCGGACGTTTTAAACAGACAGGACAACAGCTTCTTCCACTGCCCGAACATCCAGTTGATCGGTGTCAGAACGATCCGAAGCCCATTGATCATCGGTGCGGAAAACATAGCGAATTTTTCCGGGGATTCTTTTGCGATGCTCTTTGGCGAAATTTCACCGAAAATCAATACCACAACGGTGATCACCAGTGTGGAAATTCCCGCGCCCATCTCTTCTCCAAGAAGCTTTACAAATAAAATTGTCGCCAGAGAAGAACATCCGATATTGACAATATTGTTACCGATCAGAATCGTCGACAACAGGCTGTCGTAGTTGTCAGAGAGCTGCAGCACCAGTGCTGCCCTCTTGTTTCCCTTTTCTGCCTGATTGCGGATTCTGACTCTGTTGATTGCTGAAAAAGCCGTCTCTGTTGCTGAAAAATATCCGGACAGGATGACACAGATAATAATAATCAGCAGCATGACTCCATTACTTCCCATGATATTCTGATCTCCCTTTACTTTGGTTTAATCTTTACTTTAGCAGAAAGAGAGTCATTATGCAATTCTTTTATCAATTTTCGGATGCCTCAGATATTTTCTGACTGTCTGTAGCGGACGTGGCGGTTGTATTCACATTTTCTGTGCTGCCGTCTGACTTCGGTGTGTCTGCACTCTCCTCCCGCCGGTCTACGTCTGCCCCTTTGGATGTGCCCACATTGTCTGTGCTGCTGTCTGACTTCGATGCACCTCCAGCTTCCTGGCGCCGGTCTGCATCTGCTGCAGTTTCGCCCTCGCTTTCCTGCCGCCGGTCTGCTTCTGTCTTTGCTTCGCCTACACTTTCCTGGCGCCGCTCTGCTTCTGCCGCAGCTTCCTCCTGACGTTTCCGTTCCGCCTCGGCTGCGATCTGCTCCGGTGCTGGCGGGATGTTGTCTGCGTCCGTTCCGATCTGTTCTGTTTCAGATGTATTGCTTCCAAGGGCAGGCTGCATCGAAAGCGCAAGTCTCACAAGCTCATCTCTGCACTGCTGTTCCTCCTGTGCTTTTACCTGCGCATGCGCCTGATCGTACACAATTTCTGCTCCGATGATCTGTCCATCTGCCAGACCACAGGACGGTACATAGTAATCGGTTGAACCCGCCTGCTTGCTGCAGATCAGCACCCTTCTGGTCGCATTTGCAGGCTCCCCGCAGGTATAAATAAACCCCCAGTAAGGTTCCACGCCAGGAGCCCAGTCCACCCAGACCGGATAGCCAGAGCAGTCATCCCGGTGAACATGGTAGGATTCTTCTTTGTAACAGCCATCCTCCACGCTATGCACGTGGCCATGTGTCCCGGTATAGCAGCCCCCTGCCGTATCGCTCTTTTCCGTGTGCGGCTGGTTGCCGGAAGCATCCACATGATAATGATACTGATAACGGATCGTACCCGGAATCTCTTCCACGCCAATGACGAGCTTCTGATCAATGTTTAAAATTGCTTCCGCCAGCTGGGCAAATGTTGCGTCCTCGTTTGTGGAAACTCCTTTTGTGAGCAATGCGGACGCCAGCTTTTTCTTACCATTACTCACAGATGTAAAAACCTGATTCATATCCTGTTTCAGGCCGTTGTTTAACTCCTCCAGATAGGATTTCAACTCTTCCGTATTCTGTCCGGCAGATACATTCAGATCTCCGAACTGCTTGGCAAATGTCTGCTGCAGCGTCGTCAGGTTCGTCTGCATCCCGTTGTCCAGTTCACCGATTCTCGTAAACAAGCTTTCCACATTTTTGCCAACGCCGTCAACGTTCTCATTCAGGCCGTTCACATTCTCGCTTAAACCGGAAATATTGTTGCCGAGGCCGTTCACATTCTCGTTTAAACCGAAAATATTGTTGCCGAGCCCGGTCACGTTTTTGTCCAGTCCGCTTAAATTCTGGTCAACCCGGTTCATTCTGTTTTCCAGAAGGGCGGAAAGCTCCTGCACTCTCGTCTGCAGCTCTGCTGTCAGCGAACCAAAGGCGGCTGTAATCTGCACCATATCGGATTCCAGCATATTTTTTAAATTGCTCTCAACTAAAGCCAGACTTCTGATTGTTTCCTGTCTGCTTTCCTCAACCTCTTTTAACAGCTGCTTTTGCTGCTCGGTCAGCTGGGTCTGTTCCTGTGTCCAGAGTTCCCGGTTCTTCTCCTCTGTTGTGCGGACTTCCTGCACCAGATTTTTCAGGTTCTCATAAGAAGTGTTCAGACGGTCCTCCAGCTTGGACACGGTCTGATTGACAGACTGCACCGACTCGTTGATTCTGTTGATCTCCGTTATGGATTCTTTGTGATCTGTATTGTCCTGTTTTTTCTGGGCATCCATTTCCTGCATGATTCTGGAAATTTCTTCCAACGTCTTTGTGACATCTGTATGGATACTCTCCATATCCGTGCGGATTTCATTTACCTTCGTATGGGTCGTTTTTTCCAGATCGGTCACTTTTCCGGTCATCCCGGACGCATTTTCTTCCAGCCTGTGCTGAATCGTTTCTACCTGCAGCAGACTTTCCTCGCGCTGCGCAAGCTGTGCATTGACCTCGTCAAGCTTTTTCTGATTGTCGGCAATATTCTGGTTTAACTGTTCCAGACTCGTTGCCGCCGATTCCATCTCTCCTTTCAGCGCGCTGCTCACGCTGTTCTGCATTTCCTCCAGGGAAATGCTCTCGGTCTTTCCCGCCCTCTGCACGGAATAGCCGATTCCTGCACCGAGTAAAATCACGGCAATCGCCGTCATCGCAACGCCCGCTGCAGCTGCCTGTTTTTTCTGGGAATTTCTTTTTCTGCCTTTTTCCTCTGTTTCAGGGCGAAAGGTCTTTTTAGAATTGTTTGATTGCATGGGATTTTTCTCCTCCCACAAGACGACGTCCGACGGATGTATCGGAAGGATACGTCGAAAACAGCCGGACGAAATGACGTGAACCAACAGGGTAGAATTCAGGCTTGTCCCTCACCCGGTTTGCGCGTCCAAGGAGTGTCTGCTTTTGCATAAACCTCCTGTCTGACAGCATAATCTGACTGTCTGTTTGATTTTTTAACTCTGGAAACTGTCGTTGAAAAACGAAAATCAATTTCTGAAAACAATAGCATCCCGTCCGGGGATCTTCTATTGTTTGAAAAAGACTGCAGACCCAATCGGCTATCTGCAAAAGAAATGGAACGTTTTCGTTCCGAAAGGATATTGCCTCCTGCTATTTCTGCATGGGGCGAACTTTCCGAGCTCCTGCTCTGTATGTGTCTGGATGATAGCACGAAAAAAGAGAACCCGTCAAGCGGATTCTCCAATTTTATAAATTGATTATAATTGGGATATAAAAATTTAATGAAAGCGAGTGACGTCCAGATTTAAAAAACGATATTTCCCATGCGCCGTCACATCTGGTGCCGCACAACGCTGTATTCATCCCCGGAACGGTAATAGGGACAGGCATCAAACGTGCTGCTCAAAAATTTCAGCATCTCGTCCTCGTCCAGATCCATTTCGCAGATATAACATTCATAATCCTCATCATAGCTGTAATAAGCGCACGCTTCACAGTTTGTCATTTTTTCTGACCGCCTTTCCCTTGAAGAAACGCTGCGGAATTTCAAATACGAACACAATTCCAAGCACAATCGCAACCGCCGCCTTGAGGGCAGAAAATCCGCGGGTAGAAGCTTCGTCCAGCTGTCCCGTCACCAGGTAATAGCACGTCCAGTATATTCCGGCTCCCGGCACGAGCGGTAAAATGCCGCAGATTAAAAAAATCGTCACCGGGCAACGCTCCCGCACGGCAAAAAAACGGGACATCAGAATAACCAGCACTGTCGCCAAAAAGACAACGACCGCTTCCGACCAAAAGCCCGTCCGCATCCACAAAAAAACATAGACCGCCCAGCCGGACGCACCGATCAGACCGCAGTAGGGATAATATTTGGAAGGCACGCCAAATAACGCGCCGAACGTGACCGTGCCGATTCCAGCCGCAAGAATCTGAAGCAAATCCGTCACAGCATGACACCTCCCGTCAGATGATGATAAATGCTCAGCACACAGCCGACGCCTGCCGCCACAGACAAAAAAACAAGCACCGCGTCGATCATGCGGACGGTCCCGGAAATGTAATCGCCGTCCGCGATGTCCCGGATTCCGTTCGTAAATGCGAGTCCCGGCACGAGAGGCATGATGGAACCGCTGATCATATGGCTCATATCCATTCCGAACGGCATATGGATAAACAAAAGACTACACACCGTAATAATAATTCCGCCGCCGATATTTTCCACAATTTTAGAGCATCTGCCGTTTAACCAAAGCAAATACAGATACAGCAGACACCCGATCACAAAGGCTGCGACACAGTCCTGCCACATTCCGCCGAACATCAGACAAAAACAGCCGCTGCCAAGACCGGACATCAGCACCAGTGCCCTTTTGGAAGCGCCCGGCGCATTTCGGATCTGTTCCAGCTTTTCCCGGATTTCCGGCAGTGTGTATTTTCCCTCTTCTATTTCCCGTGAGAGCTGATTGACCGCCGCAACCCGATGAAGCTGTGCACCGCGAACTGGAATATGCTCCACCCGGGCAAAGCGTTTTTCATGCTCATCTCCGGACGTCAGAAAAATGCCGTTGCTGAGTACAAAGGCGTTTTCTGACTGTACGCCGAAATGATGACAGATCCGGTCGATCGTCTCTTCCACACGGAATATTTCCGCGCCGTTTTCCAGCAAAATATGCCCTGCTGTCATCGCTGCGTCCAGCACATCCCGCTGATCCAGCTTTATTGTCTGTTCCTCCTGTGACATCCTGATCCCCCTACAAAAACTCTGGTTCATGACAATAGAATGCTCGCAGAGCGTGCATTCTATTGTTGCTTTTGCAGCCATCTACCCTTGCGCCGAGTGCGCATCCTCGCGAAGCGTTTTTTTCGTATAAAAACGAAGTTTCCTATCCGATAAAAAATGCGCGCCCCAGCTGCTATAATCTCAGGCGCGCATCATTATTCATGGCAATAGAAGCCTCATGCACCGTGCATTCTATTGTGCTATTTTACATGTTTTCCAGAAGCTTGTCTACACTTACCAGCTTTACGCACAGAACAAACAGCTCCGTTGCCTGAACCAGCTCGTCGATCGGAGGGAAGGAAGGGGCGATACGGATGTTGGAGTCATGAGGATCCTTCTTATAAGGGTAGGTTGCCCCGGCACCGGTCATGACAACTCCGGCTTCCTTTGCTTTTGCAACGATCGCCTTTGCACAGCCGTCCAGAGATTCAAAGGAAATAAAGTAGCCGCCGTGAGGCTTTGTCCAGGTACCGATCTCCAGATCCCCCAGCTCTCTGTCGAGGATTTCCAGCACTGCTTCAAATTTGGGACGCAGAATCTCTGCATGCTTTTTCATCTGCGTCTCGATGCCGTGGATATCTTTAAAGTAACGCACATGACGCAGCTGATTTAACTTATCGTGACCGATCGTCTGAATCGTCAGATGTGTTCTTAAATCATCCAGGTTTGCCTTGGAAGCAGAAATTGCAGCGACGCCGGAACCGGGGAAGCTGATTTTACTGGTGGAGCTGAATTTATAAACCATATCCGGGTTGCCAGCCTTTTCACACTCGGAAAGCAGCTCCAGGATAACATCCTGAGGCTCGTCATACAGATGATGTACGTTGTAAGCATTGTCCCAGAAAATACGGAAATCCTTTGCCGCAGGCTTTAAGGCAGCGAATCTGCGGACGGTTTCGTCGGAGTAGGTGTAGCCCTGCGGGTTGGAATACTTCGGTACGCACCAGATACCCTTGATGGCTTCATCCTCGCTGACCAGCTTTTCCACCAGATCCATATCCGGACCCTGGGGAGTCATCGGAACATTGATCATCTCTACGCCAAAATATTCTGTAATCGCAAAATGACGGTCATAGCCTGGAACCGGGCAAAGGAATTTTACCTTGTCTAACTTATGCCAGGGAGTCATCCCCATAATACCGTGGGTGAACGCATGGCTCACTACATCGAACATTACATTCAGGCTGGAGTTGCCGTAGATAATGATATTATCTGCAGGCACTTCGATCAGTTCTCCCAACAGACGCTTTGCTTCCGGGATGCCATCCATAACACCATAGTTACGGCAATCAATTCCTGCCTCACACTTCAGATCTGTAAAGCTGTCCAGTACATCCATCATACCCATGGAAAGATCCAGCTGCGCTGCGCTCGGTTTACCGCGGGACATATCCAGTTTCAGTCCTTTACCCTGGAACTCCTTATACTGAGCCTCCAGCTGACTCTTTTCCTGCAGTAACTCTTCTTTGCTTCTGTCTTTATAAGCTGTCATGCTTCCTCCCATTCTGCCGCGTAACCGGCCTTTCATTTGCGAGTTTATTTACTTTTTTACTCTTCCTTACATTATCCACAAATCAGAAATGCTGTCAAGACGAAACTTTTTTCAAAAAAGACTTGCCAAACCGATGAAATATCAGTATAATATCTATTGTTGGAGTTCTGCCGGAATAGCGCAGTTGGTAGCGCAACTGATTCGTAATCAGTAGGTCGAGGGTTCGAGTCCCTTTTCCGGCTTTTCTTTATAGGAATTTTAATTCATGACAATAGAATGCACGCTCTGCGAGCATTCTATTGTTTAAGGCACTGGTATTCCAGTGCCTTTTTGTTTTCCCAATTCACTTGTAGCTGTCTGCGAACAGATTTTATGCTCGCATAAAAATCTGTTTACAGACAGCTACAAAGGGAGCGCTATTTCATGCGCAAAAGAAGCTGCGCAGTCTCATACTACACTTTATTCCAGCTCGAATGCGCCGGTATAAAGCTGATAATACTTTCCTTTCTGCGCGATCAGCTCATCATGGCTGCCGCGCTCGATAATCCGTCCTTGCTCGAGAACCATGATCACATCGGAATTCCGAACTGTGGACAGTCTGTGTGCGATAACGAATACGGTTCGTCCGTGCATCAGCGCATCCATACCTTTCTGCACAATCGCCTCTGTTCTGGTATCGATCGAAGATGTCGCCTCGTCCATAATCATAACCGGCGGATCTGCAACTGCAGCACGCGCAATCGAAATCAGCTGTCTCTGTCCCTGGGACAGATTCGATCCGTTACCGTCGATTACCGTCCGGTAGCCTTCGGGCAGACGTGTGATGAAATCATGCGCACCCGCAAGCCTTGCAGCCCCGATACACTCTTCATCTGTCGCATCCAGCTTGCCATAGCGGATATTTTCCATGACAGTGCCGGTAAAGAGCACCGTATCCTGCAGAATAATGCCAAGAGAACGGCGCAGATCCGCTTTTTTTATCTTGTTGATATTAATTCCGTCATAACGGATTTTGCCGTCCGCGATATCATAAAACCGGTTGATCAGGTTTGTGATCGTCGTCTTTCCGGCGCCGGTCGCGCCTACAAACGCCACCTTCTGTCCGGGCTCTGCGTACAGACTGACATCATGTAGGACGATTTTATCCGGATTGTAACCAAAATCTACATCCTTCAGGCGCACGTCGCCCATCAGACGCGTATAGGTCACGCTGCCGTCCGCGCTGTGCGGATGCTTCCATGCCCAGATATCTGTACGCTCGCTGCATTCGACCAGTTCACCATTTTCTTCTTTTGCATTGACCAAGGTTACATAGCCATCGTCTGTCTCCGGCTCTTCATCCAGCAGACTGAAAATACGATCTGCCCCCGCAAGACCCATGACAACTGAGTTGACCTGATTGGACACCTGTCCGATATTGCCGCAGAACTGTCTTGTCATATTCAAAAAAGGTACGGTAATACTGATGGAAAGTGCCATGCCTGACAAACTCAAGTTCGGTGCGCCGGACAATAACAGCATGCCGCCAGCAAGCGCTACGACAACATAAAGGATATTGCCCATATTCATTAGAATCGGCATCAGCATGTTCGCATAACGGTTTGCCTGACAGGACATTTCAAACAGCTCGTCGTTGACCCGGTCAAAATCCTTTTTTGTCTCGGTCTCATGACTGAACACCTTGACAACCTTCTGTCCGTTCATGATCTCTTCCACAAAGCCCTCTGTCTTGCCGACTGCGATCTGCTGCTTTAAGAAAAAATGTGCCGAGCTGCTGCCGACCTTTTTGGTAACGACAAACATCAGTGCAACGCCACAGAGCACGACCAAAAGCAGCCACATGCTGTAATACAGCATGATGGAAAAAATCGTAACCACGGTGATACAGGAAATCATCAGCTGCGGAATACTCTGAGAAATCAGCTGGCGCAGCGTGTCGATATCGTTAGTATAATAGCTCATGATATCGCCGTGGTTATGTGTATCAAAATACTTGATCGGCAAATCCTGCATACGATTGAACATCTTTTCCCGCATCTTCTTCAGAGATCCCTGTGTGATAATCGCCATTCCATAGGAATACGCATAGCCTGCTGCCAGAGACAGCGCATACAGTACAACCAGGATGAGGACCAGTCTGGTCACCGTCGGCGCTGCCGCCGCCCAGTCCTTCGTCTGCCAGTACTGCTCGACCACTGCGATGATATTCTGCTGAAAAATAGCGGGAATCGAGCTGATCAGCGCATTCAGTATGATGCAGACCAAAACTAACGGCAGAAGTACCGGATAAAACTCGAACAGCATCCTGATCAGACGCTTCATCGTTCCTTTTTTCGCCTGTCCCTTATTTTTCATCAGAATCACCTCCCTTGTTCTGGGAAGTATATACTTCCCGGTAAATCTCGCTCGTCTTGAGAAGCTCTTCATGGGTGCCGATATTGCAGATCGTACCGCCGTCCATGACCAGAATCCGATCCGCATCCTGCACGGAGGAAATTCTCTGTGCGATGATGATCTTGGTCGTTTCCGGAATGTACTCACGCAGCGCCTTGCGGATCTGTGCGTCCGTCTTGGTATCCACCGCACTGGTCGAATCGTCGAGAATCAGGATCTTCGGCTTCTTTAACAGCGCTCTTGCGATACAAAGTCTCTGCTTCTGACCGCCGGACACATTGCTGCCTCCCTGTTCGATATGCGTATCGTATTGATCCGGGAACTGCATGATAAATTCATCCGCCTGCGCCAGACGGCATGCTTCCTTTAATTCCTCATCCGTCGCGTTCTGGTTGCCCCAGCGCAGGTTTTCCTTGATCGTTCCGGAAAACAGAATATTTTTCTGCAATACAACTGCTACCTGGTTGCGCAGCGCTTCCAGATCATATTCTCTGACGTCTTTTCCGCCAACCTTTACAACGCCCTCTGTCGCGTCATAAAGTCTGGAAATCAGTTGGATCAGGGAAGACTTCGAAGAACCGGTGCCACCGATAATTCCAATCGTCTCCCCGGAACGGATATGCAGATCGATATCGGCAAGCGCCATCTTCTCCGCCTGCAGAGAATATTTGAAGCTGACATGGTCGAAATCGATCGAACCATCTGCCACTTCCTCCACCGGGTCTGCAGGACTTGTCAGCGTACTGTCCTCTTTTAACACTTCCACGATTCGCTGTGCGGATTCCGCAGCCATCGTCACCATGACAAATACCATCGAGAACATCATCAGGCTATTTAATATCTGGAAGCTGTATACTAAAAGGGCAGAAAACTGTCCAACGTCCAGATCCAGACCGCCGCTCGTGATGATCGTATAAGAACCAAAGGACAGGACAAAAATCATAACCACATACAGGCAGAACTGCATCAGAGGGCTGTTGATCGCCAGAATCTTCTCCGCGCGGGTGAAATCCTGACAAACCTCTTCTGCCGCATGATGGAATTTTTCTTTTTCGTACGCCTCGCGCACAAAGGATTTTACCACGCGCATGCCCTTGACATTTTCCTGAATCGAATTGTTCAGAGCGTCGTACTTACGGAATACCCTTTTAAACAGCGGGCCTACCTTATGGATCACGGCAAACAGTCCGATCCCCAGAATCGGGATGACCACCAGGAAGATCAGCGCCATCTTTCCGCCCATAATAAACGCCATCGTAAAGGAAAAAATCAACATCAGCGGGCTGCGGATCGCAAGTCGGATCAGCATCATAAATGCCAGCTGGACGTTCATAACGTCCGTCGTCATTCTCGTCACTAAAGACGAGGTAGAAAATTTGTCGATGTTTTCAAAGGAAAAATCCTGAATCCGGTAAAACATATCCTTGCGCAGGTTTTTGGCGAATCCGCAGGACGCGGACGCGCAGACCGAACCGGCACCGGCTCCGAATGCGAGAGACATAATCGCCATCACCACCAGAATCAGACCGTACCGTGAAATGACGCTCATACCGCTTCCGGCTTTGATTTCATTGACCAGCTGAGCGACTACAAACGGGATGATACATTCCATGACCACTTCCAGAGATACCAGAATCGGTGTCAGGATCGAATCGCGCTTGTATTCCCTGATCGACTTCATCAGTTCTTTTATCATACTTTTTACATTTGTCTCCTTTCATCTGTGAAATTGCCCGTTCAAACGAGCTTTGTGTCCACCTTTTGCCCCGGCAGGCTATGTATACGCTCAAACCAGTGCGTAAAGAGAAAAAAAGCGGCGAGCGATAAGGCTCGCACGCCGACTTTTTCTGCTCTATGCAGATATGAAATAATTATACATGGATTTTCTTGCAAGTCAAGTCCCGGAATCCAGATGTACATCCATCTGTGGATACGGAATGCGGATGCCCGCTTCATCGAAGCCGTATTTGATATCCTCCAGCATCGTATAGCGCGCCTGCCAGTAGTTTTCCTTCTTCGCCCAGAATTTCACAACAAGGACAACACTGCTGTCTGCCAGTTCGTCTACGTTGACTGTGATCTCCCGTTCCGGAAGCACATACGGGTTTTTCTTCGCAATTTCCTGCACTGCTTTCCGTGCGCTGCGGATATCAGAATCATACGAAATTCCAACTTTCAAATCCACACGCCGTTCCGCCTCATCCGTCACGTTCGTCAGGCTGCTGTTTGCGAGGTTTCCGTTCGGGATCAGAATAATCTGATTGTCATAGGTTGCAAGCTTCGTATAAAAGACAGATATCTGCTGAACAATCCCTTCGTTACCGCCCCCTTCGATGATATAATCTCCGACATGAAACGGCTTCAGCATCATAATCAGGATTCCGCCAATACAGTTACTTAAGCTTCCCTGGATCGCCAGACCGATCGTTACGCCGACCGAACCGATCACCGTCGCAATGCTTGCTGCCTCCACACCAAACAGCTGCAGAATCATGAACACCAGAATCGTATACGAAACAAACTTAATCGAGGAGTCCAGAAACTGCGCCGCTTCCTCCGACGCGCTGGAACGCTCCATAGCCCGTCTGAAAAAATGCCGGATCATCGCAATCAGTCTGCTGCCGATCGCAAACAGGATGAGCGCCAGCACCGTGCGGACGCCCAGCCCCAGAAGCTTGTCCGGCAGCTCGTTTAAGTAGCGTTCCAGCAGGCTCAGCTGTTTTTCCATATTCTTTAAGGATTCGTCCGACGCGAGGCTTTCTATCTCCTCGCCTGTCTGCGTCACAGAGGATGTCAAAAATGCTGCGCCGGACATCAGCACCTTCCTCATGCTTTGGTTCCTTTCGCCACTTTCGCGGAAGAGGTAGACTTCTTAGCTACAGACGCAGGCTTCTTAGCCGTCGGCTCTTTCGGTGCGACAGCCTTCGCGGTCGCTGTCTTTTTGCGGGTCGTGCGGCGTGCAGGCTTTTCTTTTTCTTTTCCCTCAAGAATCGCGCTGTCCGCCTGCTCTGCCTTTTCGGTCAGCTCTTCCTTCAGGGTTTTCTTTTTCATAGCAGCTGCTTTCTTCGCAGCCTCTTCCACCGCTTTTTTGGCAGCAGCCGTTTTTCTTACAACCTCTTCTGCTGCCTGCCTTGCCACCGCTTCCTTTTCAGCCGCCTCTTCTGCAGCTTTTCTCGCAGCTTCTTCCTTCTTTGCAGCCTCCTCCGCTGCTTTTTTAGCGATTGCTTCTTTTTTCGCAGCTTCCTCTGCGGCTTTTCTCACAGCCTCTTCCGCCGCATTTTGGGCAGCCTCGGCGATCTTTCTGCGCTCTTCTTTTTCTTCGTCCGTGTAAGGCGTATAGGCAAAAATGCTCACAGACAGCGGCGCCTGATGCATCAGGATCGAATTTTCCCTGCCGTCGGATGCGATTTCTTCCGCTTCCAGTACATAGGAGTTAATTCTTCCTTTTCCGCCAAAGGCGATATCGTCAGAGTTTAAAACTTCCGTATATTTTCCTTCAAAAGGTACACCCACCCGATACTCCGGTCTGTCCACATTTGCAAAGTTCAGGCATACCAAAAGCGTCTCTTCCTCTTTGTCGCTCTTTCTCAGATAGGAAAGCGTGCATTCGTTTGCATCAATGCAGTCAATCCATTCGAAGCCGTCCCAGCTGTCGTCTTCCGCATACAGCGCAGGGTTTTTACGATACAGCTCATTTAACCGCTTCACAAACCGGCGTATCTGCTCATGATGATCATATTTTAGCAGTTCCCATTCCACGCCCCGCTCTTCGTTCCACTCGTCGTACTCTGCGATATCCTGTCCCATAAACAAAAGCTTCTTGCCCGGATGCGTCATCATATAACCGTAGCCTGCGCGCAGGTTCGCGAATTTGTCCGCTTCCTCTCCCGGCATCTTGCTAAGCATCGACGCTTTGCCGTGAACGACCTCGTCATGGGATAACACGAGCATGAACTTTTCGGAATACGCATAAACCATCGAAAACGTCAGATCGTTGTGATGATACGCACGGAAATATGGGTCATACTGCATGTAGTCGAGGAAATCGTTCATCCAGCCCATATTCCATTTCATCGTAAAGCCAAGACCACCATCGTTTAAATCGCCCGTTACCTTCGGCCATGCTGTGGATTCCTCCGCGATCGTAACCGCGCCCCTGCCGCGTTTTTGAATCATGCTGTTTGTATGCTTTAAAAATTCGACCGCTTCCAGATTTTCATTGCCGCCGTACATGTTGGCAATCCATTCGCCATCCTGCTTTCCGTAATCGAGATACAGCATTGAAGCGACCGCGTCCATCCGGATTCCGTCTGCATGGAACTGCTCCACCCAGTAAAGCGCATTGGCAATCAGGTAGTTGCTTACCTGCGGTCTGCCGTAATTATAGATCAGCGTTCCCCAATGCGGATGCGCCCCCTGTCTCGGGTCTTTGTGCTCATACAGGCATGTCCCGTCGAACCCGGACAGTCCGTAAGCATCTCTCGGAAAATGGGCCGGAACCCAGTCCAGAATCACGCCGATTCCTGCTTTGTGCAGCTCGTTGACAAAATACATAAAATCCTGCGGTGTGCCATAACGTGCAGTCGGCGCATAATAGCCGATGACCTGATAGCCCCAGGATCCATCCAGCGGGTGCTCCATAACCGGCATCAGCTCCACATGGGTATAGCCCATTTCCTTCACATAGGAAATAACCTTCGGTGCAAACTCCCGGTAGTTATAATATCTGCGGCCATCCTCGGGCTTTGCAAAGGAGCCCAGATACATTTCATAAACGCTCATCGGCTCTTTTTCAGGACAGCTTTTTTCCCGTGCCAAGATCCATGCTTCATCTTCCCAGGCAAAGCCATCGATGTTGCGAACAACAGATGCCGTGTCCGGGCGGAGCTGTTGTCCAAACGCATAGGGATCTGCCTTCAGGTAAGTCAGACCGCCCTTTAATTTCAGCTCAAACTTATAATTCTCGCCCTCTCTAACTCCGGGGATAAAAATTTCAAAAATACCGGAATCCCACAGGCGGCGCATCTGATGTCTGCGTCCATCCCAATGGTTAAAATCTCCCACAACACTGACCCGCAGCGCATTCGGTGCCCAGACTGCAAAATGCACGCCCTGGGTTTTGTCGATGGTCATCATATGCGCACCAAGGATACGGTAAGCTTCATAATGGATTCCTGCCGCAAACCGCGCCGTATCCTCTTTGGTAATGACCGGAGCAAACCGATAGGGATCTTCAAATTCTTCTGTTGTGCCATCTTCCAAAGAAGCCTTTAATGTATAGCTTTCGATTTCCTTACCGCCAACCAGTGCGGCATAATAGCCAGCCTCGTCCGCCTGCTCCATTTCCACGGTCTTTTGACCGGGCAGCTTCAGTTCCATCGAAACAGCGCCCGGATAAAATGCCTGCACCACCGTCGCATTGCCTTCCCGGTGCGGTCCCAAAAGCCGGTGCGGATCGTCCTCCTCAGAATAAATAATTGCCTCTATTTCAGGCCAGTTCATCAGCCTATACAGTTTTTCGTTCATTCGATACCCTCCTGCCTGACGCTTTTGCCGCGCCCCTCTTATTTTTATTTTACCCTTCCCGGGCACAATAGGCAAGGGAAAATGTCTAAGCGGTGTACTGCACGGCAGTCCCCCGCGATTTCCCTGATGATCATCTGCATCATGTGCCCGATCATGAGTCTCGTCGCTACCCTGCTGTTCAAGGAGCCCAGCTTCGGCACATGGGCGCACACCTTTGGCTGTAACCTGCCGATGGCATTTTTCTGGCAGATGTTCTACTGCGGACCGCTCTCCCGCCTGATTTTCCGCACCCTGTTTAAAAAACAGCTGGCAGCGCAGAACATACCGGCACAGGGACAGAAATAAATATCTTGTGCAAACGCAGCACGGATCGCACGCTCAAACACAGAATATACCCACAGTACCATACAGAAAAGACCCCGAAGACTGGCACCATACTGCCTTTCTCCGGGGTCTGCGACTCTCCGTTACAGAACGCCTGCGTTTTACTTCACCACCCGCACGCGGAACACGCCGTCGATCGTCTTTAACTGATTGACAATACTGCCGCTTACGGAGGACTCCAGGTCGACCATCGTATATGCAACATCGCCTTTGGATTTGTTCATCATATTTGCGATGTTTAAGTTGTTCCAGCCGAGGACGGAGGAGAACTTCGCGATCATGTTTGCGATATTCTTATGGAAAATCACGACTCTACTTTCTGCCGTACACACACCCATATCGCAGTCCGGGAAGTTGACGCTGTGGAGAATATTTCCGTTTTCGAGATATTCCTGCAGCTGTCTGACTGCCATAACCGCACAGTTTTCTTCCGACTCCTCGGTCGAAGCGCCCAGATGCGGGATGACGATGCAGCCCGGCTTTCCTGCCGTGACCGGATTCGGGAAATCCGAAACGTAGCGGCGGATTTTTCCGGCGGTAATTCCGTCTAACACAGCTTCTTCATCCACCAGCAGATCTCTTGCAAAGTTTAACAAAATCACGCCGTCCTTCATCCGGGAGATAGCTTCTGCGCTGATCATATTTTTTGTGCTGTCCATCAGCGGCACATGGATTGTGATATAATCGCACTGCTCATAGATTTCATTGACATCCAGCACATGTCTGACGTCGCGGCTTAACTTCCACGCCGCATCGACCGATACATACGGATCATAGCCGAGCACTTCCATTCCGAGATGACGCGCCACGTTAGCAACCTTGACGCCGATCGCGCCCAGTCCGATGATACCGAGGCGCTTGCCCATCACCTCTGTACCGGCAAACTTCTTCTTCGCTTTCTCCGCATCCTTCGCAATATTTTCATCTTCCTGATTTTCTTCCACCCAGTTGATGCCCGATACGACGTCACGGCTTGCTAAAAGCATTCCGGCAATGACCAGCTCTTTTACGCCGTTTGCGTTTGCACCCGGTGTATTGAACACGACGATACCTTTTTCCGCGCATTTCTCCAGCGGGATATTGTTGACGCCGGCTCCTGCTCTTGCAACCGCTAAAAGTCCATCCGGCAGCTCCATATCATGCATCGATGTGCTTCGAACCAGGATGCCTTCTGCTTCTGTAATTTCGTCTGTTTTGATATAATTTTTCGAAAAATTATCGAGTCCGACCTGCGCGATCGGATTCATGCAATAATATTTTCTCATTGAAACCTCCCACTCTGCTTACTGATTCTGCGCTTCAAACTCTTTCATAAAGGCAACCAGCTTTTCCACGCCCTCCATCGGCATTGCATTGTAAATGCTTGCGCGCATGCCGCCGACGCTTCTGTGTCCCTTTAAGTTCTCCAGACCGTTTTTCTTTGCCTCTGCAACAAATTTTGCATCCAGATCGGCATTGCCTGTGATAAACGGAACGTTCATCAACGAACGGTCTTCCTTGCGGACAGTGCCTTTGAACAGCTTGCTTTCATCCAGGAAATCATACAGAATTTTCGCTTTTTTCTCGTTGTATTCTTTCATCGCTTCCAGACCGCCGCGCTTTTGCAGCCACTTAAATACTTTGCCGCAAATGTAAATTCCGTATGCCGGAGGCGTGTTGTAAAGGGATTTCGCATCCGCATGAATTTTATATTTTAACATGGTGGGCGTGCCGGGCAGCACATCTTCTGTAATCAGGTCTTCCCGGATAATTGCGATAACTACGCCGGCAGGTCCAATATTCTTCTGAACGCCACCGTAAATCATGCCATATTTGGTCACATCAACCGGCTCGGATAAGAAGCAGGAGGAAACATCCGCAACAAGGGGTTTTCCCTTTGTATTCGGAAGCGTTTTGAATTTGGTTCCGTAAATGGTGTTATTTTCACAAATATATACATAATCCGCATCCGGGTCGATCGGCAGATCGGAGCAGTCCGGAATATAGGAAAAGGTCTGATCCTCGGAGGATGCAACCGCATTTGCCTTTCCGTAAATGGAAGCCTCTTTCCATGCCTTTTTCGCCCACTGTCCGGTTATGATGTAATCCGCTACGCGGTTTTTCATCAGGTTCATCGGAATCATCGCAAACTGCTGGCTTGCGCCACCCTGTAAAAACAGCACTTTATAGTTATCGGGGATTCCCATCAGCTGACGTAAATCAGCCTCCGCCTCATCGATGATTTTCTGATAGGTACCGGAACGATGGCTCATTTCCATAACTGACATTCCACAGCCTCTGTAATCAAGCATTTCGTCTGCTGCTTCCTGCAGCACTTCTTCCGGCAGGACAGCCGGGCCTGCACTGAAATTGTACACTCTGGACATTTTTACCTCTCATTCCGCCGCCTGTGCGGCACTTGAATTTTCTAAAAAGCCGATCTGCCCGTTCTTATCAAACATGTGTTTTCGTGATACGGACATTTGGATTAAAAAAAATGATATCGAATACCGCTCATGCCTGAATAAAAATACGGATACCGACCTTTCGGTCTATTGTACCCGTATTTTTCGCTTTAGTCAACTACTACGTTAATTTATTTGCTTGCAAGGTCATCCCCATCGAAAACCTCGCTGATCGCTGCACCCGCTGGAACCATCGGAAATACCTTATCGTCTTCAGGAATTCTGCAGTCGATGACAACCGGCTTCTGAAGTGCGATTGCCTTTTCAATTGCCGGAGCAACCTCCTCCTTCGCAGTGACGCGGATTGCCGCGCATCCCAGTCCTTCTGCTACCTTACAGTAATCCACCGCATCCTCCAGAACCGTCTGGGAATAGCGTTTTCCATAAAAGAGCGTCTGCCACTGGCGCACCATGCCCAACACATGATTATTGATAATGATCTGGATGATCGGAATCTGATATCTGCTGGCTGTCGCAAGCTCGATCAGGTTCATACGGAAGCATCCGTCTCCGCCGATATTAACGCAGATTTTGTCCGGGCAGCCTGTTTTCGCGCCGATGCATGCCCCGATACCGTAGCCCATCGTGCCAAGACCGCCGGAGGACAAAAACGTGCGGGGCTTCGTATAATGATAATACTGCGCCGCCCACATCTGATGCTGTCCGACGTCGGTTGTGATAATTGCATTGCCTTTCGTAATGCGGTCTAATTCTTCTATAATATAAGGGCAGCTCAACTGGCTGTCGTCATATTTGAGCGGATACTTTTCTTTTAATTCCAGAATATGCGCCGTCCACTCCGGATGATGCATCTGTTCCATCCGTGCGATCAGCTTTGTCAAAACATCCTTCAGATCTCCGACAATGGACACGTCCGCATGGATATTTTTATTGATCTCAGCAGCATCAATATCGATATGCAGGATCTTTGCATTCTTTGCAAATAAGGATGCGTTGCCGATGACACGGTCAGAAAATCTCGCGCCCAGTGCAACCAAAAGGTCACACTCGCTCACTCCGAGGTTGGAGGTCTTTGTGCCGTGCATACCGATCATACCGGTATAGAGCGGATCGTAACCGTCATACGCCCCTTTTCCCATCAGGGTATCACAGACCGGAGAATCCAGTTTTTTGGCAAAGGCACGCACCTCTTCTGAAGCGCCAGAAAGAATTGCTCCGCCGCCCAGATAAATATAGGGTTTTTTCGCCTTGGAAATCACTTCCAGCGCGGCATCTAAATCTTCCTGCGTGTAATGTCCGGCACGTTCAACCGATTCCGGCTTTTTAGGTGTATATTCGCAGCTCGCTGCCGTTACATCTTTGGTGATATCTACCAGCACCGGTCCGGGTCTGCCGGATTTTGCAATATGAAATGCCTTGCGCAGCGTGTCTGCCAGAATATTGACATCTTTTACAATGTAACCGTGTTTGGTGATCGGCATCGTCACGCCTGCGATATCGACCTCCTGGAAGGAATCTTTTCCCAGAAGCGGCAGCGTTACATTACAGGTAATCGCTACCATCGGAACGGAATCCATGTACGCGGTCGCAATGCCGGTAACCAGATTCGTCGCGCCGGGACCACTGGTCGCCATACACACACCGACTTTTCCGGTTGCACGCGCATAGCCATCTGCTGCATGTGCAGCACCCTGTTCATGAGATGTCAGCACATGGAAAATCTCATCGCTATGCTTGTATAACGCATCATATACATTCAAAATGGAGCCGCCCGGATATCCGAACACAACATCCACGCCCTGTTCTTTTAAACACTCTATGACGATTTCAGCACCTGTACGAACCATATCGTCCTCCCCTTTTTATCCTTATTTCTTAATTTCGAGTACAGCGCCTCTGTTTCCGCTGGTTACCATTTCCCGGTAACGTGCAAGATATCCGGTGGTTACCTTCGGCTCTCTGGGCTGCCATTTTGCCCTTCTCTCTGCCAGCACTTCATCAGAGACCTTCATATCCAGACGATTTTCCGGAATATTGATGCTGATGATATCGCCCTCTTCTACCAGCGCGATGGGACCGCCGACAGCAGCCTCCGGGGAAACATGACCAATCGACGCACCTCTGGATGCGCCGGAGAAACGACCGTCCGTAATCAGCGCAACACTGGAACCAAGACCCATACCTGCGATTGCAGAAGTCGGATTCAGCATTTCTCTCATGCCGGGGCCGCCTTTGGGTCCCTCGTAACGGATCACAACGACATCGCCGGGAACAATCTTGCCGCCCTTGATCGCAGCAATCGCGTCCTCCTCGCAGTCAAATACCCTTGCAGGACCTTCATGAACCATCATTTCCGGTACAACAGCGCTTCTCTTTACAACACCGGTATCCGGAGCCAGGTTGCCTTTGAGTACAGCGATACCGCCTGTCTCAGAATAGGGATTTTCAATCGGACGAATCACTTCGGGATTGCGGTTTACACAGGCTTCGATATTTTCGCCGACGGTCTTTCCGGTTACCGTCATCAGGTCTGTCTTTAACAGTCCCTTCTTATTTAATTCATTCATAACTGCGTATACGCCGCCAGCCTCATTTAAGTCTTCAATGTAGGTCGGACCTGCAGGTGCCAGATGACACAGGTTCGGTGTATGGGAAGAAATTTCATTTGCGATTTCCATGTTCAGCTCTACGCCTGCCTCATGCGCGATTGCAGGCAGATGCAGCATGGAGTTTGTAGAACAGCCGAGCGCCATATCGACGGTCAGGGCGTTTAAGAACGCATCCTTTGTCATGATGTCGCGAGGCTTGATATCCTTGCGAACCAGCTCCATAATCTGCATACCGGCATGCTTTGCCAGCTGGATACGTGCAGAATATACTGCCGGAATTGTGCCGTTGCCCTTTAATCCCATGCCCAGCGCCTCTGTCAGACAGTTCATGGAGTTTGCGGTGTACATACCGGAACAGGAACCGCAGGTCGGACATACTTTTTCTTCGTATTCCTGCAGCTCTTCCAGCGACATGGTGCCTGCTGCCACGGAGCCTACTGCTTCAAACATAGAAGATAAGCTTCTCTTTCTGCCGTGCAGATGTCCTGCCAGCATTGGACCGCCGGAAACAAAAATCGTCGGGATATTCAGTCTTGCCGCTGCCATCAAAAGACCGGGCACATTTTTATCACAGTTAGGGATACATACCAGACCATCGAACTGATGTGCCATCGCCATACACTCGGTGCTGTCGCAGATCAGGTCTCTGGTTACGAGGGAATATTTCATGCCGACATGTCCCATCGCGATACCATCGCAGACTGCGATTGCCGGGAATACAACCGGGGTGCCTCCAGCCATCGCGACGCCGAGCTTGACCGCTTCTGTAATTTTATCCAGGTTCATATGTCCGGGCACGATTTCGTTATAGGAGTTTACGATACCGATCAGCGGTCTGTTCTTTTCCTCCTCTGTCATTCCCAGTGCATTCATCAGACTTCTGTGCGGTGCCTGCTGGACGCCTTTTGTTACATTATCACTTCTCATTTGTTCGTTCCTCGCATTCTGTTATCAAAAGTCGCCGCCACCCCTTCAAGGGGTGGCTCGGCTCGCTGGGTATAACCCCTTGACACCGGACAGCGTCTCAAGGCGCCCAG
>NZ_JAOQJY010000063.1:0-302 GCF_025567525.1 Gallintestinimicrobium propionicum | reverse complement strand
CTGAGGATAAAGTCAGACTTGAGTGACAGCGGGCTTTCATCATCCGAATAGTCCAGATTCAGATCCATCGGATTGATATAGTTGGTTGAAGTAGGTGAGATCTTGATGACCTGCCCATGCAGACGCTCAACAAGAGGTGCGTACTCCGCTTCCGGGTCACAGATAATGACATCATCACTGGTAAGCAAAAAGCAGTTGGCAATTTCTCGTTTTGCGCTGAAGGACTTACCGGAACCCGGCGTACCCAGAATCAGGCCGTTGGGGTTTTTCAGCAGCTTTCTGTCCACCATGATGAGGTTGTT
>NZ_JAOQJY010000062.1:0-304 GCF_025567525.1 Gallintestinimicrobium propionicum | reverse complement strand
GCGTCAATCCTTTTTCCTTACGCGCTTTTTGTATCCTTCGTCCCAGCTCTTTTATCAGTTCCATAGGCACTATCGTCTCCTTAATTATATTTTATCGTGCCCATTTCCTTGCAGGAAGAACCTCATAAAAGGCGTTTTTGAGTACGATAGTACCTATTTTATTGTGCTTGTAAGGAGCTTGCGCTGTCCGCAGCTTCTATGAAGGGACAAGGCAAAATATTTTTTTCAAATAAATCGCAGTACAGACAGGACAAATCGCCTGTTTTTGTCATGGCTGTCAAGAAGGAGCTTTTCTTTCGCTGAC
>NZ_JAOQJY010000061.1:0-315 GCF_025567525.1 Gallintestinimicrobium propionicum | reverse complement strand
AGGTACCATATAACTTGCTTCGCAAGTTACTGCGAGAAATCGCTTCGCGATTCTCGGCGTTTCCACCGGAATGCTTTGCTTTCCCTCTACCGACTGATGATTTATCAGTCATTCAAGATCAGAAGCTTTCTGAGCTTGGATCACTGGTAAATACCAGCGTATATAAACATCTTTGCAGATGATATTTTATATACGAAAGCGTTTTGCTTTTATTTTTTTAAGGGATTCCGGCAGCCACCTGCTCTCCCATACCGTCTCCAGCATAGTACCATCGGCCGCTTAGGTCTTAACCATCGTGTTCGGGATGAGAACGGG
>NZ_JAOQJY010000060.1:0-356 GCF_025567525.1 Gallintestinimicrobium propionicum | reverse complement strand
GCAGCCGGCTCCTCTTTGACATTTTCATCTTCCATCAATGCCATCAAATCTGCTTCATCCACCTGGTTCAGAAAGTGAACAGCAGTCTTTTTATCCTCATTAGCCCTGTCGATCAAAATGTAAAAATAGTTGCCAGCCTTGGTGGTAACGGTAATGAGCTGCTTATTGCCACCAAAATCATCCACCAGAGCGGCATTGCCATCTGGTGTAAGTGCCGGTGCCGGTTCTGCTTCTTCCACAATCACATTGCTGTCATTGGTAGAATCCTCTGCCGGTGCCGCCGGAGCCTGTTCTGACCCCTGTGCGAAAGCAGGGATCGTAAAGCCAAATGCCACAACCATTGTCAGGCAAAGGGC
>NZ_JAOQJY010000006.1:11519-192723 GCF_025567525.1 Gallintestinimicrobium propionicum | reverse complement strand
ACAATGAAGCAGTAAGAAGTATCCGCAAGGACTTCAATTTCTCGATGTGTTTGAGTATATTTAAACACATTTTGAGTGGCAGGACGTATGCTGGGATATACCTGGATTCAATGGCTGTTTTTCTTTTTCTTTTACAGCTTTTTTGGTTGGTGCTTTGAATCGACCTATGTTTCACTGCATGAAAAACGGTTTGTAAATCGCGGTTTTATTCGTGGACCTTTTCTGCCGCTGTATGGAACGGGCGCATTGATGATGCTGATCGTGTCGATGCCGTTTCAGGACAATCTGATTTTAACGTATGTGGCGGGCTGCGTGGGCGCGACAGTGCTGGAATATATCACGGGCGTGCTGATGGAAACGCTGTTCAAAGTCCGTTACTGGGATTATTCTCATAAAAAATTCAACTTCCAGGGTCAAATCTGCCTGGAATCTTCGCTGGCATGGGGATTTCTGACGATCCTGATGACGCGGATGATCCACAAGCCGATCGAAGCGTTTGCACTCTGGCTTCCGTCTTCGGTGCTGACGGGTGTGACGATGGTTGTGACTGTGATTTTTGCAGCGGACTTCGCCCTTTCCTTCAAGGCGGCCCTGGATTTGCGCGATGTACTGGTTCGGATGGAGCAGGCCAAGGACGAACTGGAAAAGATGCAGAGGCGTCTGGATGTGATTCTGGCGGTTTCCGAAGAAAACTGGGAAAACCGCAAAAAAGAGTGGAACCAGAGTGTCGAGAGCACCAGGGCTGGCTTTGTACAGCGCCGGGATGAGCTGGTAAACGGTATCGAAAAGCGTTTCGAGCGTGCAAAGGAGCTGTTGCCCAGCGGAAGATTGAATGTCAACCGGGAAGAGCTGTTCGACCTGCGTTCAAAATTTGGTGTGAACCTACAGCGTCCGGAGCTGGCCTCTTTCCTGAAGGATTTCACAAAACGCGATATGCTGCGCGGCAACCCGAGCATGGTTTCGAAGAAGTTCTCCGAAGCATTGGAAGAACTGAAGAAATCCGCTGTGGAATATAAGAAAAGAGAAAAAAAATAAAATGCATGCTCTGCGAGCATTCTATTGTCAGGAATAATAACAGGGTGCGCAGAAATGGGAGGAAGCATGACAGTTTTTTGGGGATTGATGATTCCGCTTGCCGGGACGACGCTCGGTTCGGCATGTGTATTTTTTCTGAAAGACAAACTCAACGAGCTGCTGCAGAAAGGGCTGCTGGGCTTTGCATCCGGCGTCATGGTAGCGGCGTCTGTCTGGTCGCTTTTGATTCCGTCGATGGATATGGCGGCGGGAATGGGACGGCTTGCATTTGTACCGGCGGCAGCTGGCATGCTTTTGGGCATGGCGTTTTTACTGGGGATGGACCGCGTTATCCCGCATCTGCACCTTGGTACACAGGAAGCGGAGGGACCAAAAACCTCCCTGAAAAAGACGACGATGCTTGTCCTTGCGGTGACACTGCATAACATTCCGGAGGGCATGGCGGTCGGCGTCGTGTTCGCGGGCATGCTTTCGGGCAGCACCGGGATTACCGCCGCCGGAGCGTTTTCACTGGCGATCGGAATTGCGATCCAAAACTTCCCGGAGGGTGCAATCATTTCGATGCCGTTAAAGAGCGAAGGACAGATGAGCCGCAAAAAGGCGTTTCTGTACGGAACGCTTTCGGGAGCGGTAGAGCCGGTCGGTGCGGCGCTGACCATCGCACTCGCCAGCGTGATCGATCCGTTTTTGCCGTATCTGTTGTCATTTGCGGCGGGCGCGATGCTCTATGTTGTCGTAGAAGAGCTGATTCCGGAAGCCTCGGAGGGCGAGCATTCGAATCTGGGAACGGTTGGATTTGCGGTCGGATTTGTACTGATGATGGTGCTGGATGTGGCGCTGGGATAAAAGGATGCCCCCGGCAGCAGAGGATTTTGGTTCTCTGTTGCCGGGGGCAATTGTTCATGACAATAGAATGCCCGCAGAGCGAGCATTCTATTGTTTATTTTATAGGAAAATGCGTCCTATGAAATAAAAACGCGCTGCGCGTGGATCGCACTGCAGCGGAATGGAAGAATGTCGCTTGCGCGACCCGCCGCAGGCGGAGAATCCTGCTTCGCAGGATTCTTTTTTACACAACTTCCAGGTGCCAGGTATAATAGAGCTTCGGATAATCGGAAAGATAATGCTCGAGCTCGAAATCATACCGAACGGTGCCGCTTGCTGTAAACGGGAGCGGTGCGAAGCTGCCGTCTTTTAAGGAAACGGACAGGTCGCTGATGACAAATCCCTGTTTTTTCATTTCTTCTTTAAAATAATTGAAATAAAAGGCGCCGTCTTTGGAAAGCGTATAGCGTACCTCGTAGCGGTAGCCGGAAAAGAGGCGTTTGCTCTGTGTCAGAATTTCCTTTTCCTGCATCCGGTCGCGAGACAGAAACGGATAAAAGTTTGCAAGCAGGGCCGTTCCCTGACGGTAGTCGCCCTCGTGCCAGAGGCGGGTTCCATCGAAAAGATGCTTGCCGCCGACGGTCTGGTATTTCCCGCTGCGGGCATCCTGACGGATGGTTTCCTGCAAGGTCTTTAACTCTTCCTGAACGAATTCTGGCATGCGTTCCGGCAAAACGGGAGCTGTGGGGGCAGGTTCAGAAGCAGCCTGTGGAGCCTGGGCGGCAGACATCTGCTCTGCCAAATTTGACTTCTGGTTCTGCTCTGTCTGGATTTCTGTTTTAATTTCATCAAAAAAGGACATGATGGGATTCTCCTTTGTATACTACCCCCTATTTTAAGCATTAAAGATTTTGTTTGTCAAATTTTTCTTCACAGTATTTGCAGCGATAAACTTCCTTGTTCGGGTCAGCGAGGACGAAGATCTGCGGCAGCTCCTGCTCGATCGAGGTAATACAGCGGGGATTTTTGCAGCGAATGACGTTTTTGATCTGTTTGGGAAGCTTTAATTCTTTCTTTTCGACGATATCCCCGCTTTTGATGACATTGACGGTGATGTTATGGTCGATAAAGCCGAGAACGTCGAGGTCGAGCATGTTGACATCGCATTCTACCTTCAGAATGTCCTTTTTGCCCATCTTGTCGCTGCGTGCATTTTTGATGATCGCAACGGTGCAGTCGAGCTTATCGAGCTGCAGATGGTGATAGATGGACATTGCCATGCCTGCCTGAATATGGTCGAGTACAAAGCCTTCTTCAATTTTACCTACGTTTAACATAAGAAATCTCCTTTTTCTCAGTCCACATGAATATTTAAGAGGGTCAGAATCAGCGCCATCCGAACATAGACCGCGTACTGCACCTGTTTGAAATAAACGGCTCTCGGGTCGTCATCCACATCGACAGAGATTTCGTTAACTCTGGGGAGGGGGTGCAGCACCAGCATGTCGGGCGGTGCGAGCTTCATTTTTTTAGCAGTCAGGATATAGAAATCCTTCAGGCGGACATAATCCTCTTCGTTGAAGAAACGCTCTTTCTGAACGCGGGTCATGTAAAGAACGTCCAGCTCGGGCAGCTTGTCTTCCAGACGGATGACTTCTTCATAAGGAATATTTTTTTCACGCAGCATCTCTGTGATATAATCCGGAACCCGCAGCTCGGTCGGGGAAATGAAGATGAACCGGAGGTTGTCGTAGCGGGAGAGCGCGTTGACTAAGGAGTGCACGGTACGACCGAATTTTAAGTCGCCGCACAGACCGATGGTCAGGTTGTTTAAATGCCCCTTTAAGGAACGGATGGTCAGCAGATCGGCATAGGTCTGGGTCGGATGCTGATGACCGCCGTCACCGGCATTGATGACGGGAATGCGGGATTTCTCAGCGGCAACGATCGGAGCACCCTCTTTGGGATGGCGCATTGCGCAGATATCGGCGTAGCAGGAAATGACGCGGATCGTGTCGGAAACACTTTCGCCTTTGGAAGCGGAGGAATTGGATGCATCCGCAAATCCGAGCACTTTGCCGCCCAGGTTCATCATAGCGGCTTCAAAGCTTAAACGGGTTCTGGTGCTCGGCTCGTAGAAACAGGTCGCCAGCTTTTTGCCCTCGCAGGTATGGGCATATTTGTCAGGGTGTTTCTCGATGTCGTTGGCAAGATCAAAGAGCTGATCCAGCTCTTCCACAGAAAAATCCAGTGGGTTCATCAGGTGTCTCATGAATGATAATCCTCCTTGAACAGTTGAGTTTCAGACATAATAAAATCGAAGAGAATCAAACTCCCTTCGATTTGAAACAAAATGCCTGTATTTCTTTTTAAAAAAATGAAATCCATGTCCTCTGCCGGAAATAATCTGACAAAGAAAAGAAAAAAACGAACTTCCGAATAAACAGAACTGCTGAAAATAAAACATAACAGACTGCATGGTCATCGCGCTTCCTCCTTTGGGTTTCATTTTGCTTGGACAAGTATAGCATAGAGATATTTTGAATGCAAGGAAGAATTGAAAAAAATATCGCGATGGCGTATAATGATACTACAGTTCACTCGAACGTTCCTGTGGGCAGATCTCATGCTTGCATGAGGAGCTGCCCATAGGAATGCTCGAATGGCGCGATGAACTGTATCGAATCCACCAGATGCAAAAGGAGGAAATAGCATGGAATTTCGGGAAAAGAAAAGATGGGGATTTTTGGGACTTCCCTTTACCTTTACAACCTACATGGTTACAGAAGAGCTGATCACTGTGGAAGAGGGATTTATTAACAAGCGGGAGAACGACTGCTACATATATAAAGTACAGGACGTAGAACTGATCCGGACGCTGGGGGAGCGGATGTTCGGACTTGGTACTGTAAAGTGCTACACCGGCGATACGACAAATCCGGAGCTGTATCTGACCCATATCAAAAATGCAAAAAATATCAAAAACTTTATTCTGGAAGCGTCTGAGAAGGCGCGGTTGAAGCGCAGGACGATGAATATGCTCGACATCGGTGCTGATGCAGATATTCCGGAAGAAAACTAATTTTCAAAAAAGTATTGACAAAGAAATCAGACTGTTTTAATATGCTTTTAACAAGTTGAACTTATATCAATTTAAACCGATGAAGTGGAGATAACGGTACAGGCGCACTTCCAGAGAGTCCGGGCAGGTGGGAGCCGGGCAGAAAGCGGAGTATCAAATGGACCACGGAGGGCACAGTCAAAGGAATTTTGTTCCGAGTATTCTGTGACGGAGGGCATCCGTTATTTGCCGGGGGTATGTTAGTATCCTTTGGAATGTTTGAATTCTTTAAAAGATATCTGTACCCTGATAAAGAGTGCGTACGATCGCAAAGCAAGGTGGTACCGCGGGAAGACAGGCATAAAGTGCCTGCAGCTTAAAAGATGATGAGCCCCCGTCCTTGACAGACAAATCTGTCATGGGCGGGGGTATTTTTTTATCGTATAGGAAACTTTGTTTCCATACGATAAAAAACGCTCCGCGAGGATGCGCACTCGGCGCAAGAATATCCCAAGACACATTCTTTTTTACAGGAGGAACAGTCGCATGGAACAGACATCACTGGAAGAACTGAAAAGAACGGCAGCGTCCGGAGCTTACCGGAGGATTCCGATCTGGCGTGAGATTTTTTCAGATATCGCAACACCCGTACAGGTACTGAAAAAACTGCTGGCGGTAAGCGACCACTGCTTTTTGTTAGAAAGTGCGGAGGACAACAAGCAGTGGGGACGGTACAGCTTTCTTGGGTTCGATCCTGCGATGGAGCTGACCTGCATGAACCATCAGGTGACAATTACAACAGATCATGTCGAGCAGTTTGAAACAGAGAATCCGGCGCAGGTGATTGCAAGGGTGATCGAAGAAAACCGCGCGCCGCAGATCAAAAAGCTCCCGCCTCTGACCGGCGGTCTGGTTGGATATTTTGCATACGACTATATCAAATATGCGGAGCCGACGCTTCGGCTGGACGCAGAGGATCAGGAAAAGTTCCGGGACGTCGATCTGATGCTGTTTGATAAGATGATCGCATTTGATCACTACAGACAAAAGATCATCCTGATCTGTAACAGTCGGATATCGGAAGCAGACGTGCAGGCAGAAGGTGGACAGACAGCCGGCGCGGCAGCGGCAACGGACCTCCGGGCAAGGGGGAAAAGCGCGCGGGCAGCAGCGACGGACGCCCCGGTATCTGCAGCAGAGCCCGACACCCTGGAAGCGGTTTACCGCACAGCCATTCAGACCCTTGATCAGATGCAGGACATCATCGAAAAGGGTGCAGAAAAAAACGTGTCCGCAGGGAGGCTGACAACAGAGCTCACGCCGCTGTTCGATCAGGAAAGCTACTGTGAAAAGGTGGAACAGGTCAAGCATTACATCCATGAGGGAGACATTTTTCAGCTGGTGCTTTCGAACCGTCTGGAAGCAGGATTTGACGGAAGCCTGCTGGATACCTACCGGATTCTGCGGACAAAAAATCCGTCACCGTACATGTTTTATTTTTCCAGCGACGATCTGGAAATCGCCGGCGCTTCGCCGGAGACACTGGTAAAGGTGGACAATCAGACGGCATACACCTTCCCTCTTGCCGGGACAAGACCCAGGGGAAAGGACGAAAAGGAGGATCAGGAGCTGGAAGCCGATCTGCTTTCCGATGAAAAGGAGCTGGCAGAGCACAACATGCTGGTGGATCTCGGACGAAATGATCTTGGGCGGTTCTGCCGGTTCGGAACGGTAGAAGTGGAAAAATATCTTT
Organism: Gallintestinimicrobium propionicum; assembly: GCF_025567525.1. NCBI lineage: Bacteria > Bacillati > Bacillota > Clostridia > Lachnospirales > Lachnospiraceae > Gallintestinimicrobium > Gallintestinimicrobium propionicum. The sequence continues at coordinate 186,049 of NZ_JAOQJY010000006.1, read as the reverse complement.
CGGTCGAAAAATTTTCCCATGTCATGCACCTGGGATCGACCGTGCGGGGAGAGCTTCGCAGCGATAAAACGGCGCTGGACGCCCTGCAGTCAGTGCTTCCGGCGGGAACCCTTTCGGGTGCACCAAAGCTTCGCGCCTGTCAGATCATCAACGACCTGGAAAACAACAAGCGCGGCATTTACGGCGGTGCCATCGGCTATCTGGATTTTGCGGGAAATATGGATATGTGTATCGCGATCCGGCTGGCATTTTGCAAAAACGGAAAAGTATTCGTCCGGTCGGGAGCCGGAATTGTGGCGGACAGTGTAGCACCGAAGGAATATCAGGAATGCATCAATAAGGCGAAAGCAGTGGTGCAGGCGCTGCAGGAAGCGCAGGAGCTTGGAAAGAAAGGGGAACGGGCATGATTTTACTGATCGATAATTATGACAGCTTTTCCTATAACTTATATCAGCTGATCGGGGCGATCAATCCGGAGATTAAGGTGATCCGAAATGACGAGCTGACGGCAGAAGAGATTGAGACATTAAAGCCCGAAGCGATCATCCTGTCACCGGGCCCGGGGCGTCCGCAGGATGCGGGCTGCTGCATTGAGGTGGTGCAAAAGCTCGGCGGGAAAATCCCGATCCTCGGCGTGTGTTTGGGACATCAGGTGATCTGCGAGGCATACGGCGGAGTTGTTTCCTATGCAAAACAGCTGATGCACGGCAAACAGTCCGTGACAAAGCTCGATACGAAAACACCGCTGTTTGTTGGTCTGCCGGAGGAAACGACGGTGGCACGGTACCATTCGCTGGCGGCGCAGGAGGAAACCTTTCCGGAATGCCTGCAGGTGACTGCCAGGACATCGGACGGTGAGATCATGGCACTGCAGCATAAAACAAAGGCGGTGTACGGCGTACAGTTTCACCCGGAATCAATTTTAACTCCACTTGGGAAAAAGATGCTTGAAAATTTTTTACAGCTTGCGAATGCAGAGAAAAAGGAGAAGACAATGATTAAAGAAGCGATTGTAAAACTGGCAGCAAAGCAGAACCTGGATTATGAGACCGCAGAAGCTTCGATGGATGAAATCATGGGCGGAAAGGCAAGTCCGGTACAGATGAGTGCATTTTTAACCGCGATGGCGATGAAGGGCGAGACAATCGAGGAAATTACCGCGTGTGCGGCGGGGATGAGAAAGCATTGTGTACGCCTGCTACATGATCAGGATGTGTTGGAAATCGTTGGAACCGGCGGTGACCATTCCAATTCCTTTAATATTTCGACAACGTCTTCTCTGGTGATCTCGGCAGCAGGCGTTCCGGTGGCAAAACACGGCAACCGTGCAGCATCCAGCAAGAGCGGTGCGGCGGACGTTTTAGAAGCACTTGGTGTAAAGATCACCATCGATCCGGCAAAGAGCGCAGAAGTGCTCAAAAAAATCGGTCTGTGCTTCCTGTTTGCACAGAATTACCACCTGTCGATGAAATATGTCGCACCGGTCAGAAAAGAGCTGGGTATCCGTACGATTTTCAATATTCTTGGACCGCTGACCAATCCGGCAGGTGCAAACATGGAGCTGATGGGTGTTTATGACGAGGCACTGGTGGAGCCGTTAGCACGGGTGCTTGCAAACCTCGGCGTAAAAAAGGCGATGGTCGTATATGGACAGGACGGTCTGGATGAGATTTCCATGAGTGCACCGACGACAGTCTGCGAAGTAAAGGATGGGGAATTTTTATCCTATGTGATCACTCCGGAGCAGTTCGGCTTTACCCGCTGCAGCAAAGACGAGCTGATCGGCGGAAGCCCCCAGGACAACGCGCAGATTGCACTGGCGATTTTAAAAGGGGAAAAAGGACCCAGACGGGATGCGGTCGTTCTGAACTCCGCAGCGGCAATCCATATCGCAAAGGGCATTTCAATCGAAGATGCGATCAGAGAAGCGCAGGAAGTCATCGACAGCGGTAAGGCGCTTGCACAGCTGGAGCAGTTTGCAGCGCTGACGAATCAGGAGTAAGAAGATTGAAAAAATTTTTCAATCGCGGGATTTGTGTCTGCGCGCACTTGACACAAACTCGACATGCGCAAAAAGCGTGCGCAGAAATGAGTGGAAAGCATGAAAGAAAAGACGATTCTGGATACTCTCGCGGACGCTGCGCGGGCGCGTGTGGAGGAAAATAAAAAGAAAAAGCCGATGGAGGTTCTGAAAAAAGAAGCAAAGAGCCTGGCTGCAGATACCGGGTTTCCATTTGAAAAAGCACTGGCGGCGCCGGGGATTTCGGTTATCTGCGAGGTCAAAAAGGCATCTCCATCCAAAGGACTGATTGCAGTAGACTTTCCGTATCTGGAAATCGCGCGGCAGTATGAGCGCGCGGGCGCATCTGCGATTTCCGTGCTGACGGAGCCGGAATACTTCCTCGGAAGCGATGACTACCTTCGGGAGATTGCACGTGAGGTGAGCATTCCGGTGCTGCGCAAGGATTTTACGGTGGATGAATATCAGATTTATGAAGCAAAGCTTTTAGGTGCTTCTGCGGTGCTTCTGATTTGTGCGATTTTGTCCGAGAAAGAGCTTGGTCAGTTTTTAAAAATGGCGCATAGTCTTGGTTTATCGGCGTTAGTTGAGGCACACGACGAAGAAGAGGTTGCGCGGGCGCTGCGTGCCGGAGCGCGGATCATCGGCGTCAACAATCGGAACCTGAAGGATTTTACTGTGGATGTCAAAAACAGTGTGCGTCTGCGGGCGCTGATTCCGCCCGAGGTACTCTACGTCTCCGAAAGCGGCATCAGGGGTGCAGAGGACGTTGCCGTTTTATATAAAAATGGAACGGACGCGGTGCTGATTGGCGAAACGCTGATGAGAAGCAGCGATAAAGCGGCGATGCTGCAGGAGTTGAAGAGGGACTGCCATGAGTGAGCAAAAGCAGCGCAGCAAAGATATCATTCGAACTGCAAACATCGCAGAATCTGCACGCCAACGCCTCAAGATCTGTGGGCTGTCCCGCCCTTGCGATATCGAATGGGTCAACGACGCCGGAGTTGATTTTGCGGGTTTCGTCTTTGCAAGGAGCAGGCGGCAGGTCTCACCCGAGCAGGCAAAACAGCTGCACAGCATGTTAAAAAAAGAAATCCCGGCAGTTGGTGTTTTTGTCAACGAAACAATAGAAACCATCGTCGGTCTGGTAGAGGATGGCGTCATTGACTGGGTGCAGCTGCACGGGCAGGAAGACGAGGCATATATAAATGAACTGAAAAGCAAAGTCAGCTGTCCGGTGATCCAGGCGTTTTCCGTCCGGACGAAGGAAGATGTGCTGCGTGCCAGGGAAAGCTGCGCAGATTACATTTTGCTGGATCAGGGCAGCGGCGGAACCGGAAGAGTCTTTGACTGGACTTTAATAGAATCTATCGGCCGCCCATTTTTCCTGGCGGGCGGGCTGAATGCAGAGAATATAAAAGAGGCTGTGCGAACGGGAGCCTGGGCGTTCGACGTCAGCAGCGGCGCAGAAACCGACGGTTTTAAGGATCGGGAGAAAATTTTCGCGTGCGTAGCGGCAGCACGGCAGAAGGAGGAATACAACTGATGGAAAAAGGCAGATTTGGAATACACGGAGGACAGTACATCCCGGAGACGCTGATGAATGAGATCATTCATCTGGAGGAGCAGTACGAATTTTATAAAAATGACCTGGAGTTTTGTGCGGAGCTTGATGATCTGTTAAAAAATTATGCAGGAAGACCGTCGCTGTTATATTATGCGGAGAAAATGACAAAGGATCTGGGCGGTGCGAAGATCTATTTAAAGCGGGAGGACTTAAACCACACCGGCTCTCACAAGATCAACAACGTACTCGGCCAGGTGCTGATGGCAAAAAAGATGGGTAAAACCCGCGTCATCGCAGAAACTGGTGCCGGACAGCATGGGGTTGCCTGTGCAACAGCTGCGGCACTGCTCGGACTGGAATGTGAGATTTTTATGGGAAAAGAGGACACAGACCGGCAGGCGCTGAATGTTTACAGAATGAAGCTTTTAGGCGCAAAGGTGCATCCGGTAACAAGCGGAACCCAGACCTTAAAGGATGCAGTAAACGAGACGATGCGTGAGTGGACAAACCGCGTATCGGACACCCACTATGTACTGGGCTCTGTCATGGGACCGCATCCGTTTCCGACGATCGTGCGGGATTTCCAGTCTGTCATCGGACGGGAGGCAAAGGCACAGATTCTGGAAAAGGAAGGAAAGCTTCCGGCAGCTGTTTTGGCGTGTGTCGGCGGCGGCAGCAATGCAATGGGTATGTTCTATGAGTTTATTCCGGAAAAGAAAGTTGCATTGATCGGCTGCGAGGCCGCAGGAAAAGGAATCGATACGGATAAGCATGCAGCAACAATGGCAAAGGGAACGCCAGGTGTGTTCCACGGTATGAAATCCTATTTCTGTCAGGATCAGTACGGACAGATTGCACCGGTGTACTCGATTTCTGCAGGACTGGATTATCCCGGCATTGGACCGGAGCACGCATGGCTGCACGATACCGGACGCGCAAGCTATGTACCGGTAACGGATGAGGAAGCGGTAGAAGCGTTTGAGTATCTGGCGCGTACGGAGGGCATCATCTGCGCGATAGAGAGCGCCCATGCGGTTGCGCATGCGAGAAAGCTTGCGCCGACATTGTCTTCGGATCAGTCGATCATCATTTGTCTATCCGGGCGCGGCGACAAGGACGTTGCAGCGATTGCAAGATACCGCGGCGAAGATATTTCAGAGTAAACCCGAAAAACAGAGGACAAAAGAAAACTTTGGCAGGCGCAAAAAACCTGCAGGAAAGGCTGTCCGAAAGACAGAAGGAAAAAGATGAGCAGAATCCAAAAGGCATTTGAAAATAAAAAGGCATTTATTGCATTTTTGACAGCGGGAGATCCGTCCCTGGATAAGACAGAGGAATACATTCTGGAAATGGAGCGGGCAGGCGCAGATCTGATCGAGATCGGCATTCCGTTTTCCGATCCGATCGCGGAGGGACCGGTCATTCAGGAGGCGGATATCCGGGCGCTTTCCGGCGGTGTGACGACCGACGATATTTTTGACATGGTAAAGAAACTGCGGGAGAAAACAGAAATTCCGCTGGTATTTATGACATATTTGAATCCGGTGTTCCATTACGGCTACGAGGCGTTTTTTGAACGCTGCCAGGATGTAGGGATCGACGGCATCATCATCCCCGATCTGCCCTTTGAGGAAAAAGAAGAGGTTGATGTTGTTGCAAGCCGCTATGGCATAGACCTGATCTCGATGATTGCACCGACCTCCAAAGAGAGAATCCGTAAGATTGCCAAAGGAGCGAAAGGATTTTTGTATGTGGTATCGTCGATGGGCGTAACCGGAGAGAGAACCAATATCACCACCGATATCGGTGGGATGTTAAAAGAAATCCGCAGTGTCAGCAGCGTTCCGGCAGCGGTTGGCTTCGGTATCCACACACCGGATCAGGCGGCAGAGATTTCCAAAACGGCGGATGGTGTTATTGTCGGAAGTGCAGTTGTAAAGCTGATCGCAAAATACGGCTCTCATGCGGGCGGACATTTATACACCTATGTGCGGATGATGAAGGAGACGGTCAGCCACAGCGAATAAGCGGAAGCATCCACGCTGCGGTTTCTAAACGGGCACGGCAGGGGAAGGCGCGTGAAAAAAATCTTTTCTATCGGAAAGAATAGTGCTATAATATTTTCGAATTCTATAGAAAACTGCAAAACAGACGCCGGCAAAAGAAGAACCCGGCGGATGGGAGCCAGAAGTAAGGAGTGTGTACAAGATGGAAAAAAAGAATCTGGACTGGGCAAATCTCGGATTCGGCTATATGACAACAGATTACCGTTATGTGGCAAACTACAAAAATGGTGCCTGGGATAAGGGTGGACTGACAGACGATCCGACAGTTACCCTGAACGAATGTGCAGGTATTTTTCATTATTGCCAGGAGATCTTTGAAGGTCTCAAAGCATATACAACAGAGGATGGACATATCGTAACGTTCCGCCCGGACTTAAATGCAGTCCGTATGATGGACAGCGCAAAGCGTCTGGAGATGCCTCCGTTCCCGGCAGAGCGTTTCCTGGAAGCAGTAGAAGAAGTGGTTAAGGCAAATGCTGCATGGGTTCCTCCTTACGGCAGTGGCGCAAGCTTATATGTTCGTCCTTATATGTTTGCAAGCTCTCCGGTTATCGGCGTTAAGCCCGCGGATGAATATCAGTTCCGCATTCTGGTAACTCCGGTTGGACCGTACTTTAAGGGCGGCGTTCATCCGCTTACCATCTGTGTCAGTGATTTTGACCGTGCAGCACCGCATGGAACCGGACATATCAAGGCTGGTCTGAACTATGCGATGAGCCTGCATGCCTATGTAACCGCGCATCAGAACGGCTACGATGAAAACATGTTCCTTGATCCCGCAACCCGCACCTATGTAGAGGAGACCGGCGGCGCAAACTTTATCTTCATCGACAAAGAAGGAACTCTTGTCATTCCCAAGTCTGACAGCATCCTTCCTTCTGTAACACGTCGTTCCATCGCAGTCGTTGCAAAGGATATCCTGGGCATGAAGGTGGAAGAGCGTCCGGTTAAGCTGGCGGAGCTTTCTGATTTTGCAGAATGCGGCGTCTGCGGTACGGCAGCTGTTGTATGCCCGGTCGGCAAGGTGGTAGACCATGGCAGGGAGATCTGCTTCCCCAGCGGTATGGAAAGCATGGGACCGGTGATCCAGAAGCTGTATGACACTCTGACAGGTATTCAGATGGGCAAGATCGAAGGACCTGCAGGATGGGTTCATAAAATTATGTAACGGATTTATATTACAGCCGCAGGGTGCATGGATTTGCTGCACCCTGCGGCTGTTCTTGCTTTTTGGGGTTACAGTTCACTCGTACCCTTCTGCGTTCAGATTCCGTGCTTGCACGAAAATCTGAACGCAGAAGGGTACGAAGGGAGCGCCATTTTATGAGCAAAAAGAGCTGCAAAGCAGCGGAAAGCGTCGAAGACGCGGTTTTGCGAATGGCGCGGGTGAACAGTAACATTTTTTTAGAGATAACCTAACTATTTTGGGTGTTGCATTTTTTCATGGAATAGGGGATGATAAAACCAGAGATTCCGGAGAATTGCCGGACAGGAAAGAGGGAGAAACCTATGAAGAAAAAGACTGTACATATTATTTCCCATTCCCATTGGGACAGAGAATGGTATCTGCCGTTAGAGCGGCATAAAATGAAGCTGCTGGATCTGATCGACACCAACATGGAACTGTTTGACAAAGATCCCGGCTTTTACAGCTTCCACTTGGATGGTCAGACCATCGTGCTGGACGACTATCTGGAAATCCGTCCGGAAAAAAGAGAAGAGCTGTTAAGACATGTCAGAGAGGGACATTTCCGTGTAGGTCCCTTCTACATCCTGCAGGATGAGTTTTTAACCAGCGGTGAAGCAAATGTCAGAAACCTTCAGACCGGTATTCGTGAAGCAAAGGCCTACGGCAATCTGACAAAGGTTGGCTATTTCCCGGATGCATTCGGCAATGCGGGACAGATGCCTCAGCTGCTGACCCAGGCTGGCATGGAAGCTGTTGCGTTTGGCCGCGGCGTAAAGCCGGTTGGTTTTAACAATGAATTAAAAGAAGGCGGCGAGTACGAATCCGCTTATTCTGAAATGCAGTGGCAGTCTCCCGACGGCACAAAGCTTCTTGGTATCCTGTTTGCAAACTGGTACTGCAACGGTATGGAAATCCCGGTGGATGAAAAAGAAGCAAAGGCATACTGGGAGGAACGTCTTGCAAAGGCTGAGATGTTCGCATCTACAGACGAGCTGCTGTTCATGAACGGCTGCGACCATCAGCCGGTTCAGAAGGATCTTTCTGCAGCAATTGAAACCGCGCGCAGATTGTATCCCGATATCGAGTTTGTTCATTCTAACTTCGAAGATTATGTCAAGAAGGTTCAGGCAGAGGCAGGTGAAAAGCTTTCTACCGTAAAAGGCGAGCTGACCAGCCAGGAGACAGACGGCTGGTATACGCTGGTCAATACCTGTTCCTCCCATGTAACCTTAAAGCGCCAGAACCGCAGAAACGAGGTTGCACTGGAGCGCGTATCCGAGCCTCTGGCTGTATTTGCAGCAGAAAACGGTAAGGAATATCCCCATGACCGTTTCAACTATGCATGGAAGATCCTGATGCAGAACCATCCCCACGACAGCATTTGCGGCTGCAGCGTGGATCAGGTCAACAAAGAAATCGAAGTCCGTTTCGACCGTTCCACAGAGATCGCCCATACCCTTTCCGAGGATGCTTCCGCTTATGTTGCAGACCTGACAGATACTTCTGTATTTGAAAAATATGGCGAAAACGCAGTTCCGTTTGTTGTGTTCAACACCACTGGCGACGAGCGCACCGGTAAGGTGACAGTCGTATTGGATGCAAAGCGTGACTACAACAAGTGGCTCTGGGACGGACGCCGCGATATGAAGGCATGGGAGCTGCCGGAGTACGTTGTTGTGGACAGTGAAGGCAATGTACAGAAAGCAACGGTAGAAGATGCAGACGTAAAATTCGGCTATGACCTGCCGGATGACAAGTTCCGTCAGCCTTACATGGCAAGACAGGTGAAGGTTTCCCTTTTTGCAGAAAAACTGCCTGCACTGGGATACCGTACCTACGCGCTGGTTCCTGCAGAAGCCGCTGGGACAGCTGGAAAGGGCAGCAACATCGCAAGCGATGACCGTCATCTGGAAAATGAATTCCTGAAGGTTGCGATCAACGACGACGGTACGTTGAATGTTCTGGACAAGCAGACCGGAAAGACCTACGAAGGTCTTGGATATTTTGAAGATACCCTGGATGCGGGCAACGAATACATCTACTTCTGCCCGAAGGGAAATCCTGAAATTGTGACAAAGGGCACAAAGGCAGAAATCAAGCTGGTGGAAAATACCGATTTTGCGGCAAGCGTGGAAGTGACCAATGTGCTGACCGTTCCGGTTTCCGCAGACGATCAGTTAAAGGAAGAGCAGGAAGGTCTTGTAGAATTCATGAAGCGTACCTGCAAAAGAAGCAGTGAGACGACACAGATCGTTCTGCACACCACAATTACTCTGGAAAAAGACAGCCGCAGCGTGAGGTTTGTAACCGAGTTCGATAACACTGCAAAGGATCACAGAATTCGCGTGGTAGCACCGACCGGAATCTCCTGCACACACCACTATGCAGACAGCGTATTTGAAGTGGTGAACCGTCCCAACGAGCATAGCAAGCTGTGGGAGAATCCCTGCAAGTGCGAGCATCAGCAGAGCTTTGTGGGCTTAAACGATGAAAAGGGCGGCATGCTCATTGCAAACATCGGTCTGTATGAGTATGAAATCCTTCCGGAGGAAAAGAATGCACTGGCAGTTACCATCCTGCGTAGTGTCGGTGAGCTGGGTGACTGGGGCGTATTCCCCACCGAGCTGTCCCAGCAGCTGCGTCATATCACTGCAGAGTACGAGATGACCTTCTTTGCAGGAGATCTGGTTGAAAGCAACAGCTTCAGAAGCGCATATCAGTTCCAGGTACCTTATACAGTTGCACAGACCAAGGTTCATGCAGGAACCCTGCCGGCTGAGAAATCCTGGCTGACCTGGGAAGGCGAGCGCATGATGTTCTCCAACCTCAAGGAGAAAGCAGAAGGCACTGACCGGATGGCACGTTTTGTCAACTGCTCCGGCGAACCCACCGTTCTGCGTATCAAGAAGGACGCTTCTTTTGAAACCCTGTACTTCTCCAATATTCTGGAGGAAGAGGTTCGTCCCGAAACTGCAAATGCAGACGGCTGGTATGAAATTCCTGTCAGAGGCTTTGAAATCGTAACAGTTGGAATGAGATAAAAAATATTCTATTGCAAAAAATGGGAGAAGCTGTTGTGCGAATGTGCAGCAGCTTCTTTTGATGCATTGCGCAGAAAGCGATGCTGTGCAGCCATCGTCCGCATGCGCACAGATAGGTTGACGGATGCATACAGACTTTCCGTATACCGGAAGCCTGAATTGCATAAATTTTGTATTGTATTATCGTATTTGTTTTTTCGATGAAGCAGAAAGAAGAGGGAAAAGGAAATGTTGCGAAAGCCTGGAATTTGCCAGAAACCGGTAATAACGTTGTATGAAACGCCTGCATATGCAGCGTGTGGTACGGCTGTTGGCATAGAGCCTACGGGCGTGCCGGAAAATGGCGGTGTTGCAGATGAAATTCTCTTTGGATGGCAGTACGAGGTTTTGGAAGAGAATAACGCTTTTTATAAAATCCGGACGCATTATGGATATGAGGGATGGATTGCGGCAGAAGAGTATGTGCCCCTGGAAAGTGTAGGAGGTGCAGGTGTATGCTATGATGCACAAAACTCCGGTTGTGCCATGCAGCTTTTTCAGGTTTGCCAGAATATTGCAGACGTGCTGGAAGCGGAACGGGTACAGGCAAGGCGTATCACGACACTGTATGCCGGGAGTCTGATTTGGGCAGAGAAGGATTCGGCTTTAGGCGATAGTAGCGCTGCAGCCCGCCTGCTGCAGCCGGGCTGGCGACGCGTCTTTTTACCGGATGGAATGGGCGGTCTTAGGGATGGATATATGCGGAGCCGTTTTCTGGAGCCGTGCCAGGGACAGGAGCAGTGGAGAAAATGGGTGACGCAGCGGCCGACGGTTCTGACGGAGCGTATAGACGCAGTATCACAGTCGGAGCCGAAAGAACAAGAGGATGCAGACGCACTCAGGTTGGAAGAAGCTTTCCGGGAAAGCATCGTGCAGACTGCGTATTCCTATCTCGGGACGCAGTACCGCTGGGGCGGGAAAACAGCATGTGGAATTGACTGCTCCGGTCTTGCGTTTATGAGCTATTTCCGAAATGGGATCCTGATCTGGCGGGATGCAGCGATCAAAGAAGGCTATCCGGTTCATGAAATCCCGATAGAACAGGCCAAACCGGGTGATTTGCTCTTTTTTCCGGGACATGTGGCGATTTATCTGGGAAATGGAAAGATCATCCATGCGACCGGACATCCCGAAAGCAGCTGTGTGACCGTCAATTCCCTGTGGGAGGGCGAGCCGGGATATCGGGAAGATTTGAAAAACAGTCTGTGTGCAGCTGGAAGCATTTTTTAAAATGGAGAAATCTGTATTACCGCAAAAAGATTTCCTGAAGGTGTCTGGTAAAAGATTTTTGTTTGACTTTTTCAAAAATCAGAAATATAATAACTTACGAACGAGTAGCAAAATTGCGTAAATCCAGTTTTGCTGCTCGTTTTTTTGTGCGAAAAAAGGAGGAAACTTATGAAAGCGGAAAGCAACAAAATGAAAGAAATGCCGGTCAATAAGCTCATGATTCAGATGGGAATTCCGATGATTTTATCGATGGCATTGCAGGCGGTTTACAACATTGTGGACAGCGCTTTTGTCGGAAATATGAAATCCGGGAGCGAAGCGGCGTTAAATGCGCTGACACTCGTATTTCCGGTTCAGATGCTGATGGTGGCAGTCGGAATCGGTACCGGTGTTGGAACCAATGCCCTTCTCGCATTGACCCTTGGGCAAGGAAACTCCAAAAAGGCGGCGAAGGTCGCCGGGAACAGTCTGTTTTTGGGCGCGGTGATCTATGCGGTGTGCCTGTTGTTTGGGATATTTGGGGGAAAAACGTATATTTCTTCCCAGACCATTGACCCGGAAGTTATTTCGATGGGAACGGATTATCTGAGCATCTGCTGCGTGATTTCGTTTGGAATTATTTTCTTTTCCATCTTTGAAAAACTGCTGCAGGCGACGGGACGTTCACTCTATTCCACCATCGGTCAGGTTGTGGGTGCGGTAATAAATATCATCCTCGATCCGATTATGATTTACGGAATCGGACCCGTTCCGGAAATGGGAGTACAGGGCGCTGCATACGCGACGGTGATCGGACAGGTGGCATCTGCGGCATTGCTGTTCTTCTTCCACATAAAATTCAATAAAGAATTCGAGCATGGCGTAAAATATCTGAAACCGGACATTGGAATTATAAAAGAGATCTATGCAATCGGGCTTCCGGCAATCCTTGCACAGGCACTGATGTCTGTCATGGTTTATGTGATGAACCTGATTTTAAAATTCAATCCTTCCGCCCAGACCGCATACGGACTGTTTTATAAAGTCCAGCAGTTTGTGCTGTTTCTGGCTTTCGGACTGAGGGACGCGATCACGCCGATCATAGCATTTGCATATGGAATGGGAAGCAAAAAGAGGGTTCAGGACGGAATGAAATATGGTCTGATTTATACGGCTGTGCTTATGGTAATCGGAACAGCAATTACGGAAATTTTCCCGGACGCGTTTGCTTCACTGTTCAATGCCGGACAGTCGAGAGAGTATTTCATTGGGGCGATGCGGATAATTTCGATCAGCTTTCTCTTTGCGGGAATCAATGTGGCATATCAGGGAATCTACCAGGCACTGGAAAGCGGTGCAGAGTCCCTGGTGATTTCTCTGCTCAGACAGTTTGTGATCCTATTGCCGCTGGCTGGTATTTTTTCCGTGTTTGTCAGAAACGGACAGGCAGACGTTTCGCTGATCTGGTGGGCGTTTCCGATCACAGAGCTTGCTGCCTGCCTGGTGGGATATGCCCTGTTAAAGAAAGTCAAAAAGAACAAGGTGGAAAATTTGGAATAAGGAAAATGCAATGCCGGATTTGTATTTGCGAAGAAGCTTCTTTCTATGCTACAATTAAGTTCAGGCGCTTTGTGTGGAGTGGAAACAGAACGGACAGAGGCATTTACACAATTCGATGAACTGGGAGTGACAGAATGGAAACAACAACACTAATATTCTTATTTTTTATACTGGTATGGGGTATACTCGGAGTTACGTTTCTTTGCATCGGCATCGGATTGCATGTAAGAGGACGGAAAAAAAGAAATATCTGCACTTTGCCGATCACTGCAACCGTAGTGGATCTGCGAAGAGAAAGAGTGGGTGTGGATGATTTTTCTGCCAGTGGAGAGGCGGCGTTAAAATCGTGGTTTCCGATTTATGAATACACCGTTGGAGGTGTGACACAGAGAGCAAAAGCATTTATCGGAACCGCGAAACTGGAAGTGGAAGTAGGACAGGCGGTGGAGCTTTTTGTCAATCCTGACCACATTGAGGAATTTTATTGCCCGACTGAAAAAACGTCGTGTATTCAAAAGGTGTTTATCGGAGTGGGAGCAGTGTGTCTGTGCCTTGCAGTCATTATGGTAGGAATCCTTTGGTTTGTATCAGGACCCCTGGTATAATATTGCGGACTCCTATTGGGAGAAAGCACTGGACGAGCTGGGGATAAGATAGGGTGGAACAAGCTTGCAGGTATTGTGAACTTTGGTTTGACGAAGTTGCGTTTGAGAGGAATATAGATTATGGTCAGAAAATTACAAAAAGCAGATATAGACAGGGTTGCCGATATATGGTTAGATACGAATTTAAAAGCACATGATTTTATTTCTGCTCAATATTGGAAACGTAATTTTGAATTGGTAAAAGAAATGCTGTTACAGGCGGAAGTCTATGTCTATGAAAGTGATCAGAAAATCCAGGGGTTTATAGGGCTGAACAACGATTATATCGAGGGAATTTTTGTTTCTGATAAAATGCAGTCTCAGGGTATCGGTAAAATTCTGCTGAATGATACAAAAGACAAAAGAAACGAATTACGCTTAAATGTGTATCGGAAAAATACACGGGCAATCTCTTTTTACAAGAGGGAAGGTTTTGAGATCCAGAGCGATGGATTGGATGAAGCTACTGGAGAAAGAGATTATGTAATGGTGTGGAAAAAGAAATAGAAAATCCCGTTTGCAGAATTACGAAAATCCAAACCCCGAAAAAGATAGGATGCTCCTGACAAACTGCCGTGTCTGCTGAAAGCAAGACACGGCAGTTTACTTTGATTCATGACAATAGAATGCTCGCAGAGCGTGCATTCTATTGTTTCCTCTCTTGTGGATGTATGATGCAACTTATCCTCTGATTTTTACAACTTACAGTCCCCAATGTAGATATGAGAAACAAGCTGTGATATAGTATCGTAGAACTGAAGGGAGGTGGGGACATGAAGCTGTCTGTGGAGTTGATTCCCGGTGAAAAGGAAGAAGAAGTGATCGTTCGCTGCTATGACACGCAGGAGAAATGGGTGGAAGCGATCCGAGCGGTTACGACCGGAGAAATTTCAATCAGCGCTTTTGCTGACGAAAAAGTTTATCGGCTGAAGCTCAGCGATGTTTACTATTTTGAGGTCGTAGAGGGGTGTTCTTTCCTGTATTGTGAAAAAACAGTATTTAAGTGCAAGCAAAAGCTGTATGAATTTGAAGAAACATGTCGAGGCTCTATGTTTTTTCGATGCAGTAAATCCATGATCCTGAACGCAGACAAGATTCAATATGTCCACCCATCTGTATCGGGACGGTTCGAGGCCACGTTGGAAAACAGCGAAAAAGTGATCATTTCCCGGCAGTATGTCGGCGAGCTCAAACGACTGCTGGGGGTATAGGAGGTGCTTATGAAAAAAATCGTGTTTTGGCTCCACCGCTTTGTAGTGGCTTATGGGATCATCATGCTCAGCACCTTTTTCATGTGTCTGCTGTTTAATCCTACTTCCGAATTGCCGGTAGTTACTTTTTTCGGCAGATGTATCATTTTCACACTGGTGTGTATGGCATCGTTGGCAGTTTATTATTCAAAAAGGGAGCTGACCTTAGGGGACTGGTGGTTCCGTACTGCATTACACACAGTGCTCCTGGAAGCAGTTTTGCTCCCTCTTGCACATCATTGGGAGTTTTGGTACAACTCCTTGGATGGGATGATTTACGCCAGCTTTATTCTGGCTGCCAAAATTGTCTGGCATTTGATTGATTTTGGTCAGACCGCCCGAACAGCTACCGAGGTAAACAGGCAGCTTCTCCGTCGCAGGAAAGCTCAAGAACAGGATTTACAGTAAGGGGTGATGTTGAATGGAGAATAAAGAGAAAATAGATTGGATATTATGCCCAAAATGTGGCAGCAAGACACGGACGCAGATTCGGACGCATACGGTGCTGGAGGACTTTCCCCTCTTTTGCCCCAAGTGCCGCTATGAATGTGTGGTTTCCTGTCACGATGGGAAAATGGAGGAACAGAAAAAATGTTGAAAATCGAGCATTTGACAAAAAAATACGGAGAGAAAAAGGCAGTGGATGACCTGTCTTTGCAGATCAAGCCCGGTGAGATCTACGGCTTCATTGGACATAACGGAGCAGGCAAGACCACGACCCTGAAATCCTGCTGCGGCATTTTGCAGTTTGAGAGCGGCGATATTTTCATTGATGGAATTTCGGTGAAGGAAAACCCGATTGACTGCAAACGGAAGCTTGCCTATATTCCCGACAATCCAGACCTGTATGAATTTATGACGGGAATTCAGTATTTGAATTTTGTGGCGGATATTTTTGGGGTCGGTGCTGCTGACCGCAAATATCGGATTCGCCGCTACGCAGATGCCTTTGAGTTGACGGCAGATCTGGCGCAGCCAATTTCCGCTTACTCTCACGGCATGAAGCAAAAGCTGGCGATCATTTCCGCATTGATCCACCAGCCGAAGCTCATTATCATGGACGAGCCTTTTGTGGGACTTGATCCCAAAGCCTCCCATTTGCTGAAATCCATCATGCGTGATCTGTGCGGCAAGGGATCGGCAATTTTCTTTTCTACTCATGTGTTGGAGGTTGCGGAAAAGCTCTGCGACAAGGTCGCCATCATCAAGGGCGGTAAGCTGGTGAGATCCGGAACCATGGAGGAGGTTAAGGGAGATACTTCTTTGGAAGATGTATTTCTGGAACTGGAGGGTGAAGGATGACAAAAGCACTATTCAAACGGCAAATGATGGAGGTTTTTTCCTGGCTGTATCAGGAGAAAAAGACGGGAAAGCACCGCAGTGCAAAAGGAGTTGTCGGCACGGCAGTTTTGTATCTGCTCCTGTTTGGCTTTCTTGGAGTGATCTTTGGGGGTGCCGCCAATGCGCTTTGCGAGTCGCTGCTTTCTGCCAATATGGGATGGATGTATTGGTGCATCATGGGACTGCTGGCTGTTTTTCTTGGCGTGTTCGGCAGCGTATTCAATACCTATAGCTCCCTTTATCAGGCCAAGGACAATGACTTGCTGCTGGCGATGCCGATTCCTGCGTCACAAATTTTGCTGGCTCGGCTGTCTGGCGTCTATGCCATGGGGCTGATGTATGAGCTGATCGTGATGCTCCCGACACTGCTGATCTGGTTTGTGAACGCACCCGTTTCCATTATGGGAACCATTCATGTGCTGCTGATTCCGTTGGTGCTGCCGGTGCTGATTCTGGTGCTGTCGGCTATCCTCGGCTGGGTGGTTGCACTGGTGGCAACGAAGGTTAAGCACAAGAAGATCATTACCGTTGTGATTTCACTGGCGTTTATTGGGGCATACTATTATGTTTGCGGGATGGCATATTCCATCTTTCAAATGATACTTCTCAATCTCGAAGCCTTTGGAGAAAAGCTGAGGATTTTCCTCTATCCTCTGTATCACATGGGTATGGCAGCAGAGGGAAATGCTCTTTCCATGCTGATTTTTACGGGAATTGTGCTGGCGGCGGGAGTGACTACCTATTTGGTTTTGTCCCACAGCTTCTTAAAACTGGCAACCACCAACCATGGCGAGACAAAAACGGTTTACAAGGAGCAGACGGTCAAAACCGGCTCGGTCAGCGGAGCATTGCTGCAAAAAGAACTGCGCCGCTTTGTGGGCAGCACTAATTATATGCTGAATTGTGGGCTTGGCATTGTACTGATGCCGTTTTCCGCAGCGGCTTTGGTTTTAAAATCGGCCTCTGTTCGGGATTTTTTCTCCATACCGGGGCTGGAATCCTGCCTCCCACTGCTGGCTGTCGCAATCGTTTGTCTGTTTGCGACGATGAATATTATGACTGCTCCATCCATTTCTTTGGAGGGCAAAAATCTGTGGATCGCCCAGTCTATGCCTGTGTCCGGCAGTCAGGTGCTTCGGGCAAAACTGCACCTGCACTTGCTTCTGACGTTCCTTCCGGCCATTCCGCTGGTGGCTGTTTTGGAGTGGCTGACAAAACCGGGATTGGTATATGGCATTTTGATTCCCGTGGTCTCTGCATTGTTTGCACTCCTGATGGCAGAAATCGGTCTGGCCTTGAACCTGAAAATGCCGAATTTGAACTGGATGAGCGAGATTGTACCCATCAAGCAAAGCGTTCCGGTTGCGGTAACCTTGTTTGGCGGCTGGTTGATGGTAATAGCGCTTGCAGGAATCTATGTGATGTTAAGAAATGTTGTAAGTATCAGCACTTATTTCGTGCTGGTCTGCGCGGCACTTTTCGTGGCCGCTGGCTGGCTTCATCATTGGCTGATGACCAGGGGTGCAAAGATATTTGAAGTTTTATAAGAGGACTGGACATCTTGCCTTGATTCATGACAATAGAATGCTCGCAGAGCGTGCATTCTATTGTTGCAGATCCTTCCATTATTATGCAGACCTTTGACGGCGGCAAGTATGCAGTGTATCATTTGTATTGGGAGGGGATGATCCAATGATAAATTGCCTGTCGAGCAGCAAATTTGCAAACCTTCTGTTTGTAAACGTCCAAATTGAAAATGTGAATGCCATCGCATTGTTTGACACCGGCGCGGGTATGACGGTTATCTCAAAAAGCCTTCTGCACCGGTTTTGTGCCGTACCCGAAAAAGAGACTCTCCGCGCCGGAAACAATAATGGTATGGTTCGTGAGTTTCAGACTGCTGCTATTCCCGGCATCCGGATCGGAGATATTTGTGTTGAAAAATGCAAGGTGCTCGTAACGGATGATGCAGATTTTGCACACAGCGATGAAAGCGGCAGGATTTTCCCGGCTGAAATGCTGCTCGGATGGGACGTGATTTCCCGATATCGTTGGAGTTATTCCACAAAAGACGAATCCTTATCGGTCAGCTTACCGGAAAGGACGGCTGAACATCTAAGTCCTGAAATCAAGCACGGCCCAGTCGTTTCCCCGGAGTATGCTGGGCGGTGCTTTTCGGCCAGAGTTGACACCGGGCATACCGGCTCCATCCTCAGCGCCTCTTGGTATTCTCGGCTTCCTGACATTCACTATCACGAAACCGAAATTGCTGGTGTCGGGACTTCACAATATAAACGGATTCCCTATGTGCGGGAACTGCAGCTTCGGTTTCAAAACCAGACGATTACTTTACAGGATGTCGATATTTGCGACAAGCTATACGGTCAATCGGAGGAGATAGAGGCGCTGCTGGGATACGATTTTCTGGAAAGCCGAGACTGGCTGCTGGAGCAGGCGTTCAGGCTTCTGCCATGAGGTGAACCGATGCAATCGAAATTTTGGGAGGTGGATTTTTTGTGGTTTTGGTGGTTTATGTTAATAAGTGATTTATTAATTCCAATTGTTATGGTGGTTCTTGGAAGAATGATGTGGAAACATTGTCCAAAACATATAAATGGTATGTTAGGTTACAGAACAACTCGTTCAATGAAAAATATAGATACATGGAAATTTGCTCACGACTATTGTGGAAAACTTTGGTGGAAAATAGGATGGTTAATGATGATACCATCTGCTTTGATACATATTCCGTTATACCATCGTGATGAAAATACGATTGGGGCTGCAGGGGGAATTCTAATAACAATTCAAAGTATTATTTTGATTGTATCAATTTATCCGACAGAGAAAGCTTTGCAAAAACATTTTAATGATAACGGAACACGTAGATAAATTTGTAGAGGTAAATAATGGAAAAATTAACAAAAGAAGCTGAAAAAATACTAATGGAGCGCTTTGGAAAAGACAGTATTATTGCTTTGGCAACTGCAGTAAATGAAATTCCTTATGTTCGTAATGTAAATACCTTTTATGTGGATGGTGCATTTTATGTGCTTACATATGGGTTATCAAACAAAATGAAGCAGATCGAAGTAAATCCAACGGTTGCACTTACCGGCGAGTGGTTTACCGCACATGGAAAAGGTGTTAATTTGGGGTATTTTGGAAAAGAAGAAAACAAAGAGATTGCAAATAAGATGCGAGAGGTATTTTCTGCATGGATCGATAATGGACATAATAATTTTGATGATGTAAACACTTGTATTTTGCGTATTGACCTAACAGACGGATTATTGCTTTCGCATGGAATACGATACGAGATTGATTTTTTAAGGCAACCGTAAATTATTGTTTATGGAGGAAACGATGAAACATACAATGTTTGAAATTGTCCGTGCACAAGCAGAGGATGCGGCTGCCTTGCTGAACTACCTGAAAATCATCGGTGGAGAAACAGATAACCTCAGCTTTGGACCGGAGGGTGTGCTCCTGGACTTGGAAGCAGAGCAATCCTATCTGCGTCTGCAAGCTCAATCGACGGACAATGTTCAGTATCTTGCCAAAGTGAACGGTGAGATCATCGGAACAGCAAGCCTGAACCGCAAGAACAATCGAATGTGCCATCGTGGAGAGTTCGGGATCAGCCTGAAAAAAGCATGGTGGGGCTGCGGTGCGGCCTCTGCGCTGACGGAAGCAATCCTTTCTTTCGCAAAGGAAAATGACTTCCGTCAGTTGAATCTGGAAGTGCGAAGCGACAATTTTCGTGCCATCCACCTTTATGAAAAATACGGTTTTCGCAAGCTGTGCACCTTCCCGGCATTTTTCAGAATCAACGGGCAGGATATCGACTTTGACCTAATGAATTTGAGTTTGGAAGAATAATATGGAGAAAAGATTATGGAAGAAAGAAAACGTTTAACCCCACAGTCCGTTCAGCAGGATCTGGACGCTTTGGGGCAATACAAAACAGCAGACGTGGACAGGCTGATCCGCCGCTATGTCAAGGAACAGGCGGATGCGGCACCCCTTCGGGAACATATTTTGACGGAGCAGCAGTTTCATCGAATCTACTATTATGTAAATTTACAGCAAATTAAGGATGTGGCTGCACGGATGGCTTTCATCCATGAGAATTTACTGTTTACGGATTGGTGGCACACGGATCAGATCATTCGGTATGTGGCGGCGCTGGATTTTGAAATGGCGATAGGGTATGCTCAGGAATATATTCATTCCGATGATCCATTTATTCGTCGCTGGGGCTATGTAATGTTCATTTCCCGGCTGGGGCATGGTCATGCAGAGCGGTTGCTGCCGCTGATGAAAGCAGATGATCACTATTATGTGCAGATGGCGCAAGCCTGGTTGATCGCAGAGCTGACTATTTTTGAGCCGGAGGTTGTTCATCGGTGGATGAAAAGCTGTGGGCTTCCTTATTCCATCTGCGGCAAGGCCATTCAGAAAATCTGTGATTCCTACCGGGTTTCCGACGAGTGGAAAGTGAAATTCAAAGCCTTGCGGACGGAACTGAAACAAGCTCCAATCTGAACTGCGGGATTACGAAACTTTTCGGAAGCTGGGGATTCCCATGCCGAAGCTGCTGGCTGCAGCAGAAGAACTCATACGAGAAGATTTTTATGCTGACGATTATGTTGATTCAACTATGAAATTGATTTCTGACAATATTTTCTATGAAACTGTAAAAGTGAACTACATTGAGCTGATCAGAAGTATATTACGATAAGAGATAATTCACCCACAGACAAGCCAGATTGGAGCCTCATCCACGATGGAGAGAACGTTGCGTTTACTGCAGTCGATGCGCTGGTACACGAGCCAGAAACTTCTTGACGAGAACATCTATTTCATGCTATATTTGGTGTATAGACCATATAAAAAACAAAGATAGTACATAGGATGAGGACGAGGACAAATGGCAACAAGTTTAAGCGAACCAACAAAGAAACGCATCCTGCAGGTATGCGTAAAACTTTTCCTGGAGCAGGGGTACAAAAAGACAACCATGGCGGAAATCATCGGGAAGTCCAGCGTGTCCAGCAGCAGCTTCCAGAACATTTTCCGCGCAAAGGACGGCGTACTGACAGAGCTTGTGCAGTTCATGTTTGAAAATCAGTTTTCGATGGCAAGAAGCGCAGCGAGCACAAAGCTCCCTCCGGTCTATGTTTATGCAGTGGAAACAGCGATCCAGATGACGCTTACAGAGCTGAATGAAAACCTGCGGGAAATCTATATGGAAGCCTATACCCAGAAGGAAGCCTGTGAGTATATTCAGCGCGAAACAGCCAAAGAGCTGTATCAGATTTTCGGGCCCTATCAGCCGGAGCTGACAGAGCGTGACTTTTACGAGCTGGAGATCGGATCTGCAGGCATCATGCGAGGTTACATGGCGCATCCGTGTGATGCAGAGCTGACATTGGAGAAGAAGCTTCGCTTATTTTTCATGATGAGCCTTCGGGCCTATAACGTTCCAGAGGAAGAAATCGGGCGGGTGATTCGATTCATGGAGGGACTCGATATCCGCACGATCTCTGAACAGGTGATGCAGAAGCTGTTCAAAGCACTTGCCATGCACTATGAATTTTCATTACAGGGGATAATGTAAAAATGGAAAAGGAAAAGAGGGAGGAAACCCAATGAAGAAAAAAAAGCTGACAGCAAGTATGATCGCCCTGGTCATGAGTGTAAGCCTGCCCATGACAACCTATGCCGCCAACTGGTATCTGGAGGATGGCAGCGTTACGGTAAACGCAGACAATTCCGAACAGACGGTAACGCAGGGCAGCGGCTCTGCCGTGCCGGATGAGGCTCCTGTGATTACACAGCGGAAGAGCTCTGTAGAGACAGGCAACACAATCACGATCAATGCAGCTGAGAATGCGACGGCAAACGTGACCATCTCCGATGTAAACATCAATACAAGCGACGCTGCTGTTTCTACAAATGGAAAGGGCAATGTAAACATCGAGCTGGATGGCACAAATACCCTTCAGAGTGGTAGGAATTATGCCGGTCTGGAAAAGAGCAATGACGGTAAAATGACCATTACGGATGAAAATGAAAACGGCAAGCTGATCGCTACCGGCGGCAATTACGGGGCTGGTATTGGCGGCGGCGACTCAGACAATGGCAGTAACATCACCATCACCGGCGGCGATATCACAGCTACTGGCGGCGATTGCGGGGCTGGCATTGGTGGAGGCTTCAGTGCAGGCGGCAAAAACATCACCATCGCAGGCGGAAAGGTTACAGCTATCGGCGGCACCAATGGAGCAGGCATCGGCGGAGGTTTCTTTGGAGATGGCAATGACATCACGATCGCCGGCGGCAAGGTCACAGCTACCGGCGGCGATTATGGGGCAGGCATTGGTGGAGGTGACCACGGCGAAGGCAAAAACATCACCATCACCGACGGCGAGGTCACAGCGGCCGGCGGCACCAATGGAGCAGGCATCGGCGGCGGCTTACGAAAAAATGGAGAAAAGATCACTGTTTCAGGAGATGCAACGCTGAAGGTACAAGGCGGCCCAGCAGATGAAGGGGATGGAGCAGGCGCAGGAATCGGTAACGGCGGCAGCCATAATGGAGACTATCCCGAACCATGCATTCCTGTAAACGGTGCGGAGACAGAGCCGGATACCTCCAACCTGACGACAGGTAAAATCGAGTATTACGCACCCGGTGCGGATATGACAAAGGATGAGCCAACAAGCACTACGTTGGGTTCCGGACAGCCTGAGCCGACATCTCCCGGTGAAACCGCAGCACCTGTGGAATACAGAATGCAGACATCTGCATCAGAGCCGGTACAGGGAAATGGAAAAAGCACAGGATACAAGGCTCCCGTACAAGGACATTTTTATCAGGTAGTAGGTCAGGACGGAAAAGCCATGATTTTTGCTACCGCGCAGAAGAAAGACGTGCTGGCAATTGCGACGGATTCCGATTTTGCCATGCTGACGGGAAAAATGGAGGACATCGAAGCGCTCAGAAAACAGGGCGTGAGAAGGATTATCTTCGCTACAAAGAGAGCAACCTCCACCTTCCTTCTTTCGGAGCTTCTTGAAAAGAAGGCATACGGAGAAACCTGGAGTCTCATCCACGATGGAGAGAACGTTGCGTTTACTGCAGTTGAAAAGATGATGGATATAAGCAGTATTCTTACCCGGTTACAAACGAAATAAAACCGGATATAACAGGTACCGGTATTTGGAAACCGACATGACAGAAACCGGGAAGAGGACATGACTGGAATGTGTGGAGACCATGCTTTGCAGACTTTGCACAGATGATTTTCCGGTAAATTTTATAGAAGGATATCAGAGGGAACCCGGCAGTGGTCAGACAGCAGTCCTGACGCTGCCGGGTTACTGTATGATTCGTTCGAATATGCACAAAAAGTTTTACGGCTTGGTGCAAGTGATATACTTTCAAAACCCATTGATATGGAACAAAGGAGGCAATAAGCTAATGATTGATGTAGCAGAACTGGAAAAAAAAGTACCAATTTTAAAGGATATACAGAATGAAAAAGAAGTATTCTGGATAAATCCAGATAAAACTAACTGCGAAGAAGCAATGAAGCATATAGAATTAACAATGGCAGATGTAGATGATGCAGAACAAAGACTGAAGCGTTTCGCACCATTTATCATGAAATGTTTTCCGGAAACGAAAGACAGAAATGGTATGATTGAATCTGTGCTTACTCCAATTCCTGGAATGAAAGAGTTACTGAACGAAAAATATAACAGTAATTTGGAAGGTACATTGTTACTGAAACAAGATAGTCATTTAGCTATAGCAGGTTCAATAAAAGCACGTGGTGGCATTTATGAAGTTCTAAAGCATACAGAAGAGCTTGCCTTAGAGCATGGTTTTTTAAAAAAAGAAGATAATTATGAAAAACTGGCAAGTGAAGAATGTAGACAATTTTTTAGAAATTATACGATTCAGGTCGGCTCTACTGGAAATCTGGGAATGAGTATCGGGATTATGAGTGCGGCAGTAGGATATCAGGTCATTGTTCATATGTCAGCAGATGCAAAACAGTGGAAAAAAGACTTACTGAGAAGTCATGGTGTAACAGTAAAAGAGTATGAATCTGATTATAGCGAAGCAGTAAAGAACGGAAGAGCATTATCTGATCAGAATCCGAAAAGCTATTTTGTAGATGATGAAAACTCCAGAACACTTTTTCTGGGTTATGCAGTAGCTGCGAAACGTCTGAAAAAACAATTGGAAGAACAAAAAATCACAGTAGACGACAACCATCCTTTGTTTACTTATATCCCATGCGGAGTAGGTGGAGCACCGGGCGGTGTGAGTTTCGGATTAAAACTGATATTTGGAGATTGTGTACATTGTTTCTTTGTAGAGCCGACACAGGCACCTTGTATGCTGGTTGGAATGACAACTGGGTTAAATCATGAAATTTCTGTACAGGATATTGGGCTTACCGGGTTAACCCATGCAGATGGACTTGCCGTAGGACGTCCATCAGGATTCGTTGGGGGAGTTATGAAGTATTTGCTCAGTGGTGAATTTACCATTAGGGATGGAAAATTGTATGATTATATGAGAGATCTTCTTGAAACAGAGAATATTTTTCTTGAGCCAAGTGCATGTGCTGCTTTTCAGGGACCTGTATATATGGAAAAAAGTGAAATCTCACAGAAATATCTGTTGGAAAATCATCTCAAAGATAAAATGAAAAATACAACACATATTGCATGGGCAACGGGTGGAAGCCTTGTGCCAGAGGCAATTCGCGAAGAATATCGAAACACTTATCTGGATAAATAAAATAAACGGTTTTGATCTGTTAGCAGGTTGAAACCGTATTATTTTATAAAATTGTTACAGATAAGGAGTCAATATCCTCGAAAGAATATATCGAATTTCTAAAACATATGGATTTAGGGTTCGCAGTATCCGAAGGAACGGTTCGAGGAAAGGATAGCAAAGCTGGTTGACCATGTATCAATCAGTCTTGTTGCAAGAAACAGGGAGAATCAAATGGTCGGTGTCCTATTCGGATTGACCGACTATGCCTATTGACTTTATGTAACTGACACAGAAGGGAATATAGATTTATGAAAGTACTTGTAATTTCAGACATTCATGCAAATATTCGGGCGTTGGATACAATTTTGCGGGAGGAAGCAGACTATGATCTGTTATGCTGCGCAGGGGATTTTACGGACTACGGGATCTCACCTCGGGAGGTCCTGGAGCGGTTTCGCCAGTTGGAAAATACAGTCCTCGTATATGGAAACCATGACCGCCATGTCATAAATATTTACGAGAGCGGAGAATGGACAAATGTAGCGGATGGAAAATACAAATGGGTGCATTATAACTGTGAAAGACTGAGTGAAAAAGATATCGATTGGATGAAGCAGCTCCCGGAAAAGGCATATTTTGAGGCAGATGGATGGAGCTATGGAATCGCGCATCAATACGACAATGGCTACGGGACGGTCGAAAGCCGCTATGCCTTTGATCAGTATTGGAATGCCAGCTATGGAGCAGAGTGTGACGGAAAGCGACGATTGATTTTTGGGCATACCCACAGACAATGCATTCATACCCTTGGGGAGGGGATGGAATGGATAAATCCCGGAAGCATTTCCTACAGAAGACCGGATGATCCCGACAAGACTGCGCACTACGCGGTAATCTTGGATGGAAACATACAGCTCAAAAGCATTGCCTATGACAGAACGCTGCAGCTTGCAGAGGCGAAGAGACTTTTGAAAAATGACCGGATGATGCGAACAGAGCTGCAGGATTTTATGTTCTTTTTTGGTGATGCAAAAACCTCAAGGGATCCGCTGTAAAATTTCATATCAGGAGACTGCCGTTTCTTCCGCAAAAGGCGGATCCGGCAGTCTCTTTTTCTCCCATTGCGTTGACTTCCCCTCTTACATCCTTTATACTAAAAAGTACGACTATTTTACTTTTTGGAAAAATATTATAGGGGAAAACAAAAGAAAAAGGAGGGGAAAGTCGTGATTTTCGGCAAGTATATCAATCGTTACTATCTGAAAAATGCACCGGCGCTGCTGCTTGGACTGCTCTCACTTTTGATCGTCGATATTGCCCAGCTGATGATTCCGGAGCTGTATCGTCTGGTCATTAATGGTGTGAACTTAGGAAAAGTGGTGGTGGATGGTCAGACGCTGACCTTTACCAGGGAGGTACTGTTTCAGAATATCTGTCTGCCCATGATCTGGATTGTTTTGATGATGGTGATCGGGCGCTTTTTATGGCGGGTATGCTTTTTCGGTTCCGCAGTGTGTGTACAGGCAGATCTGCGGGAGCGAATGTTTGATCACAGCCGTCGTTTGTCGCAGCAGTATTATCAGGTCAACAAGGTAGGAAGCCTGATGAGCCTGTATACAAATGACCTGGATACGATTCAGGAGTGCTTCGGCGACGGCATTCTGATGTTTTTCGACGCTCTGGTGCTTGGTCTGCTGGCGCTGTACAAAATGTGGCGGATGGATTTCAAGCTTACGCTGCTGGCCCTGATTCCTGCGGCGATCATGTTTGGCATCGGCACTATTATGGGTACGACGATGACAAAACGCTGGGAGGAACGGCAGAAGGCTTTCTCTGATCTTTCGGATTTTGCACAGGAGAACTTTTCCGGCATCGCGGTGATCAAGGCATTTGTCAAGGAATTTAAGGAGCTGACAGCATTCCGTAAGCTAAACCGTGAAAATGAAGAGATCAACGTTACCTATACAAAGATCGCAACCCTGCTGGAGGTGCTGGTGACGCTGTTTGTGGAATCTGTCATCTGCGTCATCTTAGGCTACGGCGGCTGGCTGGTGTTTGGTGGAAAATTCAACGCCGGACAGCTGGTGGAATACATCGGCTACTTTGAATCCATCGTCTGGCCGATCATGGCGATTTCGATGCTGATTGAAAAGACTTCCCGTGGTAAGGCTTCCCTGAATCGTATTACGGAGCTGATGGATGCCCCTGTAGATGTGACGGACCGGGATGGTGTAGGAAATCTTGAAAATCCAAAAGGCAGTATTGAATTCCGGCATTTGACGTTCCGCTATCCGGACGGCGATTATAATGTACTGCAGGACGTCAGCTTTCAGGTAGCTGCCGGTGAAAGTGTCGGTATTGTAGGCAAAACCGGCGCGGGTAAGACTACGGTAGTAGATCTGCTGCTTCGTACCTATAACGTGCCGGACGGAACGCTGTTTGTGGACGGAAAGGATGTGAACAGCGTGTCCATTCATTCCGTACGCAATGCCTGTGCCTATGTGCCCCAGGATAATTTCCTGTTTTCAGATACCATTGCACACAATATCGGCTTTGGCGTGGACGATGCAACTTTCGATCAGATCAACGGTGCGGCGTCGCTGGCGGACGTGCGGGACAATATTGTAGATTTCAAGGAAGGCTATGAAACCATCCTGGGAGAACGGGGTGTGACTGTTTCCGGCGGTCAGAAGCAGCGAATTTCCATTGCTCGTGCGCTGTTAAAAAATGCGCCGATTCTGATTTTGGATGATTCGGTTTCTGCAGTGGATACTCGTACTGAAAAAATTATTCTCGATAACTTAAAGACCACCCGTGCAGGCAAGACCACCCTGTTGATCGCACATCGCATTTCGACAGTGGAGGGGATGGATAAGATCGTATTTCTGGAGGATGGAAGAGTAGAAGCGGTCGGTACGCATGATGCGCTGTATCACAGCTGTCCCGAATATCGGCGGATGGTAGATTTACAGCGTCTGGAGGACGAAACGGCAGATTCGTCCGATGCGGTAGGAACGTCTGACATAGCGGATTCCGTTGATGCCCCAGAGCATGCGTCGGAGTCTGTAGAAAAGTGCGAAGGAGGTGCCAGCCATGATTGAAGTAAATCCGTTGCTTTTGACCGGCGCGGTCATCGGTACGATCACGGCGCTTCTGACCGCCGCTTATGTGCTGGTAAAGGACAAAAAGTCCCAGATGGGATTTGAACGCACGATGAAGGACGGCGAAATTATGCACCGTCTGGTAGCTTATGCAAAGCCGTACTGGAAGCAGTTTGTACTGGTATTGTTCCTGATGATGTTTTCAATCGCCTATGATATTATTTCGCCGCTGATCATCGGTAATATCGAAGAGCTGGTTGCAGGTGATTTTGTTCTGCCTGCCCTGTATGCCCGAGTAGGCGGTTATGTGGTGGTGCTGCTGTTTTCAATGGGAAGTACCTATTTGCAGGCGGTGATTTTGCAGCGGGTTGGACAGCGGATTGTGTCCGATCTGCGTGAGGATCTGTTTACCCATATCGAGTCCCTTTCCCATGAGCAGCTCAATGAGATTCCGGTGGGCAAGCTGGTGACCCGTGTGACCAACGATACCAACGCGATTTCGATGATGTTTACGAACCTGCTGGTCAGCCTGACAAAGAATGCCTTTGTTATTGTAGGCATATTAATTGCAATGATCTGCTTAAACTATGAGCTTACGCTGATGGTGCTGTGCTTTGTTCCATTCATTGTGATCTTTACAGTGATCTTCCGGAAGTTTTCCCGCCGGGCATACCGCAGGGTAAAGGATGCGACGACGGATATCAATACTTATCTTTCGGAAAACCTTTCCGGCATCAAGGTTACGCAGATTTTCGGACGCGAAGAGGAAAAGATGGCGGAATTTCGTGAGAAAAGCCAGACGCAGGCAAAGGCAAACCTGAGTCAGATTTTCGTGTTCAGTGTATTTCGTCCGTTGGTGTATATGCTTTACATCTGTTCCATCCTATGCTTGTTTTATCTGGGCGGCATGGGACATTTAAACGGCGTGGCGTTTTTAGGACAGACGATCACAGGCGGAACGATCGTTACCTTTTATATGTATATTTCGAAATTTTTCACCCCGATCCAGAACCTGGCGGAGCAGTTTAACTGGCTGCAGTCGGCTTTGGCGTCTGCGGAAAAGGTGTTCTCGATCATGGATCTGGAGCCGAAGCTGGTAGATGCGCCCGATGCCATAGAGCTGGAAGAGGTGCACGGCGAAATCGAGTTTCGCAATGTGTGGTTTTCCTATATTCCCGGGGAATGGGTGCTGCAGGGTGTGTCTTTCCATGTAAATCCGCGAGAAACGGTGGCGTTTGTCGGATCGACCGGTTCCGGAAAGAGCACAATCTTGTCCCTGATCTGCCGCAACTACGAGTTCCAGAAGGGCGAGATTTTGATCGACGGTATCGACATTCGCAAGATCAAGATCGCTTCCCTGCGCAGGCATTTTGGCCAGATGCTGCAGGATGTATTTCTGTTCTCCGGCACGATCCGCAGCAACATCGTTCTGCGGGAAGAGGGCATTTCGGATGAAGAAATCCGGCGCGTCTGCCAGTATGTGAATGCCGATCATTTTATTGACAAGCTGGAGCATGGTCTGGATGAGGAGGTGCGGGAGCGAGGAAATAACTTCTCTGCCGGACAGCGTCAGCTGCTGAGCTTTGCGCGAACCATCATCCACAAACCAAGTGTTATGATCCTGGATGAGGCGACTGCGAATATTGACACCGAGACGGAGCTTTTGATTCAGGATTCCCTGGAAAAAATGCGCAGCGTCGGCACGATGCTGATGGTAGCCCACAGACTTTCCACGATTCAGCATGCGGACAACATCATTGTGCTATCCCACGGAAAGATCCTGGAGCAGGGCACGCATCAGGAGCTGCTTGCAAAGCATGGACGATATTATCAGCTGTATACGCTGCAATATCATAAGGAACAGATGGAAGAGTGACGGCGGAGAGCCATCGCGGATGTAGAAAAGATTGAAAAGAAAAGCCCGGAGCACAGCAAAGGAATAGATGCTGTGCTCCGAGCTTTTTTCATCGTATAGGAAACTTTGTTTCCATACGATAAAAACGCTCCCTTTACTTTTGCAGCGTGCAGATATCGACCAGCTCTGCCGTATCCGGCGTAAAGCCGCTCTTTAAGATATCCGCCAGGGCAACTGCCGTATCCAGGCTGGTCAGGCAGGGAATGCCAAGCTCCACAGATTTGCGGCGAACCTTTACGCTGTCCCGGGCAGGGGTACGCCCCTTTTTGGAGGTCGAAATGATGTAATTGACCTTTCCGCTTTCCAGAAGTGCGATGGTGTTGTGTTCGGATTCGCTGATCTTATGGACAAGTGTAACCTGCATGCCGTGGTCACGCAGTACAGCTGCCGTACCTGCGGTTGCATACAGGTGGAAGCCAAGATCAGCAAACCGCTGTGCAATATCAGGGATTTCATCCTTATCGGTGTCGCGCACGGTGATGAAGATGCCGCCCTTGTCGGTCAGCTGGTAGCCTGCGCCGACCAATCCTTTGTAGAGCGCTTCCCGCATGGTGGGTGCGATGCCGAGCACTTCACCGGTAGATTTCATTTCAGGTCCGAGCTGCGTGTCCAGTCCAGACAGCTTTTCAAAGGAGAAGACAGGCACTTTGATCGCGGTGTAGGAGGAAATCGGGGCAAGACCGGTGCCGTAAGGCATATCCTTTAATTTTTCCCCGAGCATGACGCGGGTGGCGATATCGACCATCGGGATGCCGGTGACTTTGCTCAGATAAGGCACGGTTCTGGAGGAACGGGGGTTTACCTCAATGACATAAACCTGATCCTGGCAGATGACGTACTGGATGTTGATCAAGCCCTTCGTGTTTAAAGAGAGGGCAAGGCGGGTGGAGTAGTCCACGAGCTTTGCGGTTTTGGCGGGGCTTAAATTCCAGGCAGGGTAAACTGCGATGGAGTCGCCGGAGTGGATGCCTGCACGGTCGATGTGCTCCATAATGCCGGGCAGCAGGACATCCTCGCCATCGCAGATTGCGTCGACTTCAAGCTCCGTGCCCATCATATATTTATCGATCAGAACGAGGTTCCCTTCCATATGGGAAAGAATAATATCCATATATTCTTTTACGTCCGCATCGGAAAAGGCGATAATCATGTTCTGACCGCCAAGGACATAACTGGGGCGCAGCAGAACCGGATAGCCGAGACGGTTCGCTGTTTCGATCGCTTCCTCTGCAGTGTGGACGGTATCTCCGACGGGCTGCTTGATATGGAGCTGTTTTAAGAGAGCTTCAAACCGACCCCGGTCTTCGGCAGCGTCAATACTGTCTGCAGGTGTGCCCAGAATCGGAACGTTGTTTTCTGAAAGCCATTTGGTCAAGCGGATTGCGGTCTGTCCGCCGAAGGCAACAACTGCACCGACCGGATTTTCCACACGGATGATGTCTCCGACATCTTCCGGAGTCAGGGGCTCAAAGTACAGGCGATCTGCTGTGTTGAAATCGGTGGAAACGGTTTCCGGGTTGTTATTGACGATAACAACCTCATACCCGGCATCCTTTAATGCCCAGACACAGTGAACGGAGGCGTAGTCGAATTCGATTCCCTGACCGATCCGGATCGGACCGGAGCCAAAGACGATGACGACGGGCTTTTTGGAGCTGTGTTCCGCGATAAAAGCGGAAGCCTCGTCCTCCTCGTCAGTGGTGGAGTAGAAGTAGGGGGTTTCTGCCGCAAACTCCGCGCCGCAGGTATCGACCATCTTATAGGAATACGGAAGGTGGGGGAAAGTAGAGTTGCCGGACAGGCGTGCAATCGTTTTATCAGGAAAACCGTTTCTCTTTAATTCCCGCAGAAAATCATGTGTGAGCGGCTCTGTCTCCAGCCGTTTTTCGAGGTCGCACAGATGCAAAAGCTTTGCTAAAAACCATTCGTCGATCAAAGTCAGCTGATGGATTTTTTCGATGGAAAAACCGCGGAAGAGCGCTTCGTAAACAGCGAAGATGCGTTCGTCGTCTTGCGCCAGGATTTTGGCGGTTAGGGCTTCGTCGTCGAGTGCGCGCATATGCACGTCTGCCAGGCAGTCATGGGAGATTTCTGCTCCGCGAACGGCTTTCATCAGCGCCTGCTCGAAGTTTCTGCCAATGGCCATGACTTCACCGGTGGCTTTCATCTGGGTTCCGAGCTTTCTTGTCGCATACACGAATTTGTCAAAGGGCCATTTCGGAAATTTGACGACAACATAGTCCAATGCCGGTTCGAAGCATGCTTTCGTCTTGCCGGTGATTTCGTTTTTGATTTCGTCCATCCGGTAGCCGATGGCGATTTTGGCAGCGACTCTGGCGATCGGATAGCCAGTCGCTTTGCTGGCAAGGGCGGAGGAACGGGAAACCCTGGGGTTTACCTCAATAACAGCGTACTCGAAGCTCTCGGGATTTAGAGCAAACTGTACGTTGCAGCCGCCCTCAATGCCCATAGCTTCGATGATGTGGAGTGCAGCACTTCGAAGCATCTGGTATTCTTTATCCGCAAGGGTGACCGCAGGGGCGATAACGATGGAGTCGCCGGTGTGGACACCCACCGGATCAAGATTTTCCATAGAGCAGATCGTGATGACGTTTCCATCGCCGTCGCGCATGACCTCAAATTCGATCTCTTTCCAGCCGGAGATACATTTTTCCACCAGAATCTGCGTGATCGGGGAAAGACGGAGCCCTGCGGAAGCAATTTGGCGCAGTTGTGCTTCGTCAACAGCGATGCCGCCGCCGGTGCCACCGAGGGTAAAGGCGGGGCGCACGATAACCGGATAGCCTGCAGAGTGCGCGAAGGAGAGAGCACCCTCAAGCGTCGTCGTAACGACAGAGGGGATGATAGGCTCCCGGATCGCTTCCATGGTGCTTTTAAAAACCTGACGGTCTTCGGCTTTGGCAATGGTTTCCGGGTTTGCACCAAGAAGTGTTACGCCCTCCTGTGCCAGAAATCCTTCCTTTGCCAGCTGCATCGAAAGCGTCAGGCCGGTCTGACCGCCGAGGGTGGAAAGAATGCTGTCGGGGTGTTCTTTTTTGATGATTTTTTTTAGAAAATCCAGAGTCAGAGGCTCCACGTAGACATGATCTGCCATGGCGGCATCGGTCATGATTGTTGCGGGGTTAGAATTAACTAACACAACCTCCAGACCTTCCTCTTTTAAAGCGCGGCACGCCTGGGTACCTGCATAGTCAAATTCGGCAGCCTGACCGATGACGATGGGACCGGAGCCGATTACCATTACTTTTTTCAGATTGGGATTTAACGGCATGCTTTATGCCCTCCTTTCCATCAGTGCGACAAATTCGCGGAACAAAAACTCGGAGTCATGAGGACCGCCGCAGGCTTCCGGATGGAACTGCACTGAGAAGCCGGGAAAATCCTGATAAGAAACGCCCTCACAGGTTCCGTCGTTTAGGTTGATAAAACGAAGTACTGCATTATCCGGGAGGGAATCGTTTTTGACGGCATAGCCGTGATTCTGACTGGTGATATAATCCCTGCCGGTGAGCAGATCCTTCACCGGCTGGTTTGCACCGCGGTGTCCGTATTTTAATTTTTCAGTGTCCGCACCGTTTGCAAGGGCGAGAAGCTGATGCCCCAGGCAGATGCCAAAAATCGGTATGCCGGATTTGCAGAGGTGAGACAGCTCGGAAATGATAGCCGGGTTATCCTTCGGGTTGCCGGGACCGTTGCTCAACATGATACCGTCCGGCGAATAGGAGAGGATGCGTGCTGCTGTCGTGGAAGCGGGAACGATGGTCAGGTCGCAGTTTAATGCGTGCAGCTTTCGGATGATATTCTGTTTTGCACCGAAGTCCCACAAAACGACGTGATGGCGGGGAAGCGGGGACGGAATCTGGTAAGGCTCCCTGCAGGTAACGTGTGCTACCGCGTCCGTGATTGCCCAGCTCTTTAAGTCTTCAACAGCTGCAGAGTCCGGGCGGAGGGATGTGAGCCGTCCGTTCATGACGCCGCGCTCGCGGATGAGCTTGGTCAGGTAGCGGGTATCCAGATCATAGATGCCAGGGATATTTTGCTGCTTTAAAAAAGCGTCAAGATCCATCTGACATCTGAAATTGGAAGGACATGGGCACCATTCTCTGGTGATGTATGCGCTCATGTGAATTCCTTTGCTTTCAAAGTCTTTTGGATTGACGCCGTAGTTGCCGATCAGGGGAAATGTCTGAACGACCATCTGTCCGTAATAACTGGGGTCGGTCAGTGTTTCTGTATATCCGGTCATAGCCGTCGTAAAAACGACTTCCGCGATGACGTCCTCTTTCAAAGGAGCGCCGAAATGTTTTCCGGTCAGACAGGTCCCGTCCTCCAGCTGTAAGTACACAGTTTGTTCCATAAGTACACCTCGCTCATTCTCTCGTGTTTGCTGTACAAATACTGAAAGGCGTCCATGAATCAAACACTTTTCTAAATAGAAAAGTATTTCACTCATGAACGCCTTTGTTCATCTGATGCATTATAGCATTGGGAAAGGGGGCGGTCAAGAATAAATTTTATTTTGTTTACCAGTTCCCCCGTGACTTCGTGGGTACAGATTCCATGCTCGCATGAGAATCTGTGCACATGAAGTCACGGAGGAAGCGCCACTTCATGAGCAAAAGAAGCGGTGGCGCAGCCACTGCGGAAAGCGCCGCAGGCGCGATTTTGCGAATGGCGCGGGGGAACGTCCGTGTTGCCGCGCGGCGAGAAGGGCGCGATTCATGACAATAGAATGTTCACGGAGCGTGCATTCTATTATATTGCGAATGGCGCGGGGGAACGTCCGGGAGAAGGCCACTGTGGAACCGATTATAAACATATATACCAACTATGTTGGTGTTGACAAATGGGAAGCATCCAATTAGAATGATAGAAAATATCCGAAAAATAACTGCAAAGGAGAGCAGAAAAATGGGCAATCATATAGAAACAAAGTGTATTCACGGAAATCTGGATTTTTCCTGGGACGAGCCGACAAAGGCGGTGAGCTTTCCAATCTATCAGACGGCGACGTTCGGACATATCGGTCTGGGACATTCGACCGGCTTTGACTACACGAGAGAGAAAAATCCGACCAGACAGCATCTGGAGGAAATCCTTACCGCGCTGGAGGGCGCTTATGACACGACGGCATTTTCTTCCGGCATGGCGGCGGTGACAGCAGTATTTGATCTGTTTGCACCCGGCGACCATGTGATCTGTTCTGAAGACCTTTACGGCGGTGTAACCCGTCTGGTCAATACCATCGGCAAAAAGAACGGACTGATGGTTGATTTTGTCAATACCGGTGATTTGGATGAGATCAAACGGGTGCTGCGTCCGGAAACAAAGGCACTTTATATCGAGACGCCCAGCAACCCGATGATGGAGATCACTGACCTTTCGGCATGCGCAGAGCTTGCAAAAGAACACAACCTTCTGATGATCACAGACAATACCTTTTTATCTCCATATTTGCAGAACCCGATTGCGCTCGGTGCAGATATCGTCATTCACAGCGCGAGCAAGTTCCTGTGCGGACATAACGACACGATCGCCGGTTTTGTCTGCTCTGCAAAGGAAGAGCTCGCAGCAAAAATCCGCCTGATTGCAAAGACGACCGGCGGTTGTTTGTCCCCCTTCGACAGCTGGCTGGTAATGCGCGGCATCAAGACACTGGCGGTGCGCATGGAGCGGCAGCAGGAAAATGCGGGCAACATCGCGCGCTGGCTGACGGAGCAGAAGAAAGTCAGAAAAGTATATTATGCCGGACTGGAAACGCATCCTGGTTATGAGATCAATGCAAAGCAGGCGAGAGGTGCGGGTGCGATGATTTCCTTCGACGTCGACAGCGTGGAAACGGCACAGCGCGTGCTGGAAAAGGTGCGCGTCATCACCTTTGCGGAGAGCCTTGGGGGTACAGAATCTTTGATCACCTATCCGATGAAGCAGACCCATCCGGATGTTCCGAAGGAGTGGAGAGAAAAGCTCGGCATCACCGACACTCTGCTGCGCCTGTCCGTTGGACTGGAGCATGTGGACGAGCTGATTGCAGATCTGGAGCAGGCGTTTGTTTCCTGAGAAAAAATCCACGCTGTAGGGACGGCATTGCGGCGGAGCAGAAAAAAGTCGCGTTTGCGACCCGTTGCAGGCATAAGAATCCTGCAGGGCAGGATTTTTGTTGAGAGGGAGATTAGAAATGACAACCTATAATTTTGACCGGGAAATTGACCGGAAAAAGACAAACAGCCTGAAATATGATTTCGCCGTGGAACGCGGACGTGACGTAGATGTGTTGCCATTGTGGGTGGCGGATATGGATTTTCAGGCGCCGAAGCCTGTGTTGGATGCACTGCAGAATGCGGTTTCCCATGGGATTTTCGGTTATAGCGAGGTAAAAGGAGAATATTTTGACGCGCTGTATCGCTGGTTTGACAGTCGGTTTGACTGGCAGCCAAAGTCTGAATGGCTTGTAAAAACCCCCGGTGTGGTATTCGCCCTTGCGATGGCGGTACGCGCTCTGACAAAAGAGGGCGACAGTGTACTGATTCAGCCGCCGGTTTATTACCCGTTCTTTGAGGTGATTCGCGATAACAATAGAAAGATCGTAGAAAGCCCGCTCCTTTTAACAGACGGACATTATGAAATTGACTTCGACGATCTGGAAGAAAAGATCGCATCCCAGAATGTAAAGCTGTTTTTGCTGTGCAGTCCCCACAATCCTGTCGGCAGAGTCTGGACAAAGGAAGAGCTTCAAAAACTGGGAGAGCTTTGCGACCGCTACCATGTGTTCGTTGTGGCAGACGAGATTCATTGTGATTTTGCCTTTCCGGAGCATCCGCATACGATATTTGCAAAGGCATGTCCGCAGCTGGAAGAAAAGATGATTCTTTGCACTGCGCCGAGTAAAACCTTTAATCTGGCGGGGCTGCAGGTTTCCAATATCTGGGTTCCTGGAAAAGAGGTCCGGGACAGATTCAAAGCCGAGATCAACGCGGCGGGATATTCCCAGTTGAACGCCCTCGGTTTAATCGCGTGCCAGGCAGCGTACGAAAATGGCGGCGAGTGGCTTGAGCAGTGCCGGACATATTTGCGGGAAAATTTGAAGGTCCTGCGCAGCTTCTTAAAAGAAAGACTGCCTAAGATCCGTCTGATCGAACCGGAAGGCACTTACTTTGCATGGTTGGACTGCTCGGGACTGGGACTGTCGGACACAGCACTGGAAAATCTCATTGCACATCAGGCAAAGCTCTGGCTGGATGGCGGCTCTGTCTTTGACAAAAAGTCGGGACAGTTTGAACGCATCGTACTGGCGTGCACGAAAAAAACGCTTTTGCAGGCGCTTACACAGCTGGAAGCAGCCTGCCGGGAAAGAAATTCATAACGCAAAAACAACTGCCGGGAGGCAGTGCTTTTATTCAATGAAACCTCTGTGCTGACGCCGGAAAAACCATGGAATATTTTATTCATGACAATAGAATGCTCGCAGAGCGTGCATTTTATTTATGGGATTTATCCTGTTGAGGGTATTGGAGTTTTTCGTGTTCCGAAAAATGGAGATGCCCGAAACAAAAAACCACCTGCTTTGCGGGTGGAGACAAAGCGTTGTACAAAAAAATCACCTTTCCGTTACAATAGAGTTGTTCAGGCACTATTGTAAGAAAGGAAAGGTGATTTTATGGCGAATAAGAATTATGATTTAGCTCACACAAAATGGATGTGTAAGTATCACATCGTATTCACTCCAAAGTATAGACGAAAAGTTATTTATAATCAATTAAAAGCTGATATAAGAGATATTTTGAAACAGTTATGTTCTTACAAAGGAGTAGAAATCATCGAAGGGCATTTAATGCCAGATCACATTCATATGCTGGTAAGCATTCCGCCGAAGATGAGTGTGTCAAGTTTTATGGGATATTTGAAGGGCAAGTCCGCACTTATGATATTCGATAGACATGCAAATCTAAAGTACAAGTTTGGAAATCGACATTTTTGGTCAGAAGGATATTATGTCAGCACAGTAGGGTTAAACGAAGCGACCATCAAAAAGTATATCCAAGATCAGGAAAAGAACGATGTTATGCAAGATAAATTAGGTGTAAAAGAATATGAAAACCCTTTTAAGGGTTAAGTCGAAGTAGTACAAACGCCCCTTCAAGGGGCATAAGCAACGCGTCAAGTGCAATAGTGACTTGAACGAAGAGAAAGTCTGGGCGCCTTGAGACGCTGTCCGGTGTCAAGGGGTTATACCCAGCGAGCCGAGCCACCCCTTGAAGGGGTGGCGGCGACTTATTATATTGATATAGGATAATGCCAGGCATCAAAGTCGGAGCTTTTGCCCGACCTCATAGGATCAAAAAGGATGATGTGTTATGAAAAAACTGGGAAAGCTTCTCCGAAATCTATTGATTATCTGCGGCGTGCTGTTTATCATTGCTCTGTTTTTGCCGGATGAAGAAGAAAAGCCTGCAGATCAGGAACAGACGAGCGTAGAGACGGCGTCAGGTATAGGGACACAGACAGGCACTGAGACTGCGTCAGGTGCAGAAACGCTGGCGGGTGCAGAGCATGCGGCGGGTGCAGCGGAAAATCCCTTTCCGGAAGATATGGTAAAGGAGAAACAGACAGAGATAAAAGGCGATGGAAAGGACCAAGCGACCGTATTTGTCTATATGAACGGTTCGGATCTGGAATCGGAGGACGGAGAGGCAACGGAGGATCTTTGTGAGATGCTTGCGGCGAACATCAGCAGCCAGGTCAATGTCCTCGTGGAGACGATCGGCACAAAAAGCTGGTCAAAAAGGCTTGGAATTGCCTCCGATCACACGCAGCGTTATAAGGCGGAAGCCGGGAACCTGGTGCTTGTGGATGACAGCCTCGGCCAGCTGGATTGTACATCGCCGGATACGCTTGCTGATTTTATTTCCTGGGGCGCAGAAAATTATCCGGCAAACCGTTATATCTTGATTTTCTGGGATCACGGTGCAGGACCGGTATACGGCTTTGGATATGACGAACACCAGTCGGAGGATTCGGTGCTTACGATCGATGAGATCCAGACGGCAATCCGCCAGAGCGGGATTTACTTTGATATCATCGGCATGGACAGCTGCATTATGTCTTCGTTAGAGCTTTGCTGTGCCATGTACAATTATTGCGATTACATGATTCTGTCGGAGGATTTTGAATCCGGCTACGGCTGGTCGTACACGGGATGGCTGAACGCCCTGTCGGAGAACACCAGCATTTCCTCTGAGGAGCTTGGGAAAATCATCGTGGATGACATGATCGCAGATAATGAAGAAAACGGCGAGGGGGCTTCCACGCTGGCGCTGATCGACGAATCCTACATGAAGGTGCTCTATACCGCGTGGGCTGATTTTGCCTATACAAACGAGCCTGCGCTGTTGGGGGAAAATTACAGTATGCACGTCCGGGGCGGCAGGCGCGCTCATCCTGTTTTGCGGGAAAAAGGGCTGTTTGATTTTCTGTTTGACGAGGATGGAGATTATTCCATGTCAGACTATTATATAACGGATATCATGGCAGTAGCGCAGAATATCGAATCCAAAGAGACAGAGGCACTGGCGGCTGCGGTAAACCTTTCCATCTGCTATTTTAATTGTACGGACGACGAGGTTGGAATGACTGGACTGTCTGTCACGCTGCCTTATGGGGATTCTGAGTTTTATGGATATCTCTATCCGGTTTTTACCGGTGTGGGGATGGACGCCGACTATGTCGGCTGGCTGGAAAAATTCGTCTATGCCGAGGGTTATAACGATTACTATGATTATGAATCGTGGTATGAGGACGACTGGGAAGGCTGGGACGACTATGAAGACGACTGGAACTGGATTGACTGGCTGTTCTTTGAGGATGACGACTATTGGGAGGATGACAGCTGGGACGAATGGGGAAGCGATCAGTCCTGGGCAGGATCTGGAAACGGCAGGTCAGATTGCATGAGAAAGCAGATTGCATGCTAAAAGAATAAACAGCTAAAAAATAAAAAGGAGGAGCTATCATGGGAATTTTTGCAAACAGGGACAATAAAAAAAGATATTGCGTGTTCTGTGGAAAGGAGCTGGCGGATGGAAAATGCACAGCCTGTGGGCGGGAAGCAAAAGAGGTGGTTTCACTTTCTTCCCTGAACTGGCAGAAGGTGCCGATGGAAGTGGCAGATGCTCTCGGGGAGCAAAAAAAGCAGCTGTTCGGGAATCCTTTGTACACCGTAAAGGAAATGATCATAAACGGGGATCTTTTTATCGCAGATATTCATTTTGACGCGGTATATGAGGAAGAATTTGACCGTTCCGACGATGACGAAGGTAAGAGCGAGTATTCGTACTATGTACAGTTTTCTACCCCGGAGCTTGCCCCGTGCGACAGAGACTGCGAGACGTCGGCTGGTCAGTATGACAGGGTGGAGGAGCTGTTGAAAAACGGGCAGCACGAAGGAAAAATCCTGTGGGGACGAAAAAAGAAGTCCAACTATTATTACGCATTTGCTCCAAAGAATGGGGACATCACAGCGATGCTGGGAAAACGGCTGCTGGAAAACTTTATCTGTTACGGAGAGAGCACGGAAAAACGCAAGCTGGCACCCAAGGGCGGCGCTGGAAATACCACCTATGATAAGGTATTCGACGCGATCTGGGACAATACGATCGGGAAGCTATGAAGGTTGATTTCTAAAATATCACGGCGTATAATCAAAGCATCAGGAAATCAGATGTAAAGGCTGATTTGCCCCGGTAGAAAGTATTTTAAGAAATGAGCATCTTGTACCTTGGACGGGTGGGATGCTTATTTCTATGCAGAGGAGAAGTCAACATGGCAGAGGAATTTAAACGGCTGGATCGAAAGCTGGTCTATCACGGAACGATCATCGATTATTACAGGGACACCATTCAGGTTCCGAACGGGAACATCGCAGAATGGGATTTTATCGGGCATAAGGGCGCGGCTGCGGTCGTTCCTGTGCGAGAGGATGGAAAGCTTCTGATGGTGCGTCAGTGGCGCAATGCTCTCGACCGCTATACGCTGGAAATCCCGGCGGGCGGGTTAAACGGCGCAGACGAGCCGCCGATGCTGGCTGCCGCGCGCGAGCTGGAAGAGGAGACGGGATATCATTCTGAAAATCTGACGCATCTTTTAAGTCTGCG
Organism: Gallintestinimicrobium propionicum; assembly: GCF_025567525.1. Classification (NCBI taxonomy): domain Bacteria; kingdom Bacillati; phylum Bacillota; class Clostridia; order Lachnospirales; family Lachnospiraceae; genus Gallintestinimicrobium; species Gallintestinimicrobium propionicum. The sequence continues at coordinate 145,131 of NZ_JAOQJY010000006.1, read as the reverse complement.
GACGACCGTTGCGTTCTGCAATGAAAAGATCGAAATTTATGTTGCACAGGATTTGAAGCCGACCCATCAGCATTTGGACGAGGATGAATTTATCGATGTCTATGCATATTCGGTCGATGAGCTGTGTGAAATGATCTATTCCGGAAAAATCGAGGACGGCAAGACAATCGCAGCGATCATGAGCTATAAGGCGAAATACGAAAAATAGCGCAGCACGGTACTGCATAGAAGCGCCAAGAGGTGCGTGATACCTTTCACAGTACCAATTGAAAAAAATGCAAAATTCCCCCAGCAGCCGCATAGATTACAACGAGCGGATGCGCAGACAGCGTCACGGTAGGTGCAGCAGTTCATGCCGTAACGCTGTTGTTATCTGTCGGCTTATGCCGGCGCTGTTAAAAATATAAAAACGGGGAATGCGATGTCTTTTTGGAAACGGTTCGGGCAGCAGGAAAAGAGATTAGGGGCGGTGCTTCTTCTGACGGGATTTCTGGCTGGAATCGCCTGCGTGTGCTTTTTTCCGGGGCTGTTTGTGCAAAATCCGGGCTTTCTGGATACGGATACGCTGTCGGGAATTTCAGAATGGAACATGAACCGGACGGGATTGTTTTTATACTGCCTGCAAAAAAGGCTTGGAACGGCGCTGCTGCTCGTGCTGCTTGCACTTTCAGGGGCAGGGATGATCTGTCTGATTGTGCTTGCAGCGGGGAGCGGACTGGCGGCAGGGATGATCCTGACGGCGCTGTCGCTGCGCTATGGAATCCGGGGGAGCTTCTTTTTCCTGGCGGCGCTGGTTCCACAACAGGCGGTGCTGGTTCCGGGCTACTGTATGCTGCTGGAATGGTGCCTGCACAAAAAAGCTGCGTCGGGCGTGTGGATTTCCCTGGCGGTGATTGGAATCGGCTGTGCGGTAGAAGGGTATGTCAATCCATTTATTTTAAAAGCCGTGATGCGTCTGTTTTGGGGATAGGAAGATGCGGAATGCCAAATCAAGATATGGTGGAACTGGTATTTCCCGTACCACTATCTGGTGTTACCTGAAAACATGCCGAAAAATCGCCTGAAAATGCGGAAGTTTCAACATTGCTTTTCTGAATTTCATTGTATATAATGATTCCACACGACCGATACGGTCAAAAGAAGGGAACGCAGAGGGATGGAAGCACAGATTGAGTCATTTATTGAATATTGTCATAAGGTAAAAGGAACCTCCCAGAATACGGAGCTTTCCTATCGGCGAGATCTGTATCAGCTGGCGGGTTTTCTGCGTGCCCGGTATCAGATGACCAGGGTAGAGGATCTGACTGCGACGGCATTATATGGTTATATCCGTTTTCTGGAAGAAAAGCAGAGAAAAGCTGCGACGATTTCCCGCAATATCGCATCGATTCGGGCGTTTTGCCATTATCTGGTGCGGGAGGGCGTGCTGATGATGGATGTGTCGGAGACGCTCAAAGCCCCTCGGGTGGAAAAGAAGCTGCCCGGCGTGCTGAGTCCGGAAGAGGTGGAACGACTGATGGATGCGGTGCAGGGAACGAGTCCGAAGGAGCTTCGGGACAAAGCGATGCTGGAGCTTTTGTATGCAACCGGTATCCGGGTATCGGAGCTGATCGGTCTGAAGCTTTCGGATGTAAATTTAAAACTGTCCTTTTTGTTCTGTACGGAACAAAACCGCCAGCGTACGGTTTCGTTTGGAAATAAAGCGAAAGCAGCGCTGGAAGCGTATCTGCAGCATGGCAGACAGGCTCTGGTAGCGGAGGAAACGCAGCAGGCGCTGTTTGTCAACTGCGCAGGAAAGCCGATGAGCCGTCAGGGCTTCTGGAAGCTGCTAAAAGGCTATGCGCAGCGCGCGGGAATTACGGAAGAGATCACACCGCATACCCTGCGCCACTGCTTTGCGGCACATCTGGTTGCAAACGGCACAAACCTGCAGAGCGTGCAGGAAATGCTCGGACATGCCGACATCTCCACGACGCAGATTTATATCAATGTGAATCAGGAACAAATCCGGGAAGAAAAAAGGCTCATCCGTTAGGGTGAGCCTTTTTAGACGACCGTATATTTTTGCTTCTGCGGACAGAATATCTGGTGAGCCTGCAAGCCGCTGTTTTGGAGACAGGTGATATTTAGTAATTCAGCTCCGCCAGATCGTAGATGAGACGCTCGGAAGCTTCCCAGCCGAGGCAGGCGTCTGTGATGGACTTTCCATAAACGCCGCCGCCAACCTTCTGGTTGCCTTCTTCGATATAGCTCTCGATCATAACGCCCTTGACGAAGTTGTGGATGTCGGGGCTTAAATGACGGCTGTGCATCACCTCTTTGACGATTCGAACCTGCTGGTCAAACTGCTTGTTGGAGTTGGAGTGGTTGGAATCGATAATGCAGGCGGGGTTCTTTAAATCACGCTCGTTGTAAAGACCGAGCAGGATCTGCAGATCCTCGTAATGATAGTTGGGAATGTTGCGTCCGTGCTTGCTCGTCGCGCCGCGCAGGACGGTGTGGGCGAGATCGTTGCCGTTTGTCTGCACTTCATAGCCGCGGTAGATGAATCTGTGTGGATGCTGTGCGGCATAAACGGAGTTCAGCATAACGGAGAAGTCACCGCTGGTGGGGTTCTTCATGCCAGACGGAAGATCAAAGCCGCTAACCGTCAGACGGTGCTGCTGATCCTCTACGCTGCGGGCGCCGATTGCCACATAGGACAGAATATCGGATACATAGCCCCAGTTTTCGGGATAGAGCATTTCATCGGCAGCGCTGAGACCGGTTTCGGACAGCGCGCGGATGTGCATATGGCGCATTGCGATCAGACCGTGCAGGAAATCCTCTTTTTTTTCGGGGTCGGGCTGATGGACAATACCCTTGTAGCCGTCGCCGGTGGTGCGGGGCTTATTGGTGTAGATTCTCGGAATCAGGATCAGGCGGTCGGATACCTTGTCGTTGACCTTTGCAAGACGGTTGATATAATCGCAGACCGCATCCTCGTTATCTGCAGAGCAGGGACCGATGATGACTAACAGCTTGTCGCTTTTGCCGGTGAGGACATCGCGGATCTCGGCATCGCGTTTCTGCTTGATCGGAACCAGAGAATCCGGAACCGGATACTGCTCCCGGATTTCATCGGGAGTAGGAAGTTTTCTGATATAATCGAAACTCATGACTTTTCTCCTTCGCAGACGGTGCTGATGAAGCACCATTCTCTTTCCGACTGCATATTTATGCAGAACGGAAGCGTTTTTCATTATAGTATAGGAAAAACGCAGGCGCAAGCCAATTTTATGATTTCGTACCAGTTTCCATGTAGCTTTTTATGGGCAGATTTCATGCTTGCATGAAAATCTGCCCACAGAAAGCTACAGAGGGAGTGTGCATTCTATTGTATTGCAAATGGCGAGGGAAACTGGTTACTGACGCGCAAAAACAGTCAATTCACCCACGCCGCCGCGACAAAACAAAAAACAGCGCTGCTGCGCAGAGTATCGTCAGGAGCATCTGCCCGAAGAGCATGCCCTGGAACAGTCCGGGAATGCCGGAGAGCGGCAGGATGAAAAAAACGAAGAACAGACGCACGGCGAGGGACAGGATTTGGAACAGAAAAGTACAGCCTGTTTTTCCAAGCCCGTTTAAAATCGAAAGCAGCGTCGTATTCAGGTACAGAAACGGGCAGAGAAAACAAAACATCCGAATCAACTGCCCGGCAAGTACGTTTCCAAACAGCGCAGAGCCGATAAAGTTTCCACACAGAGAAAAGGTGGCAGTACAGCCGACGCCGATGGAAAGACAGAAGCGGGTGCACTGGAAAATGGCACTGTAGATGGCGCTTTGGTTATTCGAAGCGTCTGCGCGGGAGATGGTTGGCATGAGCAGGACAGCAATCGAATTGGTCAGCGCGCCGGGAAACAGGATGCAGGTCATCGCCATGCCGGTGTATACGCCATAAGCAGAAAGCGCCTGACGGGAGGAGTAGCCAAACAGCTGCAGGCTGACCGGGATGCGGGAGGATTCGATTGTTCCGAGCAGATGCAGGCAGACCCGCGTGGCGCACAGGGGTGCAGCAAAGGAAAACAGTCTGGAAAATAGCTCCGGCCGAGAAAGCTTTAGCGGAAGGCTTTCGGGGAGTTTTTTGGAAAAATGGATTCTTGCGGCAAAAACGGAAACCGCCATGGAAGCGCATTCCCCGATGACAAGTCCGACTGCAGCGAGCTGAATCGTGCAGGAGAGTCCGCGGGCCGCCGCATACTGCCCAAAAAGCAGGACACTGCCGACGCGGAAGCACTGCTCAAAAACCTGACAGAACGCCGGAAGGAAGGATTTTCGGATGCCGTAATAATAGCCGTTGATACACGAATGGATACAGGCGGCGGGAAAGGAGAGCGCGGCGATTTTTAAAAGCGGCGCGCAGCGCGTTTCTTTTAATAAAAAGTCGGAAATAAAATCAGCCTCCCGCCAGACAAAGAGCGTGCAGAGGCACGAAAGGACGAACGAGACGGACAGACCGGTAAGCAATATCCTGCGCTTGGCGTAGATTGCTGCTTCCGGTTCTGCGGCGGTAAATTTGGAGATCGAACTCTGGATGGCAGAGGTACACAGCGCAAAGGAAAGAGCGAGCACCGGACTGATCAGCTCATAGATGCCCATTTGCTCCGCACCGAAGGTGCGGGAGAGGAAAATCCGGTAAAAAAAGCCGATAATGCGGCTGAAAACTCCGGCGGCAGTCAGCAAAAGAGCGCCCTTCAACAGATGATTTTTATACATGGCAAAAAACGTCCCGGGAATCCTTACTGAAAGTATACGCGCAGGAACAAGGTGACAGAACTGCCCCCTGCAGTGCCGCATATGTGTGGATCAAAAAAGCATCACCACGCGTGTCGGTGCGAAAAGCTGCAGTATGCATAAAACAGTTGCACCGCCTGTGGTTTTACGGTATACTTTCGGTGTCGAAATTGTTTTCAATAACCCAATACACAGGAGAGGATGGTTGTTTTTGATGAGCACAGACAGATATACAAGCCCGTTATCGGAACGGTATGCAAGCCGCGAAATGCAGTTCATTTTTTCTCAGGATATGAAGTTCCAGACCTGGAGAAGACTCTGGATTGCGCTGGCAGAGACAGAAAAGGAACTCGGACTTCCGATCACACAGGAGCAGATCGATGAGCTGAAAAGCCATGCGACTGATATCAACTACGATGTGGCAAAAGCGCGCGAGAAGGAAGTGCGCCATGACGTTATGAGCCATGTGTATGCCTACGGTGTACAGTGCCCGAAGGCGAAGGGCATTATCCATCTGGGAGCAACCTCTTGCTATGTAGGGGATAATACCGATATTATTATTATGGCAAAGGCCCTCGAGCTGGTTCGCAAAAAGCTGTTAAATGTCATCCGCGAGCTGGCAGATTTTGCAGACAAGCAGAAGGACCTGCCGACACTGGCATTTACCCATTTCCAGCCCGCGCAGCCTACGACAGTCGGTAAACGCGCCTCTCTGTGGCTGCAGGAGTTTTACATGGATCTGTGCGATCTGGACTATGTAAAGGATTCCCTGCGTCTGCTTGGTTCCAAGGGTACGACCGGTACACAGGCATCTTTCCTGGAATTGTTTGCGGGAGATCAGGAAAAGGTGGACCGCCTCGATCCCATGATCGCTGAAAAATTAGGCTTCCCCGGTTGCTATCCGGTATCCGGACAGACCTATTCCCGTAAAGTTGATACCAGAGTGATGAATGTGTTGGCCGGCATTGCAGCCAGTGCACACAAGATGTCCAACGATATCCGTCTGTTACAGCATCTGAAAGAAGTGGAAGAACCCTTCGAAAAAAATCAGATCGGCTCTTCCGCGATGGCATATAAGAGAAACCCGATGCGCAGCGAAAGAATTGCATCTCTGTCCAGATATGTGATGGTGGACGCGTTAAATCCTGCGATCACATCTGCTTCCCAGTGGTTTGAGCGCACGCTGGACGATTCCGCGAACAAGAGAATTTCCATTGCGGAAGGCTTCCTTGCGATTGACGGCATTCTGGATCTTTGCATGAACGTCGTAGACGGTCTGGTTGTATATCCGAAAGTAATTGAGAAGCGTCTGCGCAGCGAGCTGCCGTTTATGGCGACCGAAAATATCATGATGGACGCAGTAAAGGCAGGCGGTGACAGACAGGAGCTGCATGAGAGAATCCGCGAGCTTTCCATGGAAGCAGGACGCAGAGTAAAGGAAGAGGGTGCAGACAACCAGCTGATGGCGCTGATCGCACAGGACGAAATGTTCCATCTCGACGAGGCTGCCCTGGAAGCATCCCTTGAGCCCTCCAAATATGTCGGCTGCAGCGCACATCAGGTAGAGCGCTTCTTGAACGACGTGATCCGTCCGGTGTTAAAAGAAAATGAAGCGGACCTTGGTATGAAGGCGGAAATTAACGTATAAGTTATACTTATGAGAAATATAAAATTTATTGATTTTACTTATATAAAAAATCTGCTATACTAAATCAGTAAGATGACATATGCGCTGATGGAACAGCGCACATAAAGGGATGCCGCTTTTTGCGGCAGAATGAGAGGAAAAATGGTTAAAGCAGTAGTAGGTGCAAACTGGGGCGATGAAGGAAAAGGCAAGATTACAGATATGCTTGCGAAAGAAGCGGATATTGTCATCCGTTTTCAGGGCGGTGCAAATGCCGGACATACGATTGTCAACGATTACGGCAAATTTGCGCTTCATACACTGCCGTCTGGCGTGTTCTACAGCCATATTACCAACATTATCGGCAACGGTGTTGCACTGGATATTCCAAAAGTATTTAACGAGGTCAACCAGCTGGTAGAGCGGGGCGTACCGGCACCGCATCTGATGATTTCCGACAGAGCACAGGTGGTAATGCCCTATCATATTTTACAGGATACCTATGAAGAAGCACGTCTGGCAGGCAAGTCCTATGGCTCCACCAAGTCCGGTATTGCGCCGTTTTATTCCGACAAGTTTGCAAAGATCGGTTTCCAGGTCAGCGAGCTGTTTGACGACGAGGTGCTGGAAGAAAAGTTGCAGAAGGTCTGCGCACTCAAAAATGTCCTGTTCGTGAATTTGTATCATCAGGAACCGCTCGATCCCAAAGAGCTGTTAAATACCCTGCATGAATACCGCGACATGGTAGCTCCTTATGTGGGCAACGTGTCCGAGTTCTTATATCAGGCGGTCAAAGAAGGCAAAAACATCCTGCTGGAAGGTCAGCTGGGTACGATGAAAGACCCTGACCACGGCATTTACCCGATGGTAACGTCTTCTTCCACACTGGCAGCATACGGCGCAATCGGCGCAGGCATTCCGCCTTATGAAATCAAAAAGATTGTCGCTGTTACCAAGGCATATTCCTCCGCAGTCGGTGCAGGCGCATTTGTTTCTGAAATCTTCGGTGACGAAGCGGATGAGCTGAGAAGAAGAGGCGGCGACGGCGGCGAATTCGGCGCGACAACCGGTCGTCCGAGAAGAATGGGCTGGTACGACTGCGTTGCTTCCCACTACGGATGCAGACTGCAGGGCGCGACCGACGTTGCGCTGACCGTTCTGGACGTTCTGGGTTATCTGGATGAAATCCCGGTTTGCGTCGGCTATGAAATCGACGGTCAGGTGACAAAGGAGTTCCCGGTTACCTGCAAGCTGGAAAAAGCGAAGCCTGTATACGAGGTTCTGCCCGGCTGGAAATGCGATATCCGTGGCATCCGGACCTATGAAGAGCTGCCGGAAAACTGCCGCAAGTACATTGAGTTCATCGAAAACCAGATCGGCTATCCGATTACAATGGTATCCAACGGTCCTGGCAGAGATGACATCATCTACAGAAACAGCCCGCTGGCATAAGACAGTTCCTAAGAACCCTGGATAATTTTCCACAGGCAGGTTTGCCTGCAAGCGCGAAAGCGACAAGTGAACTTCCTGGATGACAGAAATTCTAAAATCCCTTATAATAGAGTCATGGCTCATTGCCTCATTTTCGGGCGGCAGCCATCGACTCTGTGATAGGGGATTTTTTTTGATGACAGCAAATCTGGAATATTATCGTGTTTTTTATTATGTGGCACGCTGCAGCTCAGTGACAAAGGCGGCGGCAGCGCTTTCCTTGTCTCAGCCGGCGGTCAGCCAGAGCATCCGGCAGCTGGAAAAGGCGCTCGGCAGCAGCCTGTTTGTGCGCAGTGCGCGTGGAATCAGCCTGACGGCGGAAGGAAAAATCCTGTACGAATATGTGGAAAAAGGGTATAGCGCATTTCTTGCCGGGGAAAAGCGGCTGTTGCAGATGCAGAACCTGGAATGCGGTGAAATTACGATCGGGGCGTCCGACATGACGCTGCGTTTTTTTCTGTTACCGTATCTGGAACGGTTCCATGAAAAATATCCGGGGGTGCGGTTTCAGATCACGAATGGTCCGACGCCTGCGACGATGGGACTTTTAAAAGAGAAAAAAATCGATTTCGGAGTTGTATCCGGTCCGCTGGAAAAGCAGGAGGGTGTCCGCCTGATGCCGGTGCGTAAAATTGAAGATATTTTTGTGGCAGGACGAAACTTTCTGGAATATACCCGTCAGAAGCAACCGCTTTCCGTTTTGGAAAAAGTGCCACTTATCATGTTGGATCAGGATACAAGCACAAGACGTTATGTCCAGCGTTTTTTGGAGCAGAGAAAGGTGTTCGTCCACCCGGAGTTCGAGCTTGCAACAAGCGATATCATCGTGCAGTTTGCCTTGAGAAACCTCGGTGTCGGAAGCGTTGTGCGCGATTTTGCCAAAAAGGAGCTGGACAGCAGAGAGCTGATAGAGTTAAAATTGGAAGAGCAGCTGCCGCAGCGGGAGTTTTTCGTCGTGACGGAGGAAAAGGGCGGCAGCAGTCTTGCGGCGCAGGAGCTTTTGCGGATGCTGTCAGAAACAGCAGAAGAAAATGAGGGAGGCGATCGGATATGATCAGAACAATTATCAGCGATATCGGAAACGTATTATCCGGTTTTACCTGGTACGATTTTTATAAAAGCAAGGGATATTCGGAAGAAATGGTGGAGCGTCTGGCAAAGGCGACGGTAGGGAGTGATATCTGGAAAGAATATGACCGCGGCGTCCTTTCCGAAGAGGAAATTTTGAACCGGTTTATTGCAAACGATCCGGAGCTGGAAGAAGACCTTCACAAAACGCTGGCAAACGTCCGCGGCATCATGGAGCGTTATGATTATGCGATTCCGTGGATTGAAGAGTTAAAGGCGAAGGGCTATCAGTTCCTTGTGCTGTCGAATTTTTCCAGAAAGGTGCTGCGGGAGTGCTGGAGTGATCTGGATTTTCTGCCGTATGTGGATGGCGGCATCCTTTCGTGTCAGGATAAGCTAATTAAGCCGATGCCGGAAATTTATTCGCTGATTTTAAGCCGATATCATTTAAAACCGGAGGAATGCGTCTTTATGGACGACATTTTGGAAAATGTGGAAGCAGCCCGCAGAGCCGGGATCAATGCCTTTGTATTTGAAAATCAGGAGCAGGCAAAGCAGATGCTTCGGACGTTTGGAGTAGAGTAACATGGTGAAACGATATATAACTCAGGGAAATCTGCTGATGGAGGTCAATCGGGCGGATGGCGGCTGCTGGGTGAATCTGGTTGCGCCGACCCTGGAAGAATGTGTGCAGATTGCACAGGAATTTCAGATTGACCTTGCGGATGTCCGCGCCGCGCTGGATGATGAGGAAAGCTCCCGTGTGGACGTCAGCAACGAATATTCCCTGATTTTATTCGACGTTCCGTCTGTGGAATACCGTCATCAGCGGGAAGCGTATACGACCATACCGCTCGGTCTGATCTTGGTGAACGATGTGCTGCTGACTGTATGTGCGGAAGCAACGCCGGTTCTGAAAAATTTTCTGGAAAATACGGTCAAGGAGTTCAGCACTAAAAAACAGATGCGCTTTATCTACCAGATTTTTTTGCGTTCCTGCATGCTGTATCAGTCCTATCTGCGTATTATCGACCGCAAGCGGAAGGAGATCGAGGCGCATATCGGGGACGATACGGAGGAAATGGAGCTGATCGACTTACATGAGCTGGAATCCAACCTCGTATATTTTGATACGTCGCTGCGTGCCAACAAGGTCGTACTGGATCGTCTGATGCGCTATAGCCGCATCAAGAAATACCCGGAGGATCAGGACCTTTTGGACGACGTTGTGGTCGAAAACCAGCAGGCGATCGAAATGACGCGGATCTACCGGGACATTATCCAGGGAACGAGAGAGCTGCTTTCCTCCCTGATGGACAACCGCTTAAACAGCGCAATGAAATACCTTGCGTCGATCACGATCGTCATGGCGATCCCGACGATCATTTCCGGCATTTACGGAATGAACGTTTCCGAAAAATGGATGCCGCTGGCCCATACGCCTTACGGTTTCGGGATTATCTGCGTGCTGATTTTAGTTGCATGCGTGATTACGATGAAAGTGCTGAAAAAGAGAAAGATGCTGTAGAAGCGTAAAAAAGTGTGTACGAAAGCTGAAAAAGTGCTGCTGCCCGGGAAATAGTTGCCGGTGCAACAGCACTTTTTGCGTTTTAGTTCTGCGCAGCATTTGCCTCGTCCTCGTTCTGCGTGCGGCCTGCGTCGGTCTGTCCGATATCGAAGGATGCGATCGTGTGCTTCTGTTCAAACTGCCCGTAAAGCCAGATGAAAATCCAGAGCAGGATCGGGACTGCAACTGTGCAGATCAGACAGCCGGAAAAGAGCCGCTGCCAACCGGGAAACGCAAAAATTGCGCTGAGGAGCGTGATGAGATAGAGCGCTACTAAAAGGACGATACAAACGATGGCAGCGATTTGCTTTGCCGTTTTTTTCTTCTTCATAAGAGTCTCCATTCTGCCGTCGCAGGACGGCTGAAACAAATTCGATTCAGTACTTTACATTGCCGATGATAATGCTACAATATGCTTGATAGCATACATCAAAGAGGAGCGCTTTGCAAGCGCAGGAGGGAACAAAAGATGATATTTGAACCAATGGACAGAATTGTATTTGCAGGAGATTCGGTAACAGATATGGGAAGTGCACAGCCTGTGGGGGAAGGTCTGTTTGATAATGTAGGTCAGAGCTATGTGCGTATCATCGAAAACATGCTGAGCACTTGGTATCCGGAAGTGTATCTGCGTGTGACCAATTCCGGTGTTTCCGGCAACACGAGCAGAGATCTGCTGCAGCGTTTTGATTCGGATGTTGTTTCCTTAAATCCGGATTGGGTTTCGATCTGCATCGGCATCAACGACGTATGGAGACAGTTTGACAGTCCGGCGATTCCGGACGGACAGGTGATGCCCGAAGAATACGAAGCAAATCTGGAAAAAATGATTCTGTCGGTAAAAGGAAAAGTAAAGGGCATCTTTATTTTGACGCCTTATTATATGGAGCCTAATCCGCAGGACTGGATGCGAAAGAGAATGGACGAATACGGTGCGATCTGCAAAAAGCTGGCTGCAAAGCACGGCTGCTGTCTGGTTGATCTGCAGGAGGTATTCAACCGGTATTTTGAGTATCGTCATTCTTCCTATATTGCATGGGACAGAGTGCATCCGAACCTGATCGGCGCAACTGTAATCGCAAAAGCAGTTTTATCCCACTGCGGTTTTGAATACGACCATCAGCCTGCAAAAAAAGAAACGCAGACCTGTTAAGCGGCAAAGTGTTCACAGATTTTTTGCTTGCACAAATCGGGGGTCTGGGCTATAATAATGCAAAGTATGGATGCCCGTGCAAAAATAGGCGTGCGAAATGCAAAGGGAGCAATCCCGTCAGAAATTTAATTGAGGTGAAGAAATATGGCATTATTACAGCAGTGGAGAGATATGGCATACGACCAGCAGGCTGACAAGGCTAAGCTGCAGCAGTTCTGGGCAATTTATTTTACAAAAGAAAAGGATATTTACGCAGAACTGTTAAAGAACCCGGACGAGCTGGTAAGAGGCACGGTTAAAGAACTGGCTGAGAAATTCGGCGTGGATATTATGACTATGACCGGTTTCCTGGACGGCATCAACGACAGCTTAAAGGCTCCCAACCCGATCGAGGAGATGGAGGAGGATACCGTTGTAAACCTCGGCTTTGATAAAGCACTGCTTTATAAGAACATGGTAGCTGCAGACGCAGACTGGCTGTACGAGCTGGAAGAGTGGAACGACATCTTCGATGAAGAGACCAGAAAGAAACTCTACAAAGAGCAGAAGAGTTCTACCACCATCGTAAAGGAAGCAAAGATTTATCCCAATGATCCCTGTCCCTGCGGCAGCGGCAAGAAGTACAAAAAGTGCTGCGGCAAAAATAAATGATCAAAGGCTCTTTACAAATCGAAACAGATCGATTAAGATAAGGGCAGCATTTGATAAAAAGACAACGCGTGGAAGAGAAGAGTAATCCCGGAATCTGTATCAGAGAGAAACGCCGGTATCTGCATTGCAGAGCTGTGCTGGAAGCGTTTTGACAGAGGTCTCGTATGAAAACCATCTCGGAGCGGTCCTTAATCGGACACGGTGATTCCGTTATCATCAAAAGAGCGGCAGACTGCTGTTGCAGATCTGCAAAATGGGTGGAACCGCGCTGAAGCGTCCCATGTACATCGTAAGGTGTGCATGGGACTTTTTTATCGTATAGGAAACTTCGTTTCTATACGATAAAAACGCTCCGCGAGGATGCGCACTCGGCGCAAGGGTAGATGGTTGCCGAAGCAACCGCGCCTCGGCGCGAGAATGTTCCAGGGCACATTCTTTTTTATCTATAGAGAGGACGAGATTCACAAAACTATGTGAAGATCGAATAAACAGGTTATTTTCAAAATTTTTAAGATAGAAAAAGGCGAAAGCCGGAAGGAGATACCATGAAGGTTACATTAAAAGACGGCTCTGTAAAAGAGTACGCACAGGCAATGTCTGTGATTGATATTGCGAAGGATTTGAGCGAAGGACTTGCGAGAGCGGCATGTGCCGGAGAAGTAGACGGAGAGGTTGTAGACCTGCGTACCGTTGTCGATCACGACGCTGCAGTCAACATTCTGACTGCAAAGGATGAAAAAGGTCTGGCTGCACTGCGCCACACCACCAGCCATGTAATGGCGCAGGCTGTAAAGCGCCTGTATCCCAACACAAAGCTGGCGATCGGTCCCTCTATCGCAGACGGCTTCTATTACGATATGGAGTTCGAAACTCCCCTGACCAGCGACGATTTTGAAAAGATCGAAGCAGAGATGAAGAAGATTGTCAAAGAGGATTTAAAGATCGAGCGCTTTACTCTGCCCAGAGAGAAAGCAATCGAATTTATGAAGGAGAAAGAAGAGCCTTATAAAGTAGAACTGATTGAAGATCTGCCGGAGGGCGAAGAAATCAGCTTCTATCAGCAGGGCGAATTTGTAGACCTGTGCGCAGGTCCTCACCTGATGAGCACCAAAGAAGTTGGTAAGGCATTCAAGATCATGAGCCTTGCAGGTGCATACTGGAGAGGCGACGAACATAACCAGATGCTGACCAGACTGTATGCAACCGCTTTTGCAAAGAAGGACGAGCTGGAAGCTTACATTACCATGATGGAAGAGGCGAAAAAGCGCGACCACAGAAAGCTGGGCAAAGAGCTGGGACTGTTTATGATGCATGAAGCAGGTCCTGGTTTCCCCTTCTTCCTGCCTAAGGGTATGGTATTAAAGAACACCCTGCTGGACTACTGGCGTGAAATCCACAGAAAAGCAGGTTATGTGGAAATTTCCACTCCTGTGATCTTAAACAGAAGCCTCTGGGAGACCTCAGGTCACTGGGATCATTATAAAAATAACATGTACACCACTGTAATCGACGGCGAAGATTATGCGATCAAGCCGATGAACTGCCCCGGCGGCGTTTTGGTTTATGCATCTGAACCCCGTTCTTACAGAGATCTGCCGCTGCGTATGGGCGAGCTTGGTCTGGTACACCGTCATGAAAAATCCGGTCAGCTGCATGGTCTGATGCGTGTGCGCTGCTTCACACAGGATGATGCCCATATCTTCATGACACCTGAGCAGATCAAGGACGAAATCAAAGGCGTTGCAGGATTGATCAATGAAGTTTATTCCCTGTTCGGCTTCCAGTATCATGTAGAGCTGTCCACCCGTCCGGAGGATTCCATGGGCAGCGACGAAGACTGGGAGATGGCAACAGACGCGCTGCGCAGCGCTCTGGACGAGCTGCAGCTTCCTTATGTAGTAAACGAAGGCGACGGTGCGTTCTACGGACCGAAGATCGATTTCCATCTGGTAGATTGTATCGGACGTACCTGGCAGTGCGGTACGATCCAGCTCGACTTCCAGCTGCCTCAGCGTTTTGAACTGGAGTACGTTGGAGCTGACGGCGAGAAGCATCGCCCGATCATGATCCACCGCGTAGTATTTGGCTCTATCGAGCGTTTCATCGGTATCCTGATCGAGCATTTTGCAGGCGCATTCCCGACCTGGCTGGCTCCGGTACAGGTTAAGGTGCTTCCGATTTCCGATAAATACATGGATTATGCACAGAACGTCCTGAACAAGCTGACAGAAGCAGGCATCCGCGCAGAAGTGGATACCAGAGCAGAAAAGATCGGCTACAAGATCAGAGAGGCACAGACTGCCAAGATCCCTTACATGCTGGTTGTTGGTCAGAAGGAAGAGGAAGAAAACACCGTTTCTGTCAGAAGCCGTGCAGCCGGTGATGAAGGTGCAAGAAGCCTGGATACGTTCATCGCAGATATCTTAAAAGAGATCGAAACCAAGGAAAATCGCGTAAAGAAAGACTGATCCGGCAAAAAAAACTGCATAAAATAACCTGTCATCGGGCATACTGACTGCCAGGAGCTGCGCAGAATGCGCAACGCACTACGCTATGTGGCTGTAAGGTGGCGCATCACAGATCAGCCTGTCCTGTGCGCAGAGAAAATGCGGACGCATCGCGCAGCTCTTCCAGAAAAGGAGGTATGGACGATGACAGATTTAAAGTGTAGTGTGGAAACCTGCTGCTTTCATGACGGAGACTGCTGCTGCAGAAACGACATTATGGTAGGCGGCGCAAAGGCCTGCAGCTGTGATGAAACCTGCTGTGAGAATTTTGAACAGCAGAAGGAAGGCAGCGCAAGAAACGCAGACGGATATCCTGACCGGATGACGCAGATCGACTGCGAAGCGGTAAAATGCCGCTACAATACCAATTATAAATGTCAGGCAGAGCATGTGGACATGCGCGGAAGCCGTGCCGGGGACCGCAGGGAAACCGCCTGCGCGACATTTGTGGAACGGTGATGGAAGTTCACCCGCGCCATTCGCAATACCGCGTCTTCGACGCTCTCCGCTGCTTCGCAGTCCATTTTTGCTCATAGAGCGGCGCTCCCTTCGTACATTTTCGCAAGCAGATTTTTGTGCAAGCACAAAAGCCGCTCACGAAAAGTACGAGGGAACTGTGATTAAAAAAATTAAAAAAAAATGCACGACGGGCATTGACAAATGATGTTCGTCGTGCTAATCTCTATTAGTACGCAGGTGCGTAAGGAACAAACAAGCAGAGTATCCACTCTCACCCTATAGCGATCGGGCTCATAGGCGTTTACAGTTTCCTTTGCTTCTCAGAGGAAGAGCAGAGGTTGTGAGTGGATAGAAGCTATCCACTTTTTTTATTTTATTTCTTATGGAGGGAACCAGCCATTAGCGAATTATTTATCAACGAACAGATCAGAGACAAAGAGATCCGTCTGATTGGGGAGAGCGGAGAACAGCTCGGCATCATGTCTTCCAGAGAAGCACTGAAGCTGGCTGAAGAGGCAGGTTTGGATCTGGTAAAGATCGCCCCTACGGCAAAGCCGCCGGTGTGCAAGATCGTGGATTACGGTAAGTACAGATATGAGCTTGCCCGTAAGGAAAAGGATGCCAAAAGAAAACAGAAGGTCATCGAAGTAAAAGAGATCAGAATGTCTCCCAACATCGATACCAATGACTTAAATACCAAGGTCGGCGCGGCAAGAAAGTTCCTTGAAAAAGGGAACCGCGTAAAGGTAACATTGAGATTCCGCGGCCGTGAAATGGCGCACATGTCTACCAGCAAACATATTCTGGATGACTTTGCACAGATGCTTTCTGACATCGCTGTTGTAGAGAAGATGCCGAAGGTGGAAGGCAGAAGCATGATCATGTTTTTAACTGTAAAACGCTGATTGCACGGCTACAGTTAAAATATACGTTTAGGAAAATGAAGTAACAGGAGGAAATCAGATATGCCTAAAATGAAAACCAGCAGAGCTGCTGCAAAACGTTTTAAATTAACAGGAACCGGTAAGCTGAAAAGAGCAAAAGCTTACAAGAGCCATATCTTAACAAAGAAGTCCACCAAGAGAAAGAGAAATCTTCGTCAGGCAGCAATGACCGATGCTACCAATGTTAAGAATATGAAGAAGATTTTACCGTATTTATAAATCGTAAGGAGGAATCAGTAAGATGGCAAGAGTAAAAGGCGGCATGAGTGCCAGAAGAAAACATAATAAAGTATTGAAGCTTGCAAAAGGATACAGAGGCGCAAGAAGCAAACAGTACAGAGTTGCAAAACAGTCCGTTATGAGAGCTCTGACCTCTTCCTATGCTGGACGTAAGGAGAGAAAGCGTCAGATGAGACAGCTGTGGATCGCTCGTATCAATGCAGCTGCAAGACTGAACGGCTTATCCTATTCCAAATTTATGTTCGGCTTAAAGCAGGCTGGCGTAGATATGAACAGAAAGATGCTGGCAGAGATGGCAGTAAACGATGCGGCAGGCTTTGCTACCCTGGCTGAGCTGGCTAAGTCCAAAATCGCGTAAATTACAGGCTTGATAAAAGAAACGAAGACCTTCTGAAAGCATTCCTTTCAGAAGGTTTTTTGTTAGAAAGACTGAAAAAATGAGAGAGAATATATCGGGATATCCTGTAGAAAAGGTGACCAGGGATAAGCCCGTTTCAGATCGGATGTGAGGGAAGATTGAAAAATAAAATTTTTCAATCGCGAGATTTGTGTCTGCGCGCACTTGACACAAACTCGACATGCGCAAAAAGCGTGCGCAGAAATGAGCGAAAAATATGAAAGAAACAACAGGATGGAAGAAAGAAAATCCGGGATCGAAGAAAGAAAATCCGGGATCGAAGAAAGCGAGAGAGGCGGGAGCTTTTTCGGGAAACAGAAATTCTGCACCGGGCAGGAATGCCGCAAAGTCGAAAGCGCCTGCAGCAGGTAAAAGTGCTGCACCCGCGAAAAGTGCTGCAACTGACTGGCGTGCCGCAAAGTCGAAAGCGCCTGTCGGAAATGCTGCTGCGAAGCAAAAACCGAGCCGCCAGGCTTCAGCTGCAAAATGTCCCCACTTTGGCAAGTGCGGCGGCTGTCAGTATCTGCACCTGTCCTACGAGGAACAGCTCGCTGCAAAGAAGCATCAGGTAAAGGAACTGATGGAAAAGCACTGCAAGGTGCGTCCGATTATTGGAATGGACGAAAATCCGTGGCATTATCGCCATAAGGTACAGGCGGTGTTCGGGCTGGATCGAAAGAAGCAGCAGATTTCCGGGGTTTATGAAGAAAAAACCCATCGGATCCTGCCGGTGGAGACCTGCCTGATTGAAGATCAGAAAGCAGATGCAATTATTGCGACAGTGCGCAGCCTGCTCAAATCGTTTAAAATCAAGGTTTATGATGAAGATACCGGTTATGGTCTGCTGCGGTACGTCCTGATCCGAAAGGCAGAATTTACGGATGAAATCATGGTTGTTCTGGTAACAGCATCCCCTGTTTTTCCGTCCAAGAGAAACTTTGTGGAAGCCCTGCGTAGAGAGCATCCGGAAATCACAACGGTTGTCCAGAATGTCAACGACCGGACGGACAGCCTTGTGCTGGGCAGCAAGTATCAGGTGCTCTGGGGCAAAGGCTACATTGTGGACAGGCTCTGCGGCTGCAGCTTTAAGATTTCGCCCGGCTCCTTTTATCAGGTCAATCCCATTCAGGCTCAGAAGCTTTATGAAAAAGCGATCGAGCTGGCGGATCTGACCGGAAAGGAGACGGTTGTGGACGCATACTGCGGAACCGGAACGATCGGCATGATCGCAGCAAAAAAAGCGGGAAAGGTATTCGGTGTGGAATCCAACCCGGATGCAGTGCGGGACGCGGTCGGCAATGCGAAAGCAAACGATGTGAAAAACATCCGGTTTTACAGAGAGGATGCAGGGCATTTTTTGCAGAGCTGTGCAGCTGACAACATGCCGGTCGATGTTGTTTTGATGGATCCGCCGCGCGCCGGAAGCAGTGAAGAATTTCTGGATGCGGTTGCAAAAATCGGTCCAAAGCGCGTCGTATATGTATCCTGCAATCCGACGACGCTGGAGCGCGACTGTACCTATCTGGAAAAACAGGGCTACCGTGCAAAAGAAGTATGGCCGGTGGACATGTTCCCCTGGTCGGGGGCGGTAGAAGCGGTGTGTCTGTTGGAAAAAAACAAAAAAGCGAGGATACATGAATGACGATAGAAGAACGTGCAAATCAGGCAGCACAATGGAAAGCAACGGGGATTTACAACTGCGCGCAGGCGGTAACGCAGGCATTTGCAGATCAGATTCCGGTGGAGGCTGAGACGCTAAAAAAGCTTGGCGCGGGTTATGCGGCGGGCATGGGCTGTATGGAGGCTACTTGCGGCGCGTTGATCGGCGCAGTCATGGCTGCCGGTATTTTGACGGACGGAAAAGGGACGCCGGCGGTTTCCAGACAGCTGGTGGCGGGTTTTCAGGAAAAATGCGGTGCGACAATCTGTAAGGATTTGAAAGGCATCGAGACCGGACGGGTGCTCTGTTCCTGCCCGGAATGTGTACGCAATGCTGTGCTCACACTCGGAGAGGTATTAAAGCTGGAGGAGAAAGTGTGATTACAACAATTCTTTGGGATGTGGATGGCACGCTGTTAGATTTTCTGGCGGCGGAAAAAGCGGCGATCCGGACACTTTTTGCAGAATTCGGGTTCGGGGAATGCACGGATGAGGCGATCGCCCGGTATTCCAAAATCAACCGCAGATACTGGGAAAAGCTGGAAAACGGCGAGCTGACAAAGCCGGAAGTCCTGGTCGGCAGATTCCGGGAATTTTTTGAAACGGAAGGGCTGGATGTAACGGCGGCACCGGCATTTAATGAGCGTTACCAGGTGTGCCTTGGGGATACAATTGTGTTTCGGGATGACAGCTATGAAATCGTAAAATCTTTGCGCGGCAGGGTAAAACAGTATGTCGTTTCCAACGGAACAGTGCTGGCACAGACGAAAAAGCTCCGCCTTTCCGGGCTGGGGGAGCTGATGGACGGGATTTTTCTGTCCGAAGAGCTTGGTGCGGAAAAGCCGAATGCAGCGTTTTTTGACCAGGTATTTGAAGCAATTGAAGAAACCGACCGGAAAAAGATTTTGATTGTCGGGGATTCTTTGACGAGCGATATTCGCGGCGGCAACCTTGCGCAAATTGTGACGTGTTGGTATAATCCGAACGGACAGAAGGCGGACAGCATATATCGGATAGATGCCCAAATACAGGATCTGCAGGAGGTGATTCCACTGCTGTCACAGTCCTGGTAAAGAACAGAAGCAGATAGAAAACGGGAATCGGAAGGATGAAAAAAAGCGTGCAGAAAGTCGGAATGGAACAGCTACGAAGCTGTCATGGGCAAGGAACCAGTGCAGAAGCGCTGCAGGATAGTCAGATGTCGGAAGTGGTGATCAAAAAGGCGCAGGCAGGCGACTTGCCGCGGATTCTGGAAATCTATGCTTACGCGCGGGAATTTATGAAGCGAACGGGCAATCCGAATCAGTGGAAAGAGAACGCGCCGCAAAAAGAGGTGCTGGAAGCGGATATCCGGGCAGGACAGCTATATGTCGTCCGACAGAAAAATCGAATGACTGGCGTATTCGCCCTTGTGATGGGAAAAGATCCGACCTATGCGCAAATTGAGCAGGGCACTTGGGTTTCAGAGAGTGAATATGGAACACTGCATCGGGTTGCAGGCGACGGAACGGTGCATGGTCTGTTTCGGAGAATCGTCCTTTTTTCAGAAGAAAAAATTGGACATCTGCGGATTGATACACACGCGGACAATCACATTATGCAGCATCTGATCCTGAAAAACGGGTTCGAACAGTGCGGAATCATCCATATCGCGGACGGTTCGGAACGGATTGCCTATGAAAAGGTGGTTTCGGTTGCATCTTAAAAAACGATATTGTATAATTCATCAGGAAAGGATGGGTAAGACAGATGGAAAAAATAGCAAGCTTTACCGTTGATCATATTAAATTACAGCCTGGAATTTATGTTTCCAGAAAAGATACCGTAGGACAGGAAGTGATCACGACCTTCGATCTGCGGATGACAAGTCCGAACGAGGAGCCTGTCATGAATACAGCGGAGATGCACACGATCGAGCATCTTGGCGCGACCTTTTTAAGAAATCATCCGGTGTATAAGGATAAGACGATCTATTTTGGACCGATGGGCTGCAGAACCGGCTTTTATATGCTGTTGGCAGGTGATTATACATCGAAGGATGTCGTAGGGCTGGTAACCGAGCTGTTTGAGTTCGTACGCGACTTTAAAGGAGAAGTCCCCGGGGCTGCTGCAAAAGACTGCGGAAACTATCTGGATATGAACCTGCCGATGGCAAATTATCTTGGAAAGAGATATCTGGAGCAGGTTTTATACAATATTAAAGAAGACCGTCTGGTTTATCCGGAGTAAGATAAGAAAGGAAAAAGAAAATGGCAAAAATTGGTATTATCGGCGCCATGGAGCTGGAAGTTGATGCGTTAAAGGCAGCCATGGAGGTAAAAAACACCGTAACAAGAGCGGGAATGGAGTTTAAAGAAGGAACTTTAAACGGCGCTGACGTCGTTGTTGTGCGCTCCGGAATCGGAAAGGTAAATGCTGCGCTCTGTGTACAGATTCTGGTGGATTTATTTCAGATCACCCATGTGATTAACACCGGTGTGGCAGGTTCCCTGAATGCAGATCTGGATATTGGGGATATCCTGATTTCCAAAGATGCGGTTCATCATGATGTGGATGCTACCGTATTCGGGTATCCTCTGGGAGAGCTTCCACAGATGGGAATCCGGGAATTTATCGCAGATGAAAAGCTGGTAAATCTGGCAGTGGAATCCTGTAAAAAAGTCAATCCCGACCTGACAGTCCGCACCGGACGCGTTGTGAGCGGCGATCAGTTTATTTCCTCTGATGATGTGAAAAAACGCCTGATCGAAGTGTTCCACGGCGATTGCGCGGAAATGGAAGGCGCGTCTATCGCACATGGCGCATACTTAAATAAAATTCCGTTTATCGTAATCCGGGCGATTTCCGATAAGGCAGATGGCTCTGCAGAGATGGATTACACAGCCTTCGAGCATGAGGCGGCAAAGCATTCTGCGCGTCTGGTAGAAGATCTGGTACAGAAGATTCAGTAAGCGTTACAGTCCGCCTACGCCAGTTGCAAAGAAGCAGCCACGAGAGAACTGTAAAAAAATAAAAAAAAGACTTGCGCTGCTGTCAAAGTTGTGATAATATATCCTTTGTCAGCAGCGAACAACACTGATACAGTGCTGAACACTGAAAGACAAATGCAGGAATGGCGGAATTGGCAGACGCGTACGGTTCAGGTCCGTATGGTAGCAATACCATGAGAGTTCAAGTCTCTTTTCCTGCAGGAACAAAAAGCGCTTCGAGAAATCGGAGCGCTTTTTCTGTCAGGATGCGCAGCAGTACAGATAAGCCGTATAGGCAGAGAGGATTACAGCACATGGTTTTATATTTTATCAGACACGGTGAGACGTCATGGAACGTAGAAGGAAAAATGCAGGGACAGACCGATATTCCGTTAAATGAAAATGGAATCCGGCTGGCAGAAGAAACGGCGGAAGGAATGAAAGAGATTCCCTTTGATTTATGTATCACGAGTCCGCTTTCACGGGCGAGACAGACGGCAGAGATCGTGCTTGGCGGCAGAAAGGTTCCGATAATTGAGGATGCCAGAATTGAAGAATTGTCTTTTGGAAACTGGGAGGGAATCGGATGCCGTCCGGAAAATTATGCGGTTCCGACGCCGATTGAGGAATTTCAGAAGTTTTATACCGAGCCGTTTGCGTTTGTGCCGGGAGAAGGCGGGGAGACGATTCTGCAGCTCTGTAAGCGTACAAAAGAGTTCTGGGATGAAGTAACGGCAAAGCCGGAATATGAAGATAAAACGATTCTGATTGCAACGCACGGCTGTGCGTTGAGAGCAATTCTGCACAATATTTATGAAGATAAAGCGGATTTCTGGCATGGATTTGTACCGGTCAACTGTGCGGTCAGTGTCGTAGAAGTCAAAGACGGAAATGCAAAACTGGTCGGGGATGACAGAATTTATTATAATGCAAAGGAAGTTGTGAATCACTTCAATGTGAAAAAGATGTTCGAAGAATAAAAATCAGACAGAAATATGGAAAAAGCCTGAGATGATGGAAAAAGTCTCAGGCTTTATTATCGTATGGAAACTTCGTTTCCATACGATAATAAACGCTCCGCGTGGATCGCACTGCAGCGGAATGGAAGAATGTCGCTTGCGCGACCCGCCGCAGGCGGAGAATCCTGCTTCGCAGGATTCATTTTTATCGTATGGGAAACTTCGTTTCCATACGATAATAAACGCTCTACGCGGATGCGCACTCGGCGCAAGGGTAGATGGTTGCCGAGGCAACCGCGCCTCGGCGCGAGAATGTGCCAAGGCACATTCTTTTTTATTATACAGAAAAGAAGAAATAGACTTAAAAGTGCATGCGCCTTCGTACTGCGTTCCTGAGCCTTGCACGGGAGAGAATCGTAATCAGCGAGATTACGATAACGCCGCAGACGGAGCAGACGACCGCCGACCAGGTCAGCCGCAGCGGAAGTAAAAGATACCGGCGGATAAGCAACTCGATACCGGCGCACAGCAGCGCAGCTTCTGCGAAAAAATAAAGCGCTTTCATCAAAAAGGCAGAAGAAATTTTGCGCAGACAGAAAGCAAAGAGGATCGTGGCCAGCGTGCAGAGCGCGGTGATCGGCAGGGACAGTCCGAAGAACCAGCTGTGATCCGTGGTATTAAAGCTGATCAGAAACTGATATAGCATTACGGCAAGACCATCGAAGAGCAGGGAAAGGTAGATAGGAAGCTTGGTATATATTACTGCAGGGATTGACATTACCCAGATCAGGACACAGGCTCCAATTACGTAAAGCGACCAAAGATGCTGCCTGAATACCAGCAGATTTAACAAAAGACTGCACAGACCGGCCGCAGTGAGAGAGACGGAAAGCAAAATGGCGAGGTCTTTTCGGCGTACAACCTCAACCTGTCCCTTTTCTTTCGGAAACGGGGAGATAGGCTGCATTTTGGAAAGATCATGTGGATTGATAACAGGGGTATTGCAGAGCGGACAGTATTTTAAGGACGGGTCCAGCTTTACTCCACAGTTGACACAGTATGACATATGATTTCACTCCTTTTTGAATCATGACAATAAAATGGGCGCGCGTTCTATTATAGTTCCCGGTTACTTTCGATCGTGACGGGGATGCCGTCCTCGACGAGCTTTTGGAAAAATCGCCGTTCCACATCCGCTTCGATGATACAGCTGGCGAAATTGACGGTCAGCGTGTCCTCAAAACTGACAATGGCGCAGTTGGTGCGCTGGGAATACGGGATTCCCATATAAATATCGAAGCGTTCCAGATAGGGCTTCATATCGTCAGGAACGCGGATTGCGCCCATGTTGGTCAGACCGGCAGAGGAATTTTTGTCCTGCACCCGCTGGTAAAACTGCCGGACGACGAAATCCTTTAAAAACAGCGGGACAATACGGATCAGGGGATTACGCTGCGTGGAAGCATTCGTTGTGATATCGCCGCGCAGGAACTTGCTGTTGATATAGTAGCGCATATAGTGGTGCACCTGAGTGACAATTTCTTCAAAGGTGTAGTCACCAAGTCTTGGATCGATAGACGGATAAACCATCGTGATAAAGTTGCGCAGCGTTTTGGATGGAAAAAAACGGCGCAGGTTGACGGGCATGGCGATCCGCACAGGGCGCAGGCGCAGATGAAAATCGTGCTCCTGCTTTTGTAAAAGAGAATATAAAAGCACGGCGTTTAGGTATTCCGTAATCGAAGCCTGATATTGTTTGGCAACCTTCTGGACAGCGCTGACGCTCATGATGCCGTCAATCACGTTGAGGGTATAGAAAGGTTCTTTCGTGCCGCGCACACGGTAAGTTTTTTCGGCGGGTCTGGGCGGGCAGACGCGGGCGTTTGCATAGCGCATATAGGCGTCTTCAAATTCTTCCGGATCCGGTGTTTCGTTGACATCTAAAACGAAGCCGCCGTTGGAAATTTCGTGTCCCAGGAGCCGCAGATAAACGGCAGTAACTGTCTGGAGCAGATACATGCCGCCGGTACCGTCCCCGAGGCTGTGATGCGCTTCCAGGGAAATCCGCCGGTCATACCAGTAAAAACGTACAAGATAGCGGTTGTTGGATTTAAACGGCATCGGCATGCAGAAATTGCGGATATCGGGTTTTACAAACGGACCGGGACGGGTATTCGGCTCGAGATAGCGCCAGAAAAATCCTTTCCGCATTGCGGAATGATAGGTAGGAAAGCGTTTCATGGCAATATCGACAGCCTGCTGCAAAATATCCGGCTGCACCGGGTCTTTTAACAGGACGGAAAGCCTGTACACGGAGGAAAAGTCCCGACGCTGCAGCGTCGGATATACAATCGCGGACAGATCCAGCCGATACCAGGTTTTCGGAGTATGTTTTGGGTTTGATTTTGACATATCGGATTCATCCTTTCGCTGCTGTTGGCATGAGTTCGTCAACACACAGCATATTGCAGTTCACCGTGCCATTTGCAAAAACGCTGCTTTCCGCTGCTTCGCAGCTCATTTTTGCGCATGGAGTGGCGCTTCCTTCGTGCATTTCTGGAAGCAGATTTTTGTGCGAGCACAAATCTGCTTCCAGAAACGCATGAGTGAACTGTAAGAACAGTATACACCAGCACGGGCAAAAGGAACAGGAAAAAGTTCAATCTTGTAAGAATAGAGGAAAATATGCTATAATTAAAATGATATCTTCTTTTTTGTGAGGAAGAAATAGAAGCTGTAAAAAAGAACGGAAATGGCGGAAAAACCTATTTTTATAAAGCATGCCGCGGCTGCGGCAGATACGGAGGAGATATGGCGGTAAGCAGCAGGCAGAACCAGAATATGATGAATCTGATTCGGAAGGTGCACGGACTGGTGGAACGGCCGGATCTGACGAAACACAGGCAGTCCCAGGACAGGATCGGGGCGATCCTCGGTACGGAAAAGGGAATTGCCTATGAAGAGACAGAGGTAGACGGCATGAGCTGCGAATGGGTGAAGGTGGAACGCGCGCATCTAAAGCGATATGTGATTTTGTATTGTCATGGCGGTGGCTATTCAACCGGCAGTACGGTATATGCCAGGACGCTGACGACAAAGCTGGCAGAATCCACAGGGATGGATGTGTTTTGCTTTAATTACCGGCTCGCGCCGGAATGTAAATTCCCGGCGGCTGCGGAAGATGCCATGAAGGCCTGGAACTATCTGATGTATTTGGGATACGGTGCGCGGGATGTGATTGTAGCGGGAGATTCCGCAGGCGGAAATCTTGCGTTGTCGCTGACGCTGAAATTAAAAGACGAAGGAAGAATGCTGCCAAGAGGACTTGCACTGATGTCTCCGTGGACAGACCTGACCAAATCAGGGAAAAGTTATCAGACAAGAAGCAGCGTAGATCCGGTTCTGGATCACGAATACCTGGATCGGATGATCGAAAATTATGCGGGCGGGATGGAGCTGACGAATCCGTATATTTCCCCGCTGTTTGGAAAGCTGGAAGGGCTGCCGCCTGTATACATTCAGGTCGGGGACAACGAGCTTTTACTTTCGGATTCGACGCAGCTGCACAAAAATCTCGTCAAGGCAGACGTTTCTGCCCGAATCGACATTTATAAGGGCATGTGGCATGTGTTCCAGATGTCGCCCCTCAAGAACGCCTATGACGCGATGAACAAAATTGCCGAATTTATTTTCGATATCTGCCGATAAAAAAAGGAAATCCGAAATTTTTACAGAATAAATAAAAAGTAGGACTGCAAAAGAGCAGAACCAAAGGAGCAAAAAGCATGTATTATCCGGAAGAGCTGATCGAAGAGGTCAGAACCAGAAACGATATAGTAGAGGTGATCTCCGGTTATGTGCGGCTGCAGAAAAAAGGAAGCAACTATTTCGGGCTGTGTCCGTTCCATAACGAAAAGTCGCCTTCCTTTTCCGTATCCCCCGGAAAGCAGATGTATTATTGCTTCGGCTGCGGTGCGGGCGGCAATGTGATCACCTTTTTGATGGAGTACGAAAACCAGACGTTCCCGGAAGCGGTCAGGACGCTGGCGCAGCGTGCCGGAATCGCCCTGCCGGAGGCAGACGACTCCAAAGAAGCGAGGCAGGCGGACAGCCGCCGCGCAAAGCTTTTGGAAATCAATAAGGAAGCGGCGAAATATTTCTATTACCAGCTGCGCACCGAACGGGGCAGTGTCGGGATGGAATATCTGCGCAAAAGAGAATTAAGCGACGAGACGATGAATCATTTCGGGCTGGGTTATGCGAACAAATACAGCAACGACCTGATTCAGTATCTGAAATCAAAGGGCTATTCCGAAGACCTGATCCGGGATGCAGGACTTTGCAACGTGGATGAAAAACATGGTATGTATGACAAGTTCTGGAACCGCGTCATGTTTCCGATCCAGGATATCAACCATCGCGTCATCGGGTTTGGTGGACGTGTGATGGGCGATGGGAAGCCCAAGTACTTAAACTCACCGGAAACAGAGATTTTTGATAAGAGCCGGAACCTGTACGGGTTAAATTTTGCCCGGACGAGCCGGAAAGGAAATGTGATTCTCTGTGAAGGATATATGGACGTTATCGCGATGCACCAGGCGGGCTTTACCCAGGCGGTTGCGTCACTGGGAACTGCGTTTACATCGGGGCAGGCGAGTCTGCTTCGGCGTTACGCAAATGAAATCCTGCTGTCCTATGACAGCGATGGCGCAGGCGTCAACGCGGCACTTCGGGCGATCGGAATTTTGAAGGAAGCGGGAATGACCGGACGGGTCATCAACCTGGAGCCTTACAAGGACCCGGATGAATTCATTAAGGCGCTGGGCGGAGAAGAGTTCCAGAAACGGCTGGATCATGCGGAGAACAGCTTTTTCTTTGAGCTGCGCCAGCTGCAGAAAAATTATGATTTATCAGACCCGGAACAGAAAACTGCATTTCATCGGGAAATCGCCAGAAAGCTCTGCACTTTTTCGGAAGAGGTGGAGCGGGAAAATTACATCGAAGCGGTGGCGCAGAAGTACCACATCGGCTTTGAAAACCTCCGCAGGCTGGTGGGAACCTATGCCGCCCAGACCGGGCTTGCACAGCCTGTGATCCGCCCCAAATCCGGTGTTCAGAAAAAGAACACAGCGGCGGAGGGCATCAAAAACAGCCAGAAATTATTATTGACCTGGCTGGTCGAACAGCCGCAGCTTTATCGCCAGATTTCAAAATATATTTCTCCGAAGGATTTTACGGAAGGCTTATATGAAAAGGTGGCGGACAGGCTGTTTGAGGAGCTGGAGCAGGGCAACATCAATCCGGCTTCCATTATCAGCATGTTTGAGGAGGAAGAGGATCAGCGCGAGGCGGCTTCTTTATTCCATACGAAGCTGGAGCGTCTGGAAAGCACCGCAGAACAGGAAAAGGCGCTGCACGACATCGTCTGTGCGGTCAAGCGAAACAGTTATGAAAGAGACAGCGCGCAGCTCGGGACGGACGTAGCTGCATTAAACCGCGTGATCGCGGGCAAAAAACAGCTGGAAGAGCTTGCAAAAACGCATATTTCCCTCGAATAAGGCAACAACAGGTAATACAGATACAGGAAGGATGTAGACAGACATGACAATGGATGAAAACACACGGGCAAAGTATGAGGAGAAAATAAAAACGCTTCTCGCTATGGCAAAAAAGAAAAAGAATGTGCTGGAATACCAGGAGATCAGCGACCATTTCGCAGATTTACATCTGGAAGAAGAACAGATGGATGAGATTCTGGATGCGCTGGAAAAGAGCGGTATCGACGTGCTGCGCATTACCGATGATGATGATATCCCGGATGAAGAACTGCTTTTGTCGGATGAAGACGAAGTGGACATGGAAAACCTTGATTTAAGTATTCCGGACGGCATCAGCATAGAGGATCCGGTGCGCATGTACTTAAAGGAAATCGGTAAGGTTCCGCTTCTGTCCGCAGAAGAGGAAATCGAGCTTGCAAAAAGAATGGAAAACGGCGATCAGGAAGCCAAAAAGCGTCTGGCGGAGGCCAACCTGCGTCTGGTTGTCAGCATTGCAAAGCGTTATGTGGGCCGTGGTATGCTGTTCCTGGATCTGATTCAGGAAGGTAACCTGGGTCTGATCAAAGCGGTTGAAAAATTTGATTACCGCAAAGGCTACAAGTTTTCTACCTACGCGACCTGGTGGATTCGTCAGGCGATTACGAGAGCGATTGCGGATCAGGCGAGAACGATCCGAATCCCTGTCCATATGGTAGAGACCATCAACAAGCTGATCCGCGTGAGCCGTCAGCTGCTTCAGGAGTTAGGTCGTGAACCTACCCCGGAAGAAATTTCCGAGGAGATGGGCATGCCGGTGGATCGTGTCAGAGAGATCTTAAAGATTTCTCAGGAGCCGGTATCTCTGGAAACTCCCATCGGCGAAGAGGAAGACAGCCATCTGGGCGACTTCATTCAGGACGACAACGTTCCGGTACCGGCGGAAGCGGCATCCTTTACGCTGCTTCGGGAACAGCTCGTTGAGGTTCTGGGCACGCTGACAGAGAGGGAGCAGAAGGTTCTGCGCCTGCGGTTTGGTCTGGACGATGGTCGTGCGAGAACACTGGAAGAGGTTGGCAAGGAATTTAACGTTACCAGAGAGCGTATCCGTCAGATTGAGGCAAAAGCGCTCAGAAAGCTGCGCCATCCCAGCCGCAGCCGCAAGTTAAAGGATTATCTGGACTAAGATGAAAATAGAATTATCGGAAAGAATGCAGGCGGTTTCGGCACTCGTCCCGAAAGGCCATGTCGCTGCGGACATCGGCTGCGACCACGGATTTGTTTCGATTGATCTGGTGCAGCGCAGCATTTGTCCGCACGTCTATGCGGCGGACGTCCGCAAAGGACCGCTGGATCGCGCAAAAGAGCATATCGCAGCCTGTGGCCTGAAAGATAAGATTACGGCGGTGCTGTCGGACGGATTGAAAGAGGTGCCGGTTTGTGGCAGCGGCGCGGACGGCTTCATCGCTGCCGGGATGGGCGGCAAGCTGATCGTTTCGATTCTGACGGCGGTACCGAAAAAAACAGCGCAGCTTTCCTGGTGCGTCCTTTCCCCTCAGTCAGAAATCTGGCTGGTGCGGCAGGCGCTGAGAGAGCTTCGTTTTTTTATCATCGAAGAAAACATGGTGCTGGAAGAGGGCAAGTATTACCCAATGATGCTGGCAGTCCGGGCGGGCGCAGACTGGGATGTCGAAGTGGAAAATGCGCAGCGCAAAAAACATCGGCTGGCAGAAAAACTTCTGCAGTCGGGGCTGACCGATGAGACGTGCCGGTTTGCCGGAGACTGGCTTGGCTGGCAGCTGATGGACAGCCGTAGCAAGGTACTATTTTCATTTTTGGAACATACAATCAAAACAGACGAGGCACTGATTTTGGCGCTGCCGAAGCCGGATGGTGATCGGGCGGCAGACTGCAGCGATCAGCGGATGCCTGGCGACGACGCTGCAGAGCGTATTTTAAAGCGCCGAACTGAGCTGGAGGCGCGCATACAGCTTTCTGAAAAAGTGCTGGAAGTTTTGAAAATGGAAAAGCAATAGAGCGCACGCTCCGGGAGCAGTTTCCGTTGGCGAAAGCGGAAAGGAGATCGTACAGATGCAGGAAAAAACGGTGACATATCAGGAACTTGCCGGACAGGCACAGAAAACAGAAAAGCATCAGATTGTACTTGCAATTGCAGACGGCAAAATCCGGGAGTTGTTCCAGACAGCGAAAGAGGGAGAGGAGATTTCCTTTTTGACGACGGCTGACCGGATCGGTCATGATACCTGGGTGCGCAGCGCAGTCATGCTTTTGATGAAAGCGGCATCCGATGTGGCAGGCAGCCTACAGAAGGGAAAGCTGAAAGTAGAATTTTCCATTGGAAGAGGGCTGTATTGCTCTCCACGGGATGGACAGAAGGTGGACAGTACGTTCATCGATCAGGTGCGGGAGCGGATGAGAGAGCTGGCGGCGCAAAAAATTCCGTTTGTAAAAATGACGAAAACGACGGACGATGCGATCGCCTTGTTTGAATCACAGGGAATGGCGGATAAGGTGCAGCTGTTCCGCTACCGGAGAGCTTCTTGTATCAATGTGTATGAGCTGGACGGTTATTATGATTATAATTATGGCTACATGGTGCCGGATACGGGCTATATCGACTGTTTTGACCTGTTTCCTTACCAGGACGGATTGATGCTTCTGCTTCCGGAACGGCGCGATCCGGAGCAGCTGCCTGTTTTTGAAGAGCGGAAAAAGCTTTTTAAAGCGCTGGAGGATTCGACGCGCTGGGGCGAGAAGCTCGGCATTACGACGGTTGGAGATCTGAATGACAAGATCTGCGGCGGCGATCTGGCAGAGCTGATTCTGGTGCAGGAGGCGATGCAGGAGAGCCGAATTGGACGGATTGCAGAGGACATCGCAGGACGCAAAGGTGTCAAATTCGTCATGATTGCGGGACCTTCTTCTTCCGGGAAAACGACATTTTCTCATCGACTTTCCATTCAGCTAAAGACGTTTGGACTGACGCCGCATCCGATCGAGGTGGACAATTATTTTGTCAACAGAGAAAAAACGCCGCGGGACGCGGACGGCAATTACAACTTCGAGAGCCTGGATGCGATCGATACAGAGCGGTTCAACAGGGATATGTGCGAGCTGCTGGAAGGAAAGCGTATCGAGCTGCCGACGTTTAATTTCAAGACCGGCAAACGGGAATATAAAGGAAACTTTTTACAGCTCGGGGCAGACGATATTTTGGTGATCGAGGGCATTCACGGCTTAAACGATAAGATGTCTTATGCGCTGCCAAACGAGAGTAAATACAAAATTTACATCAGCGCGCTGACGAGCCTGAATGTGGATGAACATAATCGGATTTCCACGGCAGACGGAAGACTGCTGCGTCGGCTGGTGCGGGATGCCCGGACGAGAGGAACGAGCGCAGGACAGACAATTGCCCAGTGGCCGTCTGTGCGGCGCGGTGAGGAAGAGAATATTTTTCCCTTCCAGGAAAGTGCGGATGCGACGTTTAATTCTGCGTTAATTTACGAGCTCTGCGTCTTAAAAACCTATGCGGAACCGCTGCTTTACGGTATTCAGAAGGGCGATCCGGAATATTTTGAGGCAAAGCGGCTGCTCAAGTTCCTGGACTATTTCCTGGGCGTCAGCAGCGAGAATTTGCCGAAAAATTCGATTGTGCGGGAGTTTGTCGGAGGCAGCTGCTTCCGCGTCTGAAAATGGGACAAGCGTGCGGAAACGCATGAAAGCTGTGGCTGACATTGAAGCTACAGACAGAATTTCTCCTTGCCAAGCAGGGAAAATGCTGTTAAAATGGCACATGGCAAGTAAGATAAATGGTCGCGGCTGTCAGCCGTAAGGCACCCGAAAGGGGACAGGTGAGGAAAGTCCGGGCTTCACAGGGCAGGATGCCGGATAACGTCCGGTGGAGGTGACTCCAAGGATAGTGCAACAGAAATGAACCGCCAGGCTTTGCCTGGTAAGGGTGGAAGGGCAGTGTAAGAGACTACCGCCCGTCCGGTAACGGACGGGGCATATGTAAACCCCATCCGAAGCAAGACCGAATAGAAAGCAACAGATTTGCCCGATCTGCTTTCAGGTAGGTCGCTTGAGCCTGCCGGCGACGGCAGGACTAGATAGATGACCATTCACGACATAACCCGGCTTATCGTTTTGCTTGCCGGCAAAAGCACTGCGCAGGAGTTTTCCTGGGCAGTGTTTTTGTTCTGTCATAGGAAACTTCGTCCTATGACACAAAAACGCTCCGCGAGGATGCGCACTCGGCGCAAGGGTAGATGGGTGCCGAAGCAACCGCGCCTCGGCGCGAGAATGTGCCACGGCACATTCTTTTTCAAAATGGCAAAAACGCTTTCTGCCCGAAGGGGCATTTGTAAGAAATCAGTATGGATTGGAAAAATACAGGAGATTTTCTGCCTGAGAATGAAAAGGGCAGGGTAAGACAGAGGGATTGCAGGTGGAGAGACAAAAGGGAGGAAGAAGGATGACAGGAATTGTATGTCTGGATCAGGAGGACGGTCTGCTGTTTAACGGCAGAAGACAGAGCCGTGACCGCGTGGTGACAGAGAAAATCCTTTTGATGACGGAAGGAAAGCCCCTTTGGATGAGCGCTTACAGCAGGCGTATTTTCCCGGAGGATGCGCCAGTTTGCGTGGCAGAGGATCTTGTGGGAAAGCTGGCAGAGCCTGCAAGGAAAGATGCGGAACAGGTGGAGTCTGCGCAGGAGGAACTGGAACGGGAGGAAGCTGCACAGAAGGAGCCTTGGCAGCAGCCGGGCGAAGCGGCCTTTTGCCTGATCGAAGAAGCAGTTAATTTGGAAAACGAAATGATCGATGAATGGATCGTTTTCCGATGGAAACGCGTTTATCCGGCGGACGTTTTTTTGAAATTTCCGGCGGATGACTGGGAGAAGGAGCTGATCGAAACCTTTGCAGGCTATTCACATGAGGAGATCGATCTGGAACGTTATCGGAAAAAAGACAGGGCGAAATTTTTCTGCGAAACAGAGGAACCTGCGGACAGGACAGAAAATTTCAGGCAAGAGCAGGAAGAGAGATTATGAAAAAAGAAAAATGGAGCAAACGGCATTCCAGCGGTTTTCGAAAATGGCTCATAACAGTGTTGCTGGCGATATCCGTGCTGATGACCGGCTACAGCGTTCTGAAAGAGACTGGGGACGTGCTGCTGGATCAGGCGAAGGCATGGATGGAGGAAGGAATCGATGGGGCGCGGGACGAGGCAGGAGATGACGGTGATGTAGCGTCAGATAAGAAATGCGGCGGCACATCCGCTGCAGAAACGCCAGAGGACGGCTTCTGGGGCACTGAAATCCCCGTCTATCAGGGAAAGGCCTGGATCGAATTAAACAACAACGTTCCGCTTTTTACGAAAAAGGACTACTCGACGAAATCGTTTGAAACCTACGGCGAGCTGGACAGCCTTGGCAGATGTACGACCGCTTATGCAAACGTCGGGCAGGATTTGATGCCGACCAAAGAGCGGGAGAGCATCAGCCAGGTGAAGCCGACCGGCTGGCAGAAGTCGGAATATGACGGAATCGATGGAAAATTTCTGTATAATCGTTGTCATCTGATCGGTTACCAGCTGACGGCGGAAAATGCAAACGAGAAAAATCTGATTACCGGGACACGTTATTTGAATGTCACCGGGATGCTGCCGTTTGAAAATATGGTGGCGGATTATGTAAATGAAACAAAGGGACATGTCCTGTACCGGGTAACGCCGGTGTTTTATCAGGATGAGCTGGTTGCGCGCGGCGTCAAAATGGAGGGCTGGTCGGTAGAGGATAACGGGGAAGGCGTATGCTTCAACGTGTTTGTATACAATGTACAGCCCGGAATTTCCATCTGTTACGCGGACGGTACGAGCAGCAGGATTGCGCAGGAAGAGACCACAGATCCTTCGGCGCAGAAAATTTATGGGAACAGGCGCTCGAAAATTTACCATTGTCCCGGACAGGCGGCGTATGAGGAGATGAAGGATTCCCCGAACCTCGTAATTTTCGACAGCGAGGAGCAGGCACAGGCAGCGGGCTACCGGAAAGCGGTACGCTAAACACAGAATACAAAGCAATATGAGGAAAAAAGATTCCTGTACAGGTGCGTCGAATTGGGCGAATCGTACAGGATTTCTTTTTGTAGTTGTAAAAATTGTCAAAATAGTGTTACAATAAGGATATATGTATCAGAAATGCGCATAAACTGCGCAGGGGAGAGTGGGATCGTGTATCGTATTTTAATAGTAGATGATGAAAAAATCGAGCGGACGGGACTTCGGCTTCTGCTTGGTAAAATGGATCAGAAATTTGAAATTACAGAGGCCGTAAACGGAAAAGAAGCGCTGGAATGGCTTTCCTGTAACCGCGCCGATATTCTGGTGACGGATATCCGTATGCCGTTTGTGGATGGACTGGAGCTGGTGGAGCAGGCAGCGCGGCTTTATCCGGATATGAAAGCCATGGTTTTTTCCGGCTACGGAGAATTTGAATATGCGCGCAGGGCGATGCGCTTTGGAGTAGAGGAATATATTTTGAAGCCGGTAAATCCGACAGAATTTCAGAACGCGATAAAAAAGATTATACGTGTATTGGAAGAGAGCAAACAGGAAAAGAGCCGCAGGCAGACAGAAGGCAGCCTGTTTAAGGAATATATTCTGAATGCGATTTTTAACGGGACGGACGCGGCAGAGCTTGAAAAACGCGCAGCCGGAATTTATCCGATGGATTTTCTGAACAGCTACAAACGTCTGATGCTTCTGGAGGTTAGCGGGGATTTCTTTGAAAATAAGAGCAGTCAGCTTCTGGGGGGACTTAAGCTTGCCGGCTTAAATGCAGACTATCTGAATGTGAGCCCTCAGCAGGGAATCCTTTTATTTAAATCGGAAAGCGACGACTGGAAGGAGACGGCGCGCCGGGTGCTTGGAATTTTGGAGGAGCTGAGCGGCAAGGACGCAAAATGTTACGTTGCGGTTTCCTCCGGCCTCAAGAACAGAAGTCAGCTGGCGGAGCGCTGCAGGGAGACGGAGCTTTTGATGGAAAACCGTTTTTACGGTCTGGACAGCCATATTTTCATGGCGGAATACGATGTGGAATGCGCGGACGACGTGCAGCTGGACGACAACACACTGATCAAGCAGATCCAGCAGGATGTTCGAACGAAGGATATGTTAAGCCTTTCCGAGCATGTGGACAGACTGTTCCACAATTACCGACAGAACGTCGGATTTTCCCAGATTTATGTGAAATTCGTCTTTTCCAGCCTGTTGAAGGTTTTATATGAAGCGATTCCGGGTAAAAACGACAGGGACTTAAATGAAGAAATGGAAATGCTTTACCGGACAGCGGATATCGATGAGATCCGGCGGATCATAGAAAAAAACATTCAGCTTCTGGAGCAGGAGACCCAGACGGACAGTGGCAATATTCATCGGGAGGTAGAAGAGGTCAAGCGCTATATCAATACGCATTACGGGGAAGAGATAAGCATCGAAATGTTGGCAGAGCGCGTTTTTTTGGCTCCCAGTTATCTGAGTACGATTTTTAAAAAGGAAACCGGCCAGAATTTAAGCAAATTTATCAAGATCTGCCGAATGGAAAAAGCACGCGAGATGCTGGAGGGCACGAAGGACAAAATCGTGAGCATCAGCGAAAAGGTAGGATATCCGAATGTTTCCTATTTTTGTCAGAGCTTTCGGGAGTATTATGGGATGACGCCGCAGAAATATCGCGATCAAGGAGAGAATGCAGAACAAGATGAAGAAGCTGTTGCATTGGTTTAACGGAATCAAGCTGCGGTATAAGCTGGCGATCTTTTATTCCCTGTTTTGCTTTTTGCCGGTGATGCTTTTGTTTTGGCTGAGCTTTCTGCAGATGCGAAGTATTATTGACGATAAGGGAAAAATGAACCTGCAGTCCTATCTGCAGCAGTCGGTGTCGTCGATGGACCGAACTCTGGACGGCTATAACAGCCTGTCGGATTATATTGCCTTTGACCGGACGCTGGCAGAGGTATTTTCCATGGAATATGGGACACCCTACGAGCAGTATGAGCAGCTGACACAGAAGGTGGATCCGATCCTGCGGACAGCGAGCTATTTTCATGGCGGGATGCAGCAGATCACGATCTATACGGATAATGGAATGGTCAAGCATGACACGACGGTTGCGCCGGTGTCAGAGATTGAGGAGACGGATTGGTATCAGAAGACATTGGAGCACCCGGGTCTTAACTGGTTTGCAAATTATCAGGAAGAGACACTGTTTTCCGCCCGGAAGCTTGCCTTTTCCGGTGCCAGAGAGGGCGTGAACATCCTGTATATGGATGTGGATTATCAGAAGCTTTTTACGCCGTATGCAGAAACGCTGATCTCAGAATGCGGGCTTTATATTACAGATCAGGATGGTAAGCTGGTCTTTGAGGAAAGCAGATTTTCCGGAAAGAATCAGAACTATGATCTGACGTATTCCGAATTTCTGGAGCAGCGGGATAGGGGCAGTACAGATTATATCATTCTCTGTGAGCAGTCAAATACAACAGGATGGACGGTGTGGCTGTATCAACCGGTTGGACTTGCAGGAGAAGCGATGCGGCCGATCGGAGTGATGGCGGGAGTGACGATCCTGATCTGTATCTTCGCAGCAGTGCTTGCTTATTTTATCACCTCCGGCATGGTGAGCAGCAGGATTGAACGGCTGACGCACTTCATGCAGGAGGTGCAGGAGGGCAGCATGGATATGCAGATGGAGAGCGATGATCGGGATGAAATTGGGATGCTTTACCGTGGCTTTGGCAGCATGATGAAGCGAATACGGACACTGATCAATGAAGTTTATCTCAGCAAGATCACCCAGAAGGAGGCGGAGCTGAAGGCACTGCAGGCACAGATCAATCCGCATTTTCTGTATAATACGCTGTCTTTGATCAACTGGAAGGCACTGGCGGCAGGAGAAGAGGATATCAGCAGGATGACACTGGCCCTGTCTACCTTTTACCGCACTGCCTTAAACCGCGGGCGGAATGTGCTACAGGTAGAGACTGAGCTGAGTAATACCCGTGCCTATCTGGAAATTCAAAGCATGCTGCATGACGGGGATTTTGATTATGAAATCGAAGCACAGACGGAAATCCTGCAGTGCGAGTCTCTGAATCTGATCCTGCAGCCCCTTGTTGAGAATGCGATCCATCACGGAATCGAAGAAAAAACAGACGGACGAGGTAAAATTACTGTCCGGGGATGGAAAGAAGACAATTGTGTATGGTTTATGGTAGAGGATAACGGTGTCGGGATGGAGCAGGAGGTTGCGGATAAAATCCTGACAATGGAATCCAAGGGCTATGGAGTTCGTAATGTTGATGAACGAATCCGCCTCTGTTATGGGGAAAAATATGCGATGAAGGTAGAAAGTGTTGTCGGCAAAGGTACAAAAATGACAATTCACTTCCCTGCAAGACGGCTTACGAATATACAAAAATCACAAATTTCTTAAAAAAATGATATTATTCTTAAAACTTTGATATAGACGGTTGCTCTTTTGCACTTTATAATGATGTTATCAAATGAACACGAAACACCGAAAAGGTGTGGTGTATAGGAGGAAAAAGCTATGAAATTCAAAAAAGTGACAGCACTGGCGCTTTGCGTAGCAATGTCTGCAACAGCTCTTGCAGGTTGCGGATCTAAAGCAGCTACAACAGACAGCCAGACAGCAGCTCCCGCAGAGAGCACAGCAGCAGATACTGCAGACACTGCAGATGCAGCAGAAGAAGCTCCTGTTGAGACAAAGGATGTTACCCTGAAGGTTTGGGCACCTCAGGAAGACCAGAACCCGACAGATACTTATGACAAGGGTATGCTGGCTGCAATGTGTGATGCTTTTAATGAAGCACATCCGGAATGGAACATTACATATGAATATGGCGTATGCGGTGAAGACGTTGCAAAAGACGAAGTAACCAAGGACGTTGATGCAGCAGCAGATGTTTACATGTTTGCAAACGACCAGCTGCCGATTCTGGTAGAGGCTGGTGCCATCGCAGAGCTGGGCGGCAAAAACCTGGAAGAGGTTAAGGCGACCAACTCCGAATCTATGATAAACACTGTTACTTATGAGGGCGGTGTATACGGTGTTCCTTATGCATACAACGGCTGGTTCATGTACTATGACAGCAGCAAATTTACAGAAGACGAAGTTAAGGATCTGGATGTTATGTTGGCAAAGGATCTGGGAGATGATGTGACCAATGTATGCTTCCAGCTGAGCAACTCTTGGTATATTCCTTCCTTCTTCTATGGCGTTGGCGGCACAATGTTTGGTCCTGACGGTACAGACGGCTCTGTTCCCTGTGATTTCGATGATGAAAAGGGTCTTGCAGTAACCAATTACCTCATTGACCTTGCTGCAAATCCGAAATTCACAAACCAGGCAAACGAAGAAGCAGGTAAGGCAATCAACCTGTTCACCGAAGGTAAGCTGGGTGCATTCTTTAGCGGCTCCTGGGATCGTGAAGCAATTGAAACTGCTCTGGGCGACAACTTCGCATGTGCACAGCTTCCTTCCTTCAAGGCTGGCGATTATGAAGGCACAATGAAGTCCTATGCAGGTTCCAAGGCAATTGGTGTAAATCCTACCTGCGAGAACATGGACGTTGCAGTTGCACTGGCTGTATATCTTGGCAACGCTGACTG
Source organism: Gallintestinimicrobium propionicum (assembly GCF_025567525.1). Lineage (NCBI taxonomy): Bacteria > Bacillati > Bacillota > Clostridia > Lachnospirales > Lachnospiraceae > Gallintestinimicrobium > Gallintestinimicrobium propionicum. Next base: position 106,414 of record NZ_JAOQJY010000006.1, on the reverse strand, counting down.
CCAGAAGATCCGTTATGAAGTTCGTGGTGTAGTTCCGCTGGATTCCACCGGTATCGACGATGTAATGTTAAACGCTATTACCGACACTGTAAACAACACTTCTGTTGCTCAGCCTCTGGTTTCTGAGATGAACGGCTGGTGGAGCAACGCAGAAGCATTCGGCAAAGCAATCGTAGCTGGTGAGGTTAACCACGACAATGCACAGGATAAGCTGACCAACTTCATTGCAAACGTAAATGCAGGCGGCTCTCTGGAGTAAGATTCCGGCTTGATTTTAAGGCTTCACCCGATCTTCCGGTGAAGCCTTTCTTTCAGAAACGGACATTTGGGGATGACACAGTGTCTGCCTGAAACTGTATGAGGGAAAGGAAGAATACGATGGCAGCTTTTGGAAAAAAGAAAAAAGCTTCTGAATTTCCGGATGTGATACCGGTATCCGAAGCGATTCGAAAAGGTGATATTTTTACAAAACTGACCTGTCTGATCATGGGCGCGGGCAATCTTGCGAGAAAACAGATCATACAGGGACTTTTGTTCCTGACAGGAGAACTTGCATATATTCTCTATATGGTTTTCTACGGGGCAAAGGCTCTGCAGAATTTCGTTACGCTGGGTACCGAAACGCAGAAAAAGGTTTTCAATGAAGCGACACAGGTTTATGAGTATGCGACAGGAGATAACTCCCAGCTCTGCCTGCTCTATGGTGTTGTTACGTTCTTTGTGACAATTGGATTTATCCTGCTGTGGCGAGCTGCAATTCGCTCCTCCTATATTGCGCAGAAAGCACAGGAAGCAGGAAAGAAGCCGATTACCTTCGGCCAGATTTTAAAAGACTTGAAAGATAACAGGATGTATCAGCTCTTCCTGCTTTTCCCGTTCCTGGGAATTATATTGTTTACGGTAATGCCTCTGGTATTCATGATCCTGATGGCATTTACCAATTATGACCGTGATCATTTGCCGCCAGGTAAGTTGTTTGACTGGGTAGGCTTCCAGAACTTTGCCAGAGTATTAAATGCAGGCGGAGCACTTGGAGAGACCTTCTGGAGGGTGCTTGGCTGGACGATCATCTGGGCTATTTTTGCAACCTTCTTAAACTATATCTTTGGTATTATCCTGGCGATCATCATCAACCGGGATGGGACGAAGTTCAAAGCCTTCTGGCGTTTTATCTTCGTACTGACCATCGCTGTGCCTCAGTTTGTATCCCTGCTGGTAGTCAATACCATGATCCAGGAGCACGGTGTAATCAATCTGCTGTTAAAGGAACTGTTCGGTGTAGGACCGCTGCCGTTCTTGACCAATGTGACCTGGGCGAGAGTGACAGTTATTGTCATCAACCTCTGGGTCGGCATTCCTTATACGCTGCTTGCAGTAACCGGTATTTTGAAGAATATTCCTGCAGAGCTGTACGAAGCGGCAAGGGTGGACGGCGCAAATGCGTTTGTTACCTTCTTTAAGATCACCATGCCGTACATGATGTTTGTCATGACGCCGAATCTGATTACAACCTTTACAGGGAATATCAATAACTTCAACGTTATTTACCTGTTGACAAACGGCGCGCCGGCCTGCGATACCTATTACCGCGGTACTGCGGGTAAGACGGATCTGCTCGTTACCTGGCTGTACAAGCTGACAATTGATAATAAGGACTATAACCTGGGTGCCGTAATCGGTATCCTGACCTTTGTCCTGATGGCGACGTTGTCTCTGATAACGTACAGACGGACCGGATCCTATAAAAACGAGGAGGGATTCTCATGAAAAACACCAGACAGAATTCAGCAGGCATTAAAAAGAAAGTCACCAATGTGCTTGTGCATTTGTTTCTGACGATCCTTTCCGTGATCTGGGTATTCCCGATTTTCTGGGTAGTCCTGTTATCCTTCAGAGAACAGAAAGGACAGTATATCACATCGTTCTGGCCTAAAAAGTTTACGATGGCAAACTATGTGAAGCTGTTTACAGATACTGCACTGTTCAATTTCCCGAAGTGGTTTTTGAATACGCTGTTTGTAGCAATTTGTTCCTGTATCCTGACAACATTCTTTGTTTTGGCGATTTCCTATTGTCTGTCCAGACTCCGGTTTAAGATCCGTAAGCCTTATATGAATGTTGCCATGATTCTTGGTATGTTCCCCGGCTTTATGTCCATGATCGCCGTTTATTATATCTTAAAGGGCTTTGGACTGACCAAGGGTCCCATGATCTTCCTGGCGTTGATTATGGTATATTCCGGCGGTGCGGGGTTGGGCTTTTACGTATCCAAGGGCTTCTTTGATACGATTCCGAAGGCACTGGATGAAGCTGCAATCGTGGACGGCGCAACGAAATGGGATGTCTTTTCCAAGATCATTATGCCGTTGTCGAAACCGATCATTGTAAGCACGATCATGACTTCCTTCATGGCTCCCTGGCTGGATTTCATCTTCGCAAAGGTAATTGCAGGTGCGGATCCGAGATATTATACGGTTGCGATCGGTCTGTACACGATGCTGACCAAGGAAAATATCGTAAATTGGTATGCCTGCTTCGCAGCTGGCGCAGTTTGCGTTTCCATTCCGATCGCTATTCTGTTCCTGAATTTGCAGAAATACTATGCAGAAGGTATGTCCGGAGCAGTTAAGGGCTGATGGCAGTTTGTAAGGACTGACAGCAGACAGCCGAAAATAGTTTTACAGCAGGCGAAAACGAATATCGTTTTCGCCTGTTTTGCTACTGAAAACAAAGATCTGCAGAAAGGCGGATATAGGGATGAAAAAGAGACTGAGTTTAATACTATGCGTAGTGCTTCTTTGTCAGCTGCTCTCAGGATGCGGGAAAACGACGGAGACTGTCAGGGAGCCGGACGATGCATACCGCTGCTATTATGAAATTTTTGTCGGTTCGTTTTGCGACAGTGACGGAGACAAATGCGGCGATCTAAGCGGAATCACAGAAAAGCTGGATTACATCGAAGATATGGGTTTTACCGGGATCTGGCTTACACCGATCATGCCGTCACCGACCTATCACAAATATGATGCCACAGATTATTACGGGATCGATCCGTCCTTTGGAACGATGGAGGATTTTGAGACACTGCTTAAGGAATGTCACAAACGCAATATCCGGTTGATTATGGATCTGGTGTTCAATCATACCTCCAGCAGCCATCCGTGGTTTTTGGAGGCCTGTGATTATTTGGAGCAGCTTGGAGAAAAGGAACCGGACGAAAACGAGTGCAAGTATGTGAACTATTATAATTTTGCAAAGGATCAGGCACAAACTCCAAACTGGTATCAGATAGGCAGCTCGGACTGGTACTATGAGGGGGTTTTCTGGGATGGTATGCCGGATCTGAATCTGAATAGTGAAGCGGTCAGAGAAGAGCTGGAGCAGGTTGCCTCCTTCTGGCTGGAGAAGGGTGCAGACGGCTTCAGACTGGATGCGGCGAAGGAATATTTTACAGGATACGCAGAAAAGAATATAGAGGTTTTAAACTGGTTTGAAACCTACGTGAAAAGTGTAAAGCCGGAGGCATATCTGGTAGCCGAGGTCTGGGAAGGACAGGGAGTGCTGCAGGAATATTACAAAAGCGGGATCGACAGCTTATTTAATTTCCCGGCGTCACAGCAGGATGGCGCGATCATAAAGACTGCCAAGGCAAGAGTGACGCCCCAGCAGTTTTTCTCCTGGATGGTAAAGCAGCAGACTGCAGACAGACTGGCAAATCCGGATTATATTGATGCACCGTTTATCAGCAATCACGATACCACCAGGATCAGCGCCCAGTGCGTCAACAACGAAGAGCAGATGAAATTTGCTGCAGGGTTGATGATGATGATGCCGGGCAGTCCCTTTGTTTATTACGGAGAAGAGCTGGGGATGAAGAGCTCCGGAACAAAGGATGAAAACAAGCGCCTTCCAATGTACTGGTCTGCACAGGATTTGTCTAAGACACCGGATGCGCCTCAGACAGCAGATGCAGTGGAGCAGAAGTTTCCGTCTGCGGAGGAGCAGGAAAAGGATTCGGGGTCCATTTTACAGTATTATAAGAACGCCATCGAGTTGCGCAGAAGCAATCCGGAAATCGCGAGGGGAAGTATAAGTGTTCCGGACGGAGAGCTTCCGGAAGATATCGGTGTGCTTTTGACAGAATGGGAAGGAAAGGTAAGTGTAATTTTATGTAATAATGCAACGGAATCTGTGGAAATAGACTTGCAGCAAGCCCTTCCGGAAGGTTATAATTATACTCTAAAGGGCAGTTTAAACGTTGGAGACCAGCAGGAAAAGCTGGAGAATAACAAGCTGGAATTGCCCGCCTATGGAATTGTGATCCTGAAACAAAGCGGGGTGGATTAAAGAATGAGACGAAAACGCTGGCTGGCTGCTATTTTGGCGGCAGGGACAGCCTGTACAGCACTTTTTGGATGCGGCAGCAGACAGATCGTAGGCACTGAGATGGCACGGCCAGGAGAATCCTCGGAGAAAGAGTTGCAGGCATGGGAGGAGGCAAAAAACACGCCTTACGGAAAATATCCGGAGCTGATCACCTATACCCTCGGAAAGATGACCGGCGGCAATCGTTCCAATATGCCGGAACGGGACACCTATGAAGATAACGTTTATACGAGATATCTCCGGGAGTGCTTAAATATCCAGAACAAGGATGTATTCGAGGCAATGGAGGATCAGTATACGGTAAACGTTGATATGGCGATCGCATCGGGAGAGCTTCCGGATGTCATGGTCATAGAAGATCGGGAGACTCTGATCCGGCTTGCCGAGGGGGGAATGATTGCTGATCTGAGCGAGGCATTGGAAAACTGCGCCAGCGACGGGATAAAGGCAATGTATGACAGCTACGAGGTGTCTGCGCTGGATTCAGCGATGATCGACGGAAGGCTGATGGCGCTTCCGGAGCCGAGTTTTGTAGACGGTCCGAATCTGCTGTGGCTGCGCAGGGACTGGATGGACGAGCTGGGACTTGAAGCACCGGATACGATGGAGGAGGCTGTGGAGATCGTACGGGCATTTGTGGAACAGGATCCCGGAAATAACGGAGAAGGCAACACCATTGGCCTGGTGTGCCATTCCGATCTGACCGGAGAAACAGGATATCGTTATGAATTTCAGCTGAATACACTTTTTGCATCCTATAGTGCATTTCCAAAGCAGTGGATTTTGCAGGAGGACGGCACAGTGGTTTACGGCTCGGTGCAGCCGCAGGTAAAAGAGGCACTTGCCGAAGTGAGAAAATTGTATGAAGAGAAGCTGCTGGATGATAGCTTTATGCTCCGTACGATGGCAAATATTGCGGAACTGATCGTAGACGGAAAGTGCGGTTCGTTTTTCGGTCCCTGGTGGGCGCCGAACAATCCGCTGATGGAAGCGATGGAGAAAAACCCGGATGCGGTATGGGAGCCCTATCTGATCCGGACGACAGAGGATGGAAAGCTGCAGTATTATGATCAGAATCCGAGCTACAAATACGTTGTGGTGCGAAAAGACTTTGAGCATCCGGAGATCGTATTTAAAATGGCAAGCGTGATGTTCGATAAAATGCGTACAGAAGGACGATACAACGAAGAACTTGCTTATTATTTTCAGACCAATGTGGATTCCACGGCGCGGCCGATCTCCATCAATATTGATTACAGCGATGCGCTGCATCGCTGCTATGAGGATATTAACGGTGCACTGACCGGGAAAAAGGATCCGGATGAGCTGCAGGTTCTCGAATATGCCTATTATGAAAAATGCAAAGATTATCTGGAAAATTCCCAGTCTGCAGACGCGGAAACCTGGGCGGCTTATGAATCCAGGATCCGTGCCTGTGCTCTGCTGGATAATAAGGATCTGGAGGTGTGCAGTACTGTCTTTTCCGGGGAGACGGAAACCATGAAGACGAAATGGTCGAAGCTTCAGGAAATGGAAAAGAAGCTATATCTGGAAATCATCACAGGAGTGAAGGAGCTGGATGAATTTGACAGATTTGTGGAAGAATGGATGGAAGCGGGCGGAGATCAGATTACGCTGGAGGTAACAGAAGCGGTGCGGGAAGCGAAAGGGGCTTGATTTTACCGAGGGTTTGTGCAAAAATAAAATACGGTAAAAAGGAAAGGTGCCAATGGAGGTAGTCATGAGAGGAATTGATACACCTGTCAGAAAAATGCGGAGAGAGATTTTTAAAGAGATCGCGCAGCTTGCATATCATTCTGACAATCTGAATGATGATGTAGAAGCGTTACCCTATAAAATTGTGAATCCTGAAACTCCGATTTATCGGGAAAGCATTTACCGGGAGCGTGAAATAGTAAGAGAGCAGATCCGGCTTGCGATGGGGCTGTCGCTTCGCCCGGAAGACGCACCGGTGCATGTGACACAGGGGCTGGAGGAGAGCAATATTGACGAAAAATATTACGAGCCTCCGATGATCCAGGTGATTCCCTCGGCATGTAATGCCTGCCCTGAAAATGAATATTGTGTAACAGACCGTTGTATGGGGTGTGTAGCACATCCGTGTCAGGTTGTATGCCCGAGAGGGGCGATCAGCACCGTAAATGGCAAGTCGGTCATTGATCAGAGCAAATGTATTCGCTGCGGTAAATGTAAATCAGTGTGTCCCTACGATGCAGTTTCCCATCAGCAGAGACCCTGCAGCGCAGCCTGCGGTGTGGGTGCGATCGGCAGCGATGGGGCCGGCAGGGCGGTTATCGACAGCGAGAAGTGTGTCACCTGTGGCCAGTGTATGGTAAGCTGTCCCTTTGGCGCAATTGCAGATAAATCCCAGATTTTTCAGCTGATCCATGCCCTTGAGTCCGGCAGAGAGATCATTGCACAGGTAGCGCCTGCGTTTGTCGGTCAGTTTGGTCCTGCAGCGACGCCTGGGAAGATCAAGACCGCGTTAAAGCAGCTTGGCTTTGCAGATGTTTATGAAACCGCCATCGGAGCCGATATCGGAGCGGCAATAGAAGCGGAGCATTATGTGAAAGAAGTGGCAACCGGCGAACTGCCGTTTCTGCTGACGTCCTGCTGTCCCTCCTGGTCAATGCTGGCAAAGAAATTCTTCCCGGAGACCATCGATAAAATCTCCAACGCCCTGACACCTATGGTAGCGACTGCACGTGTCATCAAAAAAGAGCATCCCGATGCATCTGTTGTGTTTATCGGTCCCTGCGTAGCAAAAAAACTGGAGGCTTCCAGAAGATCCGTTCGTTCCGATGTGGATTTTGTCATTACCTTTGAAGAGCTTACCGGTATGTTTGAAGCAAAGGGAATTGATATTACAAAGGTAGAGGAAGAAACACCGATTATGGATGCGACCTCAGCAGGTCGTGGGTATGCTGCGTCAGGTGGTGTGGCAAGTGCTATCGAGAAGTGTGTACAGGAGTATTATCCGGATACAACCGTTCATATTGAGCATGTCGAAAGTCTCGCAGACTGTAAAAAGATCCTGATGCTTGCAAAGCTGGGTAAGAAAAACGGCTGCCTGATTGAAGGAATGGCGTGTCCCGGCGGCTGTATTGCAGGTGCTGGTACCAATGTTGCAATTTTGCAGGCACAAAAAGCACTGAGCAGCTTCCAGAATGAGGCAGAAAGAAAGCTTCCGCCACAGAACGCGATGGACGAGGCAAAGTAAATTTTGCGGAGGCAGCAGAGCTTTTCCGAAAGCCATAGATCAACAAACAAAAAAAGAGAAACCGTCTCGGGGAAAAGAGACGGTTTCGTTCATGGAGGATGAAAAAGTGACAAAGATCAGAACCCGTTTTGCACCCAGCCCGACCGGACGGATGCATGTAGGAAATCTGCGTACGGCACTGTACGCATACCTGGTGGCAAAACACGAAGGTGGAGACTTTATCCTTAGAATTGAGGATACCGATCAGGAGCGTTATGTAGAAGGCGCAGTAGATATCATTTATCGTACGATGGAAAAGACCGGTCTGGTGCATGATGAAGGTCCGGATAAAGACGGCGGCGTAGGCCCTTACGTTCAGAGCGAGCGTCAGGCAAGCGGAATTTATCTGGAATATGCCAAGCAGCTGATCGCAAAAGGCGAAGCTTATTACTGCTTCTGTGATAAAGAGCGTCTGGCAACCTTAAACCGGGTTGTCGCAGGCAAGGAAATCAATGTATACGACAAGCATTGCCTGCATTTATCCAAAGAAGAGGTAGAAGCAAAGCTGGCAGCAGGGGTCCCTTATGTAATCCGTCAGAACAATCCGACGGAGGGAACCACAACCTTCCATGATGAGATTTACGGAGATATCACGGTAGAGAATTCCGAGCTGGACGATATGATCCTGATCAAATCCGACGGCTATCCGACCTATAACTTTGCAAACGTTGTAGATGACCATTTGATGGGCATTACCCATGTTGTACGCGGAAATGAATACCTTTCCTCTTCTCCGAAGTATAACAGACTTTATGATGCCTTTGGATGGAAGGTGCCGGTATACATTCATTGTCCGCTGATCACAGACGAGGAGCATCACAAGCTTTCCAAACGCTGCGGTCATTCCTCCTACGAGGATCTGATCGATCAGGGCTTTGTGACGGAGGCCGTTGTCAATTTTGTGGCGCTGCTTGGCTGGAGCCCGGAGGGCGAGAATGAGATCTTTTCTCTGGAAGAGCTGGTGAAGGAATTTGATTATCACCGGATGTCGAAATCCCCTGCAGTATTTGATTATACCAAGCTGAAATGGATGAACGGCGAATATATCAAGAAGATGGATCATGAGACCTTTATGGAGCATGCAAAGCCCTATCTGGAAAAGGCTCTGACAAAGGGACAGGATCTGGATAAGATCGCAGACATGGTTCAGACAAGAATTGAGGTATTTCCTGAAATCGAAGAGATGGTAGATTTCTTCGAGACCCTTCCGGAATATGATCCTGCCATGTATGTACATAAGAAGATGAAGACAACCAAAGAAAGCGCTCTGGAGGTTTTAAAAGAACTGCTTCCGCTGTTGGAAGAGCAGGAGGACTATACCAACGACGCACTGTATGCGCTTCTGCTTTCCTATGTGGAGAAAAAGGGCTGCAAGAACGGCTATGTGTTGTGGCCGGTTCGTACTGCGGTTTCCGGTAAGCAGATGACTCCTGCAGGCGCAACGGAAATCATGGAAATCCTTGGCAAAGAGGAATCTTTGTCCAGAATCCGCAAGGGAATCGAACTTTTGGAGCAGGCATAAACAGGAGTATTTTTTGCAGGCAAACAAACAGCAGCAACGGGCGATTGCCCACAATACCGGACCGGCACTGATCCTTGCCGGTCCGGGTTCCGGTAAGACCTTTACAACGGTCGAACGGGTACGGTATCTGATCGAAGTCCATCATGCAGATCCGTCCCACATTTTAGTTATTACATTCACAAAAGCGGCAGCCCGGCAGATGCGGGACCGTTTCTTTGCCCGGATGGACAATCAGTTCTTTCCGGTCACCTTCGGCACATTTCATGCCGTCTTTTTTCACATTTTAAAAACATCCTGTCATTATAATGGGTCGAGCATTTTGAAAGAAAAAGAGAAAAGAGAATATTTGCGTGCGGCTCTGCTTACGCTTCCGAAAAAATTTTATGCCCAAAACGATGGGAAAATGGACCAGGAATGGGAGCAGGGACTTCTTTCAGAAATCGGATTTATCAAAAATATCGGGAAGCTTCCAGCTGATTTTACAAGTGAATACGTCAGCAGACAGGAATTTATGCGGATTTTCGTATCGTTTCAAAAGCAGCTTGCACAGGAAAAGAAGCTTGATCTGGACGATTTTGCGGCGGCGGTCTGTCATTTATTCCGGACAAATCCGGCAGAACTTGCGCGCTGGCAGCGGGAATATTCCTATCTTCTGGTGGATGAGTTTCAGGATATCAACGCAGCACAGTATGAAGCAGTAAAGCTGCTTTGCGGTGGAAAGAGAAATCTGTTTGTCGTTGGAGATGATGATCAGGCGATCTACGGCTTTCGGGGCTCTGACCCGGCGATTATGCGTCAGTTTTTAAAGGATTTTCCGGAAGCAAAGCAGATTTTTCTGTCGGTCAATTATCGTAGCCGCGCCGGAATTGTGGAGACGGCAGGAAAGCTGATCGGGCAAAACCGGGAGAGATTTCCGAAGCAGATCGTGGCTGGACAGAGCACGTCGGATGAGAGGCAGGACGTGTGCTTTGTGCCAGAAGCGACGCAGGGGGCGCGCCGGATGCAGGGAGAAAAAAGCACTTTACCCATTCCAACCGGCACCGCATCAGGCATTTCCGCCGCTGCTTTCGGCACGAGCTGGTTGCCCTTAAGCACGGATCGCAGCGTCTTGGTCTGCGGTTTTCAAGATCGGAGGCAGGAGGCAGAGACAGTCGCAGATGAAATCGGGAAGACGTTCCGGCAGGGAAAAAGCTGTGCGGCGATTTTTCGGACGAATGCGGATGCAGTGTGGCTGGCAACAGCGCTAAAGTGCAGAAAGATTCCCTTTCTCTGGAAAGAAAAGCCGAAAAATCCGTATGAAACCCAGGTCTGTCAGGACTTACTCGCTTATTTGCAGTTTGCGATGGAGGGGCGGAAACGGAAGGATTTCCTGAGAATTATGAACCGCCCATGCCGCTATCTGTCTCGTCAGATGCTGCCGGATGCAGAAATTTCATTTTCAGCATTGCGCCGGGCGTATGCACAGAAGCCGTATATGCAGGAGATTTTGCACCGTCTGGAAGTGGATATCTCACGGCTGGCGAAAATGGATTTATATGCGGCAGTTCATTATATCCGCCGCGGAATGGGATATGATGCGTGGTTAAAAGAGAATGCCGGGCAGACGCCGTCGGCGGGAGAATCACGGCAGGAACAAGGGAGGGCACCTGCAGGAACCCGGGCACACGCAGCCGGAAAGCTGGAACGGGATCTGGAAGCCGCCGACTTTTTTCAGGAACAGGCGCGGGAATTTCAAAGCCTGACGGAGCTAGAGGAAGCAATGACGGCATATGAAGACCAGATGGATCAGAACATGGCGGACGCAGCAGACACGGCTGCCAGCGGCACAACGGGTGCAGCATTCACAACACTCCCAATTGCCGAGCTTGTCACTATGCACGGTTCGAAGGGACTGGAATACGACGCCGTTTTTCTTCCGTGCTGTATGGAGGGCGTCGTCCCACACAAAAAGAGCAAGAATCAGGCGGCACTGGAGGAAGAGCGCAGGATGTTCTACGTTGGAATGACACGGGCGAAAAAAGAGCTGTATCTGTCGTATACGAAAGGAACAAAGGAAACGCAGGGGTTTGCGTCCCGGTTTCTTGCTGAGTGTGGGTGGAAGGAGCCGAAACAGTAGAAATGAAACAGCAGAGAACTGCTATGTCAGGAATGAAAAAGAACTGCCGTCCGGAACATTTCCTGTATGGAAAAGCTCCGGTACGGCAGTTCTTTTGGTTTCGTTTTTATTCGTTTGCTTCTCCGTCGAGAGTAACCAGCTCATCGAATTCACAGCTATCAAGGTATTCGTCGAACGCTTCTTCTACCTTTTCATACTCTGCATCGTCATCGATGTAGTCCAGCTGAGGCTCTTCGTTGGGGTCATTGGGGTTCTCGGAGTAACGATAGAACCAAACCTCTCCGTCATCGTTCTGTCCGTTTTCGTCAAGCGGCATCAAAACGATGTAGTCCTTGCCCTCTACTTCGAGAATGGTAATGATGGCACAGGTTACATTCGTGCCGTCATCCAGCTCCAGTTCTACGGTCATTTCTTCGTCCATTTCTTCAAACTGTTCCTTACCCATGGATGATATCCTTTCTTAAAAGGCGCGTCAGAGCGCGCGATAATCAGAACCTGCGTTACAGTTCACTCGTACCTTTTTGTAAGCAGATTTCATGCTCGCATGAAAATCTGCTTACAAAAAGGTACGGAGGGAGCGCCACTTTATGAGCAAAAATGAGCTGCGAAGCAGCGGAGAGCGTCGCAGACGCGTTTTTGCGAATGGCGCGAGTGAACTGTAAAGAACCTGCCTGTCACGCTTATCATACCGTAACTTGCGGTGGCATGCAAGAATTATTTGTGCTATACTGAAACAGGATTGAAAAAAGGTCAGAAGGCGGGAACAGGAACGTGAAAGAAACAAAAGAGATCAGAATGGAAAAAGGAAAACCGTATCCGCTGGGGTGGACGGAAAATGCGGATGGCAGCGTCAATCTCGCAGCAGTGCTGGAACGCAATAAAGAGTGCGGGGTCCTTCTGTATCCCAGAAGAGGCGGTGCGCCCAGACGGCTGGCATTTCGGGAAGAAGACCGAATCGGAAAAATCTGCTGCATGAAGCTGATCGGGCTGGATGCACAGGAGTATGAATATAATTTTTACTGTGGCGAAGAGGTGATTACAGACCCGAAGGCGCGCAGAATCTGCGGCAATGAGAAATGGGGCAAAAAAATTTCCCCATCTCTTCGCAGCGACAGCACAGAGGATGCGTTTGACTGGAAGAATGACAGACGCCCGCAGATCCCTTATGAGAACAGCATTTTTTATCAGCTGCATGTCAGAGGGTTCACGAAGCACACGTCTTCCGGTGTGACGGCGAAAGGGACGTTCGCTGGTCTGGCAGAGAAGATTCCCTATTTAAAATCGCTGCAGGTAACGGCAGTGGAGCTGATGCCGGTGTATGAATTCACAGAACTGGAAGCGGTAAAGCCGCTGCGGCAGAAGGCTTATCCGGCAAAAGATCAGGAAGGAAATCCTGTGGAGGAAACCCTGCCGCGGATCAATTACTGGGGCTTTAAAAAAGGCTATTATTTCGCACCGAAAGCGTCATACAGCGTTAAGGATCCTGTGTTGGAATTCAAGGAAATGGTGCGTGCGTTCCACGCAGAGGGAATGGAGATAATTCTGCAGTTCTATTTTCCGAAAGAAATCAATCGGGAGATGATCCTGGAAGTGATCCGATATTGGGTGTGCGAGTACCATATCGACGGCGTGCATCTGATGGGAGAACAGATTCCGGTGGGAATTCTGGCAGCTGACCCGATGCTTACGGATACGAAGCTGATTTATTACGGATTTCCGTATGAAGAGATTTATCCGGTGGGGCAGGTTCCGGACGTGCGCAATTTAGCGGAATGCCGGGATGAATTTCAGTATGACATGCGCCGCTTTTTAAAGGGAGACGAGGATACGCTGCATCAGGCGCTGCGGAGAATGCGCTGTAATCCGGTGCAGAACGGCGTGATCAATTATATCACCAGCTATGAAGGCTTTTCCCTGGCGGATCTGGTTTCCTACGACCGCAAGCATAACGAGGCAAACGGGGAGGACAATCAGGACGGAAATCCCTACAACGCGAGCTGGAACTGCGGCGTGGAAGGACCTACCCGCAAGCGGACAATTTTGCAGCTGCGCAAAAGGCAGATGAAAAACGCACTGGCGCTTTTGCTGTTGTCGCAGGGGACCCCGATGCTGACAGCCGGGGACGAGTTTGGACAGAGCCGGGAGGGCAACAACAATCCGTACTGTCAGGACAACGAGATCAGCTGGCTGAACTGGAAGCTTACGGAGAAAAATAAGGATTTTCTGGACTATACAAAGGAGCTGATTGCGCTGAGGAAAGCGCATCCGGTACTCCACCAGAGCAGAGAGCTGACGCTGATGGACTATGCGGCGTGCGGCTATCCGGATTTATCTTATCATGGAAAGGATGCATGGCGCTTGATGGCCGACCGGTTAAACCGGGAGGCAGGTTTGATGTACTGCGGTCGTTATGCCCCAAAAGACCGTGCACAGGAGGATGACTTTTTCTATATCGCTATGAACATGCACTGGGAGCCCCAGCGGCTGGCGCTTCCTGATCTTCCGGCAGGCATGCGCTGGGAAAAGGTGTTGGATACACAGGGCGATGTGGTGGAAACACAGGCCGATCCGCTGACAAAATCCATCACCGTTCCGGGACGCTGCATCCAGGTTCTGGAAAGCACAGGAAATCCGGTCAGGAAAGGAAAGAAAAGAAAAGAAAAGTGAAAGCGTTACAGCATTTTAAGACGATTACCTATCATAAGTATCTGGTGATGAAAGGATGCTTTGCGGTCGGCTTGTACCGGCAGGGCATCTGTCATGACCTTTCCAAATATTCCTGGACGGAATTTAGGGTCGGAGCAAAATATTATCAGGGAAATCGAAGCCCGAACAACGCGGAGCGGGAGGATATTGGGTATTCTTCTGCATGGCTGCATCATAAAGGACGCAACAGGCATCATTACGAATACTGGGTGGATTACAGCACGCAGAGCATTGAGGGCGGAATGGCTCCGGTGCCGATGCCGCGCAAATATGTGGCAGAAATGCTGATGGACCGGATTGCAGCGTCCAAAACCTACCGGGGAAGCGCCTATAAAGACAGCGATCCTCTCGCGTATTACAAAAATGCAAAAGAGCCGCCGTTTATGCACATACAGACAAGACGGCAGCTGGAGCACCTTCTGACGATGCTGGCAGAAGAGGGCGAGGAAAAGACGTTCGCTTATGTTCGCAGGATTTTGAAAAAAGGCCGTCGAGCAGACAGACATAGTTCCTGATGTACAGCCGGGCGGACAGACACAGAGCCAGAAAGGTTTGCATACAGTGATATCAGATCTGTTTGAAACAGGGGAAAACGATGAACGGTTTTTACTTGCTGGTATTGCTGATGTGCTGCAGCTGTCAGAATCGGGCGGACTGCGCAAACTGGAACGAAAGAAGAGACGCAGGAGATAACCGACAGCAGGATATGCGTATGCGGGATACGGACTGTGGCTGCAGAAACGGCGACAGGGTGCAGTACGGTTGCAGCTGCGAAAATGATGGCTGGACCGGACAGTCAGGCTGCAACTGCCAGCGGGAGAACGCAGCAGGGATGCAGCAGCGAAGCGGCGAAACTGCCGGACCTATGTCGGGACCGCAGGACTGCAACTGCCGACAGCAGATGTCGCGGCAGGGCGGTATGCAGCGTTACGACCGGGAGCTAAAGGAATCTGCGGCGTTTGACAGCGTACCCGGAATGGAAATGACAGACGGAGACCCGTATCCGGTGTACCGGGAAACGGATGAAGTTCGATAGAAAGAAAACAATAGAATGCACGCTCTGCGAGCATTCTATTGTCATGAATCAGGGGATTCATTCTCAAAGGCTGGGGATGAATCCTTTTTTCCTGTTTATTTTTCAATCTTTCATTGACAAAACAGCTATAAGGCGCGTAAACTCAGAAGAGTTTTGTAGTGATAGAGATTAAAGGAGATTAAATGGGAGAATTATTGGTACGTTACGAAGAATCAGGAATTGACGAGCGGATTTTGCGCGCAGTGGAGGAGATGGGCTTCGTCCATATGACGCCGATCCAGGAAAAGGCGATTCCGGTTTTTCTGGAAGGAAGAGATGTGATCGGACAGGCGCAGACAGGAACCGGTAAGACCGCCGCGTTTGGAATCCCGATGCTTCAGAAGATTGACGAAGAGGACAGATCGCTGCAGGGTATGATCCTTTGCCCGACGAGAGAGCTTGCGATGCAGGCGGCTCAGCAGCTGAGACAGTTTGCAAAATATATGCACAATATTCGCGTGCTTGCCGTATATGGAGGGCAGGATATCAACAGACAGATCAAGGCGTTAAAGGGCGGCGTGCAGATCATTGTCGGCACACCGGGACGCGTGATGGATCATATGAGACGCCACACGATCCGCTTAGACAACCTGAAAATGGTCGTTCTGGATGAAGCAGATGAAATGCTGAACATGGGCTTTCGGGAAGATATGGAGGCGATTCTGGGACAGATTCCGTGCGAGCACCAGACGGCGCTGTTTTCCGCAACGATGCCGGAGCCGATTTTACAGATCACCGATCAGTTCCAGACCGATGCGGAAATGGTAAAGGTTGTCAAAAAGGAATTGACGGTAGAAAGAATCCGGCAGTATCTTTATTATATCCGCAGATCGGATAAGGAAGCTGCAGCTGCAAGGCTGATTGAATATTATAACCTGAAAAGAGGACTGATTTTCTGCAACACCAAGAGTATGGTGGACGAGCTGGCAGAGAATCTGAAAAACAGAGGCATCGCGGCAGAAGGGCTGCATGGCGATTTGAGCCAGGCACAGAGAGATACGGTCATGAACCGTTTCAGAAGCGGTAATCTCCAGATGCTGATCGCAACGGATGTTGCGGCGAGAGGAATCGATGTAAACGATGTGGATGGCGTTATCAATTATGACGTTCCGCAGGATATCGAATATTATGTGCACCGTATCGGCCGTACCGGCAGAGCAGGAAAAGAGGGCATGAGCTTTACGCTGGCAAGCCGTAGAGAGTCCTTCAGAATCCGTGAAATTGAGCGGGTCTGCAAGACAAAACTGGAAGAAAAGCATCTTCCCTCCGGAGAAGAAGTGCGTCAGCATAAGGAAGCATCTGTGCTCCAGAAAATCCGCGAGGTGATGGAGGAAGCAAATACCGCGGACTGCTATCGTGCGGTAGAGCGCTTTGAAAAAGAAACCGGCATTTCCGCAATTGAGCTGGCAGCAGCATTTTTGTATGAGCAGGTTGGCGGTGAGCCGGAAGAAATCGTAGAAGAGCCTAAAGTAGTCAGACGCGATGGAGAGCGGAGATTTGGGGATAGACGCCGGGATGGATCTGGAAGCCGAAACGGTGGACGTTTCGGCGACCGTGATCAGAGAGGCGGACGTTTCAATGACCGCGACCAGAGAAATGGCGGACGCTTCGGAGAGAAAAACGGCAGCTACCGTTCGGAACGCGACGGCAGGCAGAGACGCTTTGGCAATGACAGCCGCAGATCGGACAGACGGCAGGCGGAAAACGGCGGCAGAAGAAGAACTTCCGGCGAGGGAAGCTATCGCGCAGCCGGAAGCGGCTTTAAAGGGGAGAAAAGATAACAGCAGAATGTATGCGCTGCGAACGTTCTGTTGTTATAAACAATAGAATGCACGCTCTGCGAGCATTCTATTGTCATGAATAAAAGCAGGGGGTAACAAAAAATGAAAACAGCTGTATTTTATGAGCACATTTTAGAGGGCGCAAAGCAGTCTGGAAAAAGTGTGGCAGAACTGATGGAGAAATGCGCATCCTGGAACATTCGGGGGATTGAAATCGGAGATGCGCTGCTTCGCGAGAACAAAGAAGAAATCAAAGATCTGCTGGAGAAAAACCATATGCAGGTCAGCTGCAGCAATGCGTTCTATGATTTTGGGCACAACCCGGATGCAGCGCAGGGAAAAAAGCAGATCGACCTCGCAGAAGAGTTCGGCGTGTCCAAGGTACTGATTATTCCGGGCGAGCTGTCGGAAAACGAGGCGTCTGCACTCAACGCACTTTCTGCGTCGAAAGAGCAGACGGATTCCTACATGTCTGAAAATGCTTCGATCCAGAACATGGCGCAGGCATTAAAAGAGCTGGTTGCTTATGGAAAAGAAAAGAACATCCTTGTGACGCTGGAGGATTTTGACGGTCCGGTACAGCCGTTTGCAAGAATGTATCAGCTGCTGTGGTTTATGGAAAATGTTCCGGGGCTGAAATTTACGCTGGATACCGGCAACTTCGCGTACAGCGACGAGGACGCCGTGCAGGCGTATGAAGTGCTGAAGGATTATATTGTCCATGTGCACTGCAAGGATCGAAACGTTGATCCTGCATTGACCGGGGAGCACAGATACAATCGGGGACTTCTTGCGGCAGCAGTCGGATCGGGCTATCTGCCGATGAAAGAGATTCTGGATCGTCTGAAAGAAAGCGGTTATGAGGATTATCTTGCGATCGAGCATTTTAATGCCGCAGATCAGGTGGCATTTATGGAGCAGTCAGCTGCTTTTTTACAACAGTATCTGTAAGGGTGAGTTATGAAGCTGATTTATTTTGATGCGGGCAATCTACTGAAGAAAAAAGAACTGGAACAGCTGGCAAAGTCAGCGGGCTACGATTTCGTGCCCGTTGCCGCCATGCAGACCGGACAAAAGATCGGTTATCTGGCGGGCGTTTCCGGATATCGGGAAACGCCTTTGTCCGTGTTATCCCTGCCGCCGCGAATTGGAGAAGATATGCTTTTGTTCGCACAGACGACGGCGGATATGATCGACCCGGCGCTGGAGCTGTTAAAAAAGAACCGGATTTCGATAGGTCTAAAGGCGATCGTTACGCCTTATAATGTCGGCTGGACGCTTTCGGAACTGTATCAGGAGCTTGTAAAAGAGCGGGAAAAAATAAAATAACCATGGCGCTGCCCCTTGTGGGCGGCGCGTTTTCATTTCATAGGAAAATGCGTCCTATGAAATAAAACGCGCTACGAGGATGCACACTCGGCGCAGTGGTAGATGGTTGCCGGAGCAACCGCGCCTCGGCGCGAGAATGTGCCTTGGCACATTCTTTTTCATCAGTTGCAGGGGCAGAAATGGCGGAGCGAGTCCAGCCGTGGCGCAGAGACGTCATTGCAAAATCTGTTTTCTTTTACGCTCACCCCAACGATATCCACAAAATCAAACCCTCCTATCAAAACTGCTGTGATAATACTTAGTGCGGGATTGCCAGATTTTGCGTAAGATAAAGGTCAGTACGATAGGAATACAGCAAAAACCCAAAAGGAGAGTTTCGTATGAAAGTAACAAGAGCAGCAAGCATTCCGTTAGTCACACACGACCCCTATTTTTCTATCTGGTCCGGCGCGGATCATCTGTATGACAAGGATCCTGTGCACTGGAGCCAGATTCGCCAGCAGCTGAGAGGCTATGTCAATGTGGATGGTGTCGTTTACAGTTTTCTTGGCGACAAGGAGTTCCACGAGACGATCGGTCAGACCGGTGTGGACGTAACTGCGACCTCCACCACCTACACCTTTGAAAACGAAAAAATCATCCTGAATGTGAAGTTTACTTCCCCTTTGCTTCTGGATGATCTGACGCTGGTTTCCAGACCTTGTACCTATATCGACTACGCAGTAGAAAAGAAAGAAAACTGCGACGTAAGGGTGGACTTTGTCGTAGCCTCTGATCTGGTAAGTCAGAAGCAGGCGAAGCTGATCGGCTGCAACGCAAGACGTCCGGAAAAAGACGACGCGCCCGCATATAACTACGCACAGATGGGCAGAGCAGCACAGAAGCCTCTGGGAGGCAGCGGCGACCATGTAACGATTGACTGGGGTTATGTTTATGTGGCATCCGCAGAGAAAGGCGCAGTATGCACCTACGATGCCGCAAATGAAAAGCTGATCTGCAGACTGCCTCTGGATGACGACAAGGCCGGCATGATTTTGGCATATGATGATCTGCTTTCCATCAACTACTTCGGACAGTGGCGCAAGGCATACTGGACCAATACCTATGCAACCATTCTGGATGCAATCGGCGCAGCGTTTGCGGATCACGACGAGACGTTAAAGCATGCGGCAGCAGTCGATGAAAAGGTAGAAAAAGAAGCTTATGCGGCTGGCGGCGAGAAATATGCATTCCTGTGCAACATGAGCTACCGGCATGCCATCGCAGCGCACAAGCTGATCACCGACGAAGACGGCAATATCATTTTCCTGTCCAAGGAAAACGACTCCAACGGCTGTATCGGTACGGTTGATGTAAGTTATCCTTCTGTTCCCCTGTTCTTACTGTTCAACACCGAATATGTCAAAGGCATGCTGCGTCCGGTATTTCAATTTGCTGCCTGCGATTCCTGGGAATTTGACTTCGCACCGCACGACGTTGGACGTTACCCTTACGCATGGGGACAGGTTTACGGCTTAAACGGCAAGAAGGGCGACCTGTGGTTCTCCGGCTGGAACGACGATATCTTCCCTCCGTTCTACCAGTATCCTGCAGGAACCGATATTTTCGAGTTCAGATATCAGATGCCCGTTGAGGAATGTGGTAATATGCTGCTGATGACGGCAGCTGTCTGCAAGCTGGATGGAAACGCTTTATTTGCAGAGCCTCACATGGCTGTTTTAAAGCAGTGGACACAGTATCTGGTCAAATTCGGTGCAGACCCTGGCGAACAGTTGTGCACCGACGACTTTGCAGGACATCTGTCCCACAATGTAAATCTGTCTGCAAAAGCGATCATGGGCATAGAGGCCTATGCGCGTCTGGCAGCTCAGCTCGGCAGGACAGAAGAAGCGGAAGAATATCATGCAAAGGCTGCTGAAATGGCAAAAGACTGGGAGAAGCGCGCAATTGCAGACGACCACTATGTGCTGGCCTTCGGTAATGCGGATACCTGGAGCTTAAAATACAACCTTGTATGGGATAAATTCTTTGGCAGCAAGCTGTTCTCGGATGAAGTTTACGAGAAAGAGCTGAAATACTATGTCAAGAAGACCAACGAGTACGGTACGCCTCTGGACAGCAGAAAGGATTACACCAAGAGCGACTGGATTTTATGGTGTGCATCGATGGCAAAGACCGACGAGGAAGCGCAGGCGCTGATCGCACCGGTTGCGCACTATCTGGAAACCACCGCAACCAGAGTGCCTTTCTCTGACTGGTACGAGACCGTAACCGGCGAATACTGTCACTTCATGGGGAGAAGCGTACAGGGCGGTATCTTCATGCCGGTTCTGATGAAGAAATTCGGTCAGTGAATCCCTGCAGCATCCCTGACTGTTTTAAATTCATATCATTTCTGAATCCTATAGGGCTGTCGCACGTTAGTGCGACAGCCCATTTTGATCGTATAGAAAACTTCGCTTCTATACGATCAAAATGCTCCGCGAGGATGCGCACTCGGCGCAGGGGTAGATGGTTGCTAAAGCAACCGCGCCTCGGCGCGAGAATGTGCCAAGGCACATTCTTTTTTTGCGTTCCATCGCTGACTAATGTTGGTATCGAAAAACAAAAAAGAGTATCAAGTAACATAAGTTATCTATATGAATCATAAGTTTGATACAAATAAAAAAAGTGCTTGACATCTATCGAACGTTAGAATATACTAACTAGCGTCTGGAAGTAAGAAGGATAGACAAAGATTGAAAAAGGAAATTTTTCAATCGTGAGATTTGCGTCTGCGTGTACTTGATACAAACGCGACATGCGCAAAAATGAGCGGAAGTATGGCAAAAGAAAGAAGGTTGAGCAGATGCCTTTAACAATGGCGACGATGGGAGAAGTCAACAAGATCGTGAAGGTTGGCGGAAACGAAGAGACAAGACGTTTTCTGGAAAATCTCGGATTTGTAGCGGGAACGGAAATCACGGTTGTATCTTCGATCGGAGGAAACCTGATTGTAAATGTCAAGGATTCCAGAATTGCAGTAAATGAAGATATGGCACGGCACATCGTGATCTGATGATCGCCGATACTATATATTAAAGGAGCTAAGGGAAAGGAGATAAGACCATGACACTGCGTGATGCACAGGTTGGAAGCACGGTTGTTGTAACCAAGATTGAAGGTGACAGTGCGTATAAGCGTCGGATTATGGATATGGGAATCACCAAAGGAAGCGAACTTTACATCAGAAAAGTTGCTCCGCTGGGAGATCCGGTAGAGATCACTGTCAGAGGCTATGAGCTGACCGTCAGAAAAGACGATGCACAGTGCGTACAGGTAAAATAAACAGCCGCATTTTTACAGAGGGATTAAGGAGGTAAGAGAAGATGGCAATTAGAATTGCGCTTGCCGGTAACCCGAACTGTGGTAAAACAACCATGTTCAACGCGCTGACCGGCGCCAATCAGTATGTAGGTAACTGGCCTGGTGTTACCGTAGAGAAAAAAGAAGGTAAATTAAAAAGCAAAAAGGTGAAGGAAGAGGTAGTCGTAACCGACCTTCCTGGTATTTATTCCCTTTCACCGTATACCCTGGAAGAAGTTGTCAGCCGTGACTATCTGTTAAAAGAGAATCCGGATGTCATCGTAGATCTGGTGGATGCAACCAATATTGAAAGAAACTTATATCTGACCACTCAGCTGATCGAAACCGGTGTTCCGGTTGTTATCGCGCTGAACATGGCGGATTTGCTGGAAAAGAGAGGCATCAAGATCGACGTTGCCCGCCTTTCCATGCTCCTTGACTGTCCAATCGTTGAGACTTCTGCATTAAAGGGCGAAGGACTTGACAAGCTGATCGACGAAGCGATCAAGACCGCAAAGAAGAAAGAAGCAGACCTTCCGAAAGAGATCTTTAACAAGGATCTGGAAGATGCAGTCAGCGCTGCAGCAGAAGTTCTTCCTTCTTCCATCGATGCAAATAAAAAGAGATGGTATGCAGTAAAATTCCTGGAGAAGGACTCCAAGGTTGCTGAAAGCGTAAAGCTGACAGACAGCGCTGCAAAGAAGATCGAAGAGTTAAGAGCTGGTCTGGAAAAGTCTCATGATGACGATATGGAAAGTATCGTAACCGATGAGCGTTATAAATTCATTCAGAAGATTGTCGGCACGACTGTGAAAAAGGGCAAGGATAAGTTGACAACTTCTGATAAAATCGATAAGATCGTTACAAACCGTATCCTCGGTATCCCGATCTTTATCGCAGTTATGTTCGTAGTATATTACATCTCTGTTACCACGATCGGCACGATTGTAACAGACTGGACAAATGATACCTTCGTTGGCGGCATTCAGGAAATCGTAGGCGGATTCCTGGAAGGCATCGGCACCAACGATGTAGTAACAAGCCTTGTTGTGGATGGCGTAATCGGCGGTGTAGGCGCTGTCCTTGGTTTCGTACCTCAGATGGCAATCCTGTTCCTGTTTTTGTCTATCCTGGAAGACTGCGGTTACATGGTTCGTATTGCCTTTGTCATGGACCGGGTGTTCCGTCATTTCGGTCTGTCCGGTAAGAGCTTTATTCCGCTGCTGATCTCCTCTGGCTGCGGTATCCCTGGTATCATGGCATCCAAGACGATTGAGCAGGATAACGACAGAAGACTGACGATCATGACAGCAACCTTTATCCCCTGCGGCGCGAAGCTTCCTGTTATCGCACTGATGGGCGGCGTAATGGCAAGCTGGGCAACCGGCAGCTATGAAGCAGGCGGATTTATGGCTCCCGCAATGTACTTCATGGGCATTGTAGCAGTCCTTGTGGCGGCCATTATCTTAAAGAAAACCAAACCTTTCTCCGGAAAGCCTGCTCCGTTCGTTATGGAGCTTCCTCAGTACCATGTTCCTCAGGCTAAGACCGTACTGCTTCATGTATGGGAAAGACTGAAAGGCTTCATCATCAAGGCTGGTACGATCCTGTTCCTTGCCTGCGTAGTAATGTGGTTCCTTGGCGGATTTGGTTTCGAAAACGGCGGCTTCGGTCTGGTAGAAGAGAGCGGAAACAGTTTACTGGCTGTAATCGGTGGTTTCATCGCACCTCTGTTTGCACCTCTGGGCTTTGGCGAGTGGCAGCCTGTGGCAGCTTCTCTGTCCGGCTTTACCGCAAAGGAAGCGATCGTTTCCACCATGGGCGTTCTTGCAAATGTAACTGGCGATACAGAAGATGCAGTAACCGTTGCACAGGCTGTACAGACATGGTTCCCTACTTCTCTGGCAGCACTGAGCTTCCTGATCTTCAACCTGCTGGATTCTCCTTGTCTGGCTGCAATTGCAACCATGGCACAGCAGATGCAGTCTAAAAAGTGGTTCTGGTTTGCAATCCTGTTCCAGAACATCTTCGCTTACATCGTTTGCCTGTGCATCTACCAGATCGGTTCCTTTGTAACCGGCGGCAGCTTCGGCGTAGGCACTGTATTCGGATTTGTATTCACAGCAATCATTCTGTTCCTGTTATTCAGACCCGATCCCTACAAGGATCAGAAGGTTTACTCCAAACGGTCTGTACAGGCGGCAAACTAAGGACTGGGTAAAGAATAGAAACGGAGGAGGCTGGACATTTCTGATGTCCGGCCTTTTCCCAAACATGTGGAGGAATGCACGATGGCAAATGCAGTAATTCTGATTCTGGTGATCGGATATTGTCTGTTCCTGATTTACAAACAGGTTCAGAATAGAAAAGCCGGAAAACATCTCGGCTGTACAGGCTGTGGCGGTTCCTGCGGCGGTTGCAGCGGCTGCAGCGCGTGCAGGACAGAAGGAAACAAGAAAAAACACTGACAGGCGTAAAGCAGCAGTGACAAAGACTGTCCGATCCGAAGCTAGGGGATCCTTCCTTTGCGCAAAGAAAAGAGGAAAAAATGGGAAATGTTGGAAACATCACAGGCTCCATGCTTTACGGCTTTGGTGCTTTTCTGGTGATCTATCTGGCAGGTGTCCTGATTTATCAGGTCGTGCTCTGGATTCAGAAATGGAAAAGGAAAAAGAAAGACGGAGAACAGGAAAATGGCTAATGTAATTGTTGTAGCAGTTGTAATTGTTCTTTTGGGATTTGCACTGAAAGGGACGCTGAAGCATTTGAAAGGGGAAAGCCCCTGCTGCGGTGGCGGCGATACGATTATCATCGAGGATAAAAAGCTGGATGGTCCTGTCATCGGCAAAAAGACCGTGAAAATTTCTGGTATGCACTGCGATCACTGCGTCAGAGCCGTAACCGAAGCAATCAACAAAATCGACGGGGCTTCTGCAAAGATCAACCTGAAAAAGAAAGAAGCAGTCGTTTCCTACGAAAAGGTTGTAGAAGATGCAGCGATCCGGGAAGCTGTCGAAAAGGCAGGCTATACCGTACAGAGCATTCAGGGCTGAGTTACGTTAAGCTGCAGCATTGCAGCGTGTGTAAAAACGAAACAGGATTCCTGATAGCATTCCAAGAGAAAATCTGCTATAATAACAGTGTCGGCAGCAAAGAAATTTGGCGGTCGGCGCTGTTTTTCATTCATGACAATAGAATGCTCGCAGAGCGTGCATTCTACTGTTTCAACGAAGGCAGCGCTGATTTCTATTTGCAGATTTTCAGGGGAGGAAAGCTCCGATTCGAAATACAAGAGGTAAGTAAGGAGGGCTATGCCCTATGATGGTTTCCACAAAGGGAAGATACGCGCTTCGGGTCATGCTGGATTTGGCGATGCAGAAGCAGGAGGAGTATGTTTCCCTGAATGATATTGCACAGCGGCAGAAGATTTCGATGAAATATCTGGAATCGATTGTCGGTATGCTCAACAAGGCGGGACTTCTGCAGAGCAGAAGAGGGAAAGACGGAGGCTACCGGATGGCACGCAGACCGGAGGAATACCCGGTCAGCGAGATTTTGAAGCTGACAGAAGGGACGCTCGCACCGGTTTCCTGCATGGACGGGGAAGGCTGCGGCCCGGAGTGCGAGCTTCTGGCGAACTGCCTGACCAGACCGATGTGGAATCGACTGGACGAAATTATAGACGAATATCTTTCCAGCGTATCGATCCAGGATCTGCTGGATGGGAGGTGTTAACACTGCGCCGGAAATGGAAAGGATGACGGACATGCGCGTATATGCGGATCAGGCTGCAACCACCAGCCTGAGTAAAACAGCCCTGGAGGCGATGCTGCCCTGGATGACAGAAAACTTCGGCAACCCGTCCGCCCTATATGAAGAGGGGCGAACAGCGCGGGACGCAGTCGAGACAGCGCGGGAGAAAATCGCGCATCTGCTGCATGCGAAGGCGAAGGAAATTTATTTTACCTCCGGCGGTACGGAGGCAGATAACTGGGCGCTGCAGATGGCGGCAGCAGCCGGGGCACGAATCGGCAAAAAGCATATTATCGTATCGGCAATCGAGCACCATGCGGTGTTAAACCCGGCGAAGTCGCTGGAACGGCAGGGGTTTCGGGTGACCTATCTGCCGGTAACATCAGAAGGGTTGGTTTTGCCCGAAACGCTGGAAGCTGCGATCTGCCCGGATACAGCGCTGGTGAGCGTGATGTATGCCAACAATGAAGTCGGCACGATTCAGCCGGTAGAAGAGCTTGCGGAGATCTGCAGGATGCACGGCGTGTGGTTTCATACGGATGCAGTGCAGGCAGCAGGGCATGTGGAAATCGACCTGACAAAGCTGCAGGCGGATTTTCTGTCTGTCTCGGCACATAAATTCCACGGTCCGAAAGGCTGCGGATTTTTGTATGTGAAAAACGGGTTCCGGACCGAGAGTCTGTTGGAGGGCGGCGCGCAGGAAAAAGGAAAGCGCGCCGGAACCGAAAATGTTCCCGGCATCGTTGGCATGGCGGCGGCTCTGGAGGAGAGTCTGATAAACCGCGACAAAAAAGATACCTTCGTGCTGGAGCTGCGCAGACAGGTCGCAGAGCGCCTGCTTTCCATCGAAGGGAGCCATTTAAACGGCTGTGGGGTCATGGAGGACGGTGAAGGTGCAGCAGCGGGCACCGATGCTGCGGCACGACATGCAGGTACTGCTGTCTCCCGTGCCGACCGGCTGTGCGGCAACTTAAATATCAGCTTCGACGGCATCGAGGCAGAAGCTCTTCTTCTGTACCTCGACATGAAGGGCGTCTCCGTTTCGGCGGGCGCGGCGTGCTCGGCGGGCGCACTGGAGCCGAGCCATGTGCTGACAGCGATGGGCATATCGCCGGAGCTTGCAAAAGGCACGATCCGCATCAGCCTGGATGAGACGAACACACAGGCGGACGCAGAATTCCTGATGGAGGTCATCCCGGACGCGGTTGCGCGCCTGCGAAGCATGGTATAAAGATTTTCGAACGGGCAGATTCGACAAAAATCTGCCCGCTTTTCATGGTAAAAACAGACGAAAATCATTTTTTGTCAGATTTTGATTTTCCTTTTAAAAAAATCGGGGGTATAATAAAAGTGTAGTGTTTTGGGCGGCTGAAACCATGGCAGCTGTCGTTTTTTAAAGAAAGTTGAGGGTATCTATGTTTGAGAAAGGAGATCTGGTTACTTACGGATGCAAGGGCGTCTGTGAAGTCAAGAACATTACTACGCTGAACCTGGAGGGAATTCCCAAAGACCGTCTGTATTATGAGATGCAGTCCATGGTCAACGCCGGCAGCAGGATTTTTTCTCCCGTCGGACAGGAGGAAAAAAATGCGATGCGCGCGGTGCTGACAAAGGAAGAAGCAGAGGAGCTTTTGGGACAGCTGCCGGAGTGCAGACTGTGCTGGGAGAAGGATGAAAGACGGCGAGAGGAGACCTACCGCAGGATTATCAATCACAGCGATGCAAGAGGAATGCTCTGTATGATCCGCACAATTACGGATTACGGCAGGGAGCGGGTGCTGGAGGGGCGCAGGATGCCCGCGATGGACGGCCGCTATTTGAAAGCCGCGGAGGACAATCTTTATGCAGAACTGTCGATTGCCATGGAGATACCGCGCAGCGCCCTCAAAGAATATATGGCGGCACGGATGGGAGAATTAAGCGGAGCGCTGCAGGCGCTTTGAAATATGTAAGAAGATGCGGCTGCAGGAACGTAACAGAAATTACGGGTTGACAGTGTATAACGGCTGCAGTCTGTGGAAATACTGATAAGGACAGGAAAGTAAGCAGTGCTTACGAATCAAAAGAGGACGATTTCGGTCAGAAGAACCGGTATCGTCTTTTTTTATCGTATAGGAAACATTGCTTCTATACGATAAAAAAGCTCTACGAGGATGCGCCAAGGCACATTCTTTTTTCGTCGCTCCGGTTCTTTCGAAATTTTATAAAAAAGCACTTGATTTTCGAAAAGAGTTCTGGTAGACTAAGCGTAGTTAGGAAAGGCTAACTAAAAAGGAATAAATCATGGTTATCTCCATCCGCCGTGCGCTGCTGACACACGGCGGGTGGCCCTTTTGGGAAACTGTAAGGAAGGAGACTAGTGTGAAAAATAAGCGTAATCGCTTATTTTTCACACAGCTATTTGTGCCGCAGGCGTCACAAAGTAGCTAGGATCGCAGAGCAGAACTGGAAGTTCTGCTCGCGGTTCCTTCGGCGCAAAGCGCCTGCGGAATGGAGGTTAAAATGGCAAATCTGACCATTGAAAAAGTAATCGGAAGAGAAATTATTGATTCCAGAGGCAATCCGACTGTTGAGGCAGAAGTTGTTTTAACGGACGGAACCGTAGGAAGAGGCATGGCACCCAGCGGAGCTTCTACCGGCGAGTTCGAAGCGCTGGAGCTGCGTGATCAGGATAAATCCCGATTTGGCGGCAAGGGTGTTTTAAAAGCCGTCAACAATATCAATACTGTAATCAACGATGTACTCTGTGGAGTAGATGCATTTGACACTTATAAAGTAGATGCTGCGATGATCGAAGCAGACGGAACAGAGGATAAATCCAAACTTGGTGCAAATGCGATTCTGGCAGTATCCATCGCAGCTGCAAGAGCGGCAGCACAGTCCTTAAATATTCCGCTGTACCGTTTCCTGGGCGGCGCAAACGGAAATCGGCTTCCGGTTCCGATGATGAACATCTTAAACGGCGGCGCACATGCAGCAAACACCGTAGATGTACAGGAGTTCATGATTATGCCGGTTGGCGCAAAGAGCTTTTCCGAAGGACTTCGCTGGTGTACAGAAGTATTCCATGCACTGCAGGCTCTGTTAAAGTCCAGAGGCCTTGCAACCTCCGTTGGCGATGAGGGCGGTTTCGCACCGAACCTTAGCAGCGACGAAGAAGCAATCGAAGTTATTCTGGAAGCAATCAAGAAGGCAGGTTACGAGCCGGGAACCGATTTCGTTCTGGCAATGGATGCAGCTTCCAGCGAATGGAAAGGCAGCAGGAAGGGGGAATATGTGCTTCCGAAGGCTGGCACGAAGTTCACCTCCGAAGAACTGGTTGCACACTGGAAAAAGCTGTGTGAGAAATATCCGATCGCTTCGATTGAAGATGGTCTGGACGAAGAGGACTGGGAAGGCTGGAAGCATATGACAGCAGAACTTGGTGACAAAGTACAGTTAGTCGGTGACGACCTGTTTGTTACCAATACAAAGCGTCTGCAGAAGGGGATTGACCTTAGCTGTGGCAATGCGATTCTGATCAAGTTAAATCAGATCGGCAGCGTATCCGAAACCCTGGAAGCGATCAAGCTGGCACACGAGGCGGGTTATTGTGCAATCACCTCCCACCGTTCCGGCGAGACAGAGGACACCACAATCGCAGACCTGGCGGTTGCATTGAATACCTGCCAAATCAAGACTGGCGCACCCAGCAGAAGTGAGCGTGTTGCAAAATACAACCAGCTGCTGCGAATCGAAGAAGAGCTTGGCAAGGCTGCCTGCTATCCTGGGAAGGCGGCTTTCGGCAGATAAAAAGCTGACATCAGAGAGGTACTACGATGAGTCAACAGGCATTTTGGCTGTTTCTGAAAATGGATAAGCGGAATCTGTTCGTACAGATGGCGCTTCAGTGCGCACCGGTGCTGGCGGGAATCAAGGTTTCCAATCTTCTGATCATCGAGGAAAGATACTGGAAGGAACTGTGTTTTCTGCTGCGCAATTCCGAAATGTGTGCCAGAAAGCTGTATCGCTGCAGAGATAAAATTACTCTGTTGCTGTACCGCAGAGAAGAACTGGAGCAATGGGTAAAAACGCTACAGGTCGAAGCCCTTTTAAAAGAGATCGGCTACGACAGCGTGGAGCTGCACCGGATTTTCAGAAAACTGGAACAGCGGATCGGCGGGCACGGAAACGGTGAAATGCCTTTTCCTCATGAGCTGGGGCTGCTGCTGGGATATCCGGCAGAGGACGTCCGGGGCTTTATGGGGATCGGATATAAAAAGTGTCTTTATACAGGCTATTGGAAGGTCTACGAGAAGGCGGAGGAAAAGATCGCACTGTTTTCAGAATACGACAGAGCGATGGATCTAGCCCTTTCTATGGCGTATGAAAGACAGAATATTTTAAAATTAAAAGAAGTTTTTGAAGTCGACAGTCGGGAGAAAAAGCTGGCTGTCTGAATACGAGAGGAGTAGGAAAATGAGCAAGGTATCCGTAGTATACTGGTCCCAGTCCGGCAACACACAGGCGATGGCAGAGGCTGTTGCAGCCGGCATCACAGAAGCAGGAAAAGAGGCAGAGGTTGTTTATGTTTCAGACGTAAACGTTGCAGATTTAACCGCAGAAAAAGCATTTGCATTGGGCTGCCCCGCAATGGGCGCAGAAGTTCTGGAAGAGGGCGAGTTCGAGCCTTTCATGGAGAGCATTGACGGCTCCATCTCCGGCAAGACCATCGCACTGTTTGGTTCCTATGGCTGGGGCGACGGGCAGTGGATGCGCGAGTGGGCAGAGCGCGTGACCGGTGAAGGCGCAACCGTAGTAAACGGCGAGGGCTTAATCTGCCAGGAGACACCGGACGATGCAATGATTGAGGAGTGCAAAAATCTCGGCAAGGCGCTGGCAGCAAACGCCTGAGAACTTTAAAACAAAAAGATTCTCCATAATTTCCTGTTTGATATAATTTTTGACACAGCAAAAGGACAGTTACCATGAAGGATAGCTGTCCTTTTGTTGCACTATGACAGATAAAGAAGGTGCTTTGGCAGATTCTCGCGCCGAGGCGCGGTTGCTTTGGCAACCATCTGCCTATGCGCCGAGTACACATCCTATTGTCAGGAATAAAAAAAGACATCACCCTGCGGGAATGCCTTTTTCGATGGATGTTCGCTGCTTCGAACAACAGAATATGCACTTTGGAAAAAGATTATTGTTTATCGCGGTTTTCCAGAACGTGTTTTTTGATTGCGGCGAAGCTTTCCGGGCTGATGACATGCTCCATGCGGCAGGCATCACTGACGGCTGTCTCGGGATCGACGCCGAGCTGAATCAGCCAGCCGGAAATCAGTTCATGACGTTCATAAATCATTTCAGCAATCTGGCGGCCGGTATCGGTCAGATAGATAAACCCTTCTTTGGTTACGGTAATATGGTTCTTTTCGCGTAGGTTCTTCATAGCGACACTGACGCTGGATTTTTTGAAGCCGAGTTCTTCTGCGATATCTACAGAGCGGACAACTGGATGGGTCTTGCTCAGGACAAGGATCGTTTCCAGATAGTTTTCCGCGGATTCATTTACTGCCATGGGATCACATTCCTTTCTGATGCTGTGCGCCTGCAACAGCATTTATAATAGTATAGCATGGATTTGTACGGTATTCAATTGAAAAAAAAGAAAACAGGACGAAAAAGATCTGTGAGGAAAGAATAAAATTTTGCAAAAGTACAAAAATAGACTGGGAAAAAATGGTCTCTTATGGTAATATTGAATATATTACAAGAATAAACACAGGGGGAAGATTTCATGGCAAAAGAAATGATTGCAATGCTGCTTGCAGGCGGACAGGGCTCGCGTCTGTATGCATTGACCCAGAGACTTGCAAAGCCTGCCGTTCCGTTTGGTGGAAAGTACCGGATTATCGATTTCCCGCTTTCCAATTGTGTCAATTCCGGGATTGATACAGTAGGCATTCTGACACAGTATCAGCCTATGGTGCTGAACGAATATATTGGAAACGGACAGCCTTGGGATTTGGACCGCTTAATTGGAGGCGTGCATGTTCTGCCGCCTTATCAGAAGGCATCCGGATCCGACTGGTATAAGGGAACAGCGAACGCAATCTATCAGAACATCCCGTTTATCGAGCGCTATAATCCTAAATACGTCATCATCCTGTCCGGCGACCAGATTTGCAAACAGGACTACAGCGATTTTTTACGCTTCCATAAAGAAAAGGGCGCAGAATTCTCCGTTGCTGTTATGGAAGTACCGTGGGAAGAGGCATCTCGTTTCGGTTTGATGGTAACGGACGAAAACGACAAGATCACCGCATTCCAGGAAAAACCCAAGGAACCTAAGTCAAATCTTGCGTCGATGGGAATCTACATTTTCAACTGGGATGTTTTAAAGAAATATCTGATTGAGGATGAGGCGGATCCGGAATCTGAAAACGATTTCGGCAAAAACGTCATTCCGAGCCTGCTGCGTGACGGCAGAGATATGTACGCTTATCATTTCAGCGGCTACTGGAAAGACGTCGGAACCATCAGCTCTCTCTGGGAAGCAAACATGGAGGTCCTTGATCCGGAGCACAGCGGCATTGACTTATTTGAGGATGACTGGAAAATCTACAG
The DNA here is from genome assembly GCF_025567525.1 of Gallintestinimicrobium propionicum. Classification (NCBI taxonomy): domain Bacteria; kingdom Bacillati; phylum Bacillota; class Clostridia; order Lachnospirales; family Lachnospiraceae; genus Gallintestinimicrobium; species Gallintestinimicrobium propionicum. The sequence goes on along the minus strand of NZ_JAOQJY010000006.1, from coordinate 74,512 downwards.
TCGAAACAGTGGGAAAACCGGTCACAGAATTTTGGATACCGGCGTTGTGGAAAACTCCATGGTGACGGACGGCTGCAGGATCGCAGGACATGTCAAGCATTCGATCCTGTTCTCCGGTGTATCGGTAGAAGAGGGCGCTGAGATCGAAGATGCAGTTGTAATGGGAGGTACCGTTATCAAAAAGGGCGCATCCGTCAAACACTGTATTGTTGCAGAAAATGTCGTGATCGGCGAAAACGCGGTTGTAGGTGAGATGCCGAAAGACGGCGCAGGCAGCGTTGCAACCATCGGTTCCGGTGTTTATATCGGAGACGGCGCAAAGGTCGGCCCGGCAGCTATGATCGATCAAAATGTAAAGGATGGTGAAGAACAATGGTAAACTCCAATGCGAACGCGCTGGGAATTATTTTCCCCAACAGCTATGATGGTCTGGTTCCGGAGCTTGTCACGGAGCGTCTGATGGCTTCCATTCCCTTTGCAGGCCGTTACCGTATGGTAGACTTTATTTTATCAAGCATGGTGAACTGCGGAATCGACAATGTTTCTTTGATCGTCCGTAAAAATTATCACTCTCTGATGGATCATCTCGGCTCCGGCAGAGAATGGGATTTAACCCGTAAATACGGCGGACTCAATATCGTGCCTCCGTTTGCTTCCAATACCGTGAAAGTATACAACGGAAGAATCGAAGCATTGGCGAGCATTCTGGATATGTTAAAGGATGCGAGAGAAAAATATGTCGTGATGTCTGACGCTAACCTTGCGGTAAACTTCGATTTTACAGCGATGCTGGAGCAGCATATCGAAAGCGGTGCGGATGTGACGATCGCATATAAGAAGCAGGAAATTCCCGTCGGAATGAAAAAGCCGTTTGATATTACAAAGGATCTGTACTACACGTTTGAGCTGGACGATGACGGCAGAATCCGTCAGCTGCGGATCAATCCGGAGGACGAGGGAGTTCAGAACCTTTCCATGAACATTTACATCATTGAAAGGGAATTTCTGGTACATATGATCAGCGAAGCCTATAGTAAGGGCATGGTTTATTTTGACCGTGATCTGCTGGCACCGAACCTGGAGCGTCTGAATGTCAGAGGCTTTGAATTTAATGGCTATCTGGCGCGCATCAGTGATATCAAGAGCTATTTCAATGAGAATATGAAGCTGTTAAAGGATGAAAATCTGGACGGTCTGTTTGGCGGCAACCCGATCTACACCAAGATTCGTGACGACAACCCGACCCGTTACATCCAGGGCTCCAAAGCGAAGAACATCATGTCCGCAGACGGTTGCATCATCGAAGGCGAAGTGGAGAACAGTATTCTGTTCCGTGGCGTCAGAATTGCGAAAGGTGCTAAGGTGAAAAACTGCGTCCTGATGCAGGATACAATCGTTGGCGAGGGCGCTAATGTAGAATATGTCATTACGGACAAAAACGTAACGATTTCAGCAGGAAAGGAAATCAAGGGAGCGGACAGCTTCCCTGTATACGTAGCAAAGTATCGCAGTGTATAAATGGAGGATTCCTATGGAAGCTTTCCGGATATGGCTGCAGGAGGAGCCGGCGCTGTTTTTAGGAGCAGCGGCGGCTCTGATGCTTATGAGCGGCAGCCTTTATGAGAGGCAGAGAGAACATAAAACAACACAGACATTGATGTTAAAAGGCGGGACGACGCTGATTGCAGCGCTTGTCGCGGGCGCAGCGGTATGGCAGCAGAACAGCCTGGCAGCATGCTTTGTGCTGGCAGCGACGCTTTGCTGTGCGGTCGCGGACGTCTTGCTGGAACGGATTTTTAATCTTGGCGCATGCGTATTTGCACTGGGACATATCTGCTATCTGGCGGCGTATTTTTCCGAAGCGCATTTTAGCATCGCTACAGCGGTCAGCCTTGTCGTTTTGCTGGCGGGGATGTACCTGATACACCGAAAACAGACCGTCGGAAAAAGCGGCAGGGAGATTTTGTCTGTTGTGGCCTATGGGCTGGTTCTGAGTGCGATGACGGCGGGCGCGATTACCTATTGCTTACAGGAGCAAAGTTTTGGCAGCATGCTCACGGCTTTTGGCGCGGTTGGATTTTTCATTTCAGACAATATTCTGATCTGGCGGCTGCTAAGCGGCTACGAAAGCCGCCTGCAAGGCGCGGTGCTGCTGCTGTTTTATTACGGCGGTGTCTTTTTGATTGCGGCAGGGCAGGTAGTTGGATAAAAATAACGTTTACTTTACGTGTATTTTTTTGTATGATAGGTTACAGCGTGAAAGCAGAAATTCCTCTGTGCAGGAGGCATCTATGGTGGAAAGGGCGCTGGCAAAAACAGAGGCAGCAGATAGGATCGAAAATGGAGTTTGAACATTATATCCAGCAGGGACAGCAGAAGCTGCGCTGCGGCTACACCACAGGAACGTGTGCGGCGCTGGCGGGAAAGGCTGCCGTCCGGATGCTGCTTGGCGGACAAAAAACAGAAGAAATTTCCGTCCTGACGCCGAAGGGGCTTTGGGTCACGACGGCGGTGGAAGAAATTCAAAGCGGCGACGGCTGGGTCAGCTGTGGCGTGCGCAAGGACGCAGGAGACGATATCGATGTCACCGCGCAGTCTCTGATCTGTGTCAAAGCAAAAAAAACGGCGGGAACCAAGATCGTTATCGACGGAGGCGTCGGCGTCGGCAGGGTGACAAAGCCAGGTCTGGAACAGCCGGTCGGCGCAGCGGCGATCAATTCTGTCCCGCGGCGGATGATTTTGCAGGAGGCGGAGGCAGAGTGCCTGGACGCAGGCTATGAGGGCGGACTTTTGCTGACGGTATTTGTGCCGGACGGGGAAGCGCTTGCCAAAAAGACCTTCAATCCGCAGCTTGGCATCCAGGGCGGAATATCGATTCTCGGAACGACCGGGATTGTTGAGCCGAAAAGCGTGCAGGCGCTTGTGGATACCATCGGTCTGGAAATACGTCAGCGAAGGGCATTGGGGGAGGAGGCACTTTTACTGACACCGGGCAATTACGGCATGGAATTTTTAAAGGATCGACCGGAATTTGTCTCCATGACGCCGGTACAGTGTTCCAATTATATCGGGGAAGCCTTCGATTTTGCAGTCAGCAGCGGATTTTCAAAGGTCATATTGGTGGGGCACATCGGCAAGCTTGTCAAGCTGGCGGGTGGTATTATGAATACGCATTCCAGGGTTGCAGACTGCCGGTGTGAGCTGTTCGCCGCCCATGCCGCACTGGCGGGCGTAAGCCGGGATGTGATCGGCAGACTGATGGAGGCTGCGACGACGGACGCCTGTCTGGAAATTCTGGATGAGGAAGGGAAAAAAGAAGCGGTCATGCAGAGTCTGATGAAAAAGATCGGACAGCATGCAGCGCACCGGCTGGGCGGTACGGTGGAAGTTACGGTTCTGGTGTTCAGCAATCGGTTTGGAGTGTTAGGAGAAACTCAGTGTCAGGAAACATAAAGGGGATTTTTTACGGAGTGAGCACGGGTCCGGGAGATCCGGAGCTGATGACGGTCAAGGCGGTACGCATTTTGAAGGAAGCAGACGTCATCGTAGCGGCACGTGCGATGGGAAAACAGGAAACCGCGCTGGAAATTGCAAAGCAGGCGGTCTGCCGGGAGAAGTCGTCAAGGACGGTCTTTTGGAAAACGAGGCTTATGGATATTTCACAACTGTGATTGTAAAGGAGTAAAGAAGTGGTTCATTTTGTTGGGGCAGGCTGCGGCGCGCCGGATCTGATCACATTGCGGGGACGCAGACTTCTGGAAGAAGCGGATGTTATTGTTTATGCGGGCAGTTTGGTCAATCCGGCACTGCTCGGGTTTGCAAAAAAAGACTGCAGAATTTATAACAGCGCGCAGATGACGCTGGAAGAAGTGATTGCCGTCATGGAAGAGGCGGAAAGCAGACAGCAGATGACAGTGCGGCTGCATACGGGCGACCCGAGCCTGTACGGGGCGATTCGAGAGCAGATCGACCGCCTGAAAGAGCAGAAGATTGCTTACGATGTGACGCCTGGCGTTTCGAGCTTCTGTGGTGCGGCAGCAGCGCTGGATGCAGAATACACGCTGCCGGGCATTACGCAGAGCGTGATCATTACCCGGATGGCGGGGCGGACGCCGGTGCCGGAAGCAGAGTCGATTGCCTCCTTTGCGGCGCACGGCTGCGCGATGGTCATTTTCCTGAGCGCCGGGATGTTAGAGGGACTACAGCGCGAGCTGTTAAAGGGCGCTTACACGGAACAGACACCGGCAGCAATTGTATACAAGGCAAGCTGGCCGGAAGAGCGCACGCTGCGCTGTCCGCTCGGAAATCTTGCCCGGTGCGGGAAAGAAGCCGGCATTTCCCAAACGGCGCTTGTAATGGTCGGAAATTTCCTCGGGGATGTTTATGACAGATCGTGTCTGTATGACCCGGCGTTTACGACAAAGTACCGGCAGGGCACGGATACGGAAGGAAACGCAAATGAGTAATCATATCATCTGTTTCAGCCCAAGCGGCGCAACGCTCGGGCAGAGGATTCTGGCGGGAGAGGATGTCTTTGCTACAGACTGGGAACTTACACAGTGTTTCGGAGCAGATCACGAAAGTCTGTCGGACTGGACAAAGCGGGTTTTTCAGCCGGGCAACAATCTGCTTTTTATCGGTGCGGCAGGAATCGCCGTACGTGCGATCGCGCCTTATGTCCGGGAAAAACAAAGCGATCCGGCTGTGGTCGTGATGGATGAAAAGGCAAACTGGTGCATCCCGATTTTGTCCGGGCATCTCGGCGGAGCAAATCTTCTTGCCAATAAACTTGCGAAAATGACAGGCGCGCAGGCGGCGATTACGACGGCAACAGATGTGCGGGGCGTCTGGGCGGTGGACAGCTGGGCGAAACAGGAAGGGCTGACGGTTGTAAATCCTTCCGGAATTAAAGAAATTTCTGCGGGGCTTTTGCAGGGACAGACCAAAAAGCTGTTCAGCGAATTTCCCATTTCCGGGAAGCTGCCGGAGGGGCTTGTTTTTTCCGATGCAGCGTCCTGCGATATTTATATCGGAATCCACAGGCTGACAGGCCGAAAGCAGGAGCCTCTTTATCTGATTCCTGCAGCGCTGATCGCAGGAATCGGATGCCGGAAAGGTGCACAGCGGGAACAGCTGGATGCGCTGTTTGAGGAAGTGCTGGAGCAGAACAATGTCTGGCAGCAGGCGGTTCAGAAAATATGCAGCATCGATTTAAAAAAAGAGGAACCGGGGCTGCTTTTATTTTGTGCAGAGCATGGTATTTTGCTGGAAACCTACGATGCGGAAACGCTCCGAAACCTGGACGGGGAGTTTACCGCATCGGCATTTGTCAGTCAGGTGACGGGTGTGGACAATGTCTGCGAACGGAGTGCCATGGCGGGCAGCCAAAATGGGAAAATTCTGATTTCCAAAATGGCGAAAAACGGTGTGACGGCAGCCTTTGTACTGGACGAGGTCAAAATTTCCTTCTAAAGCGAATGGTATCCTGAAAATTCTATTTTGTGGGAAGAAATTTCAGGATAGTTGTATGCAGTGAAATATCGATTGACGGAGAGAAAAACGATGAAACGTCTTTTTGTAGTAGGGCTTGGGCCTGGCGGCAGGGATGGTATGACGCTGGAGGCAAAAAAAGCGCTGGAACAGTCAGAAGTAATCTGTGGCTATACCGCCTATGCGGATTTAATCCGGGAAGATTATCCGGAGAAGGAATATCTGGTCAGCGGTATGACAAAAGAAGTCGAACGCTGTCATATGGCGCTTTTGGCAGCGCAGGACGGAAAAACGACGGCAATGATCTGCAGCGGGGATGCAGGCGTGTACGGAATGGCAGGGCTTGTACTGTCGTTGGCAGAAAAGTATCCGGAGACGGAGGTTGTGATCGTTGCGGGCGTGACAGCGGCGCTTTCCGGGGCAGCTCGGCTGGGCGCACCGCTGATGAACGATTTTGCCGTGATTTCCCTGTCCGACCTTCTGACGCCAAAGGACGTGATCGAGAAGCGGCTCCGTGCGGCGGCAGCGGGAGATTTTTCCATTTGTCTGTACAATCCGTCGAGCAAAAAGCGGGCGGACTATTTAAGCTGGGCGTGCCGGATTGTATCCGAGTATTATGCACCGGATACGCCCTGTGGCTGGGTGCGGATGATCGGAAGACAGGATGAAGAGAAGAAAACCTGTACGCTGCAGGAGCTTACCAAAGAGCAGGTGGATATGTTTACGACGGTCTTTATCGGCAGCAGCAGGACAAGCTTCCAAAACGGTCTGTTGGTAACAAAGCGCGGCTATGAAAAGCGGGTGGCGGTCAATCGGGCAGGCGGAAAGGAAAAGCTCAGAATCCTGCTGTTTGGCGGAACAACGGAGGGCAGAGAGCTGGCACAACGTCTGTTGACTCTTCCAGTCATTTTCAAAGTCAGTGTAGCAACTCCATATGGAGAGGAACTGCTGCAGGATCTGCCGCAGGCAACGATTCTGGCAGGGCGGATGAATCGGACACAGATGGAGCAGGAGATGGAAAAGGGCTATGATCTTGTGATTGATGCGACCCATCCCTATGCGGCAGAGGTGAGCGAAAATATCCGTCAGGCAGCGCAGCAGGAGCAAATCCGTCTGCTTCGGGTTTGCCGGAGAGCTTCAAAGGTCGGCAGTGACTGTTACTGGGTGCAGGATGCAAAGGAAGCGGCAGGACTGTTGCAGACGCTTTCTGGAAATGTCCTGCTGACGACGGGCAGCAAGGAGCTTGCGGCATTTGAAGGCGTGGAAAAAGAGCGGCTCTATGTGCGGGTGCTTCCCTCCAAAGAAGCGCTTGATCTGTGCGAAAAGGCTCAGATTCCGCACAGCCACATTCTTGCGCTGCAGGGACCCTTCACAACTGCGTTAAATATTGCGCTGATGGAGCAGTACCATATCGACATCCTCGTGACGAAGGATGGCGGCAAAAAAGGTGGCTTTCTGGAAAAACAGGAGGCTGCGCGTCTGCAGAAGGCTGCGCTTGTCGTGATTGGCAGACCGACGCAGGAAGAAGGGTATTCTGTAGAAGAAGCCTGGAACCTTGTACTGGAGAGCCTGTATGCAAAAGGAGGCGCTGGCGGATACGCGCAGGTCGAGGACAACGCAGCATCCGGGCGGGCGAAGCTGTCCACAGCTGTAGAGCAGGAACAGCAAGTCTACGACACGAAAGGAGGCGCTGTGGAATGAGAAAACTGACAGTCGTTGGAATGGGACCCGGCAGCCAGTCCTGCCTGACACTGGAAGCGTTGGAAGCGTTACGCAAAGCAGACCTGATTGTCGGGGCAGGGCGCCTGCTTGAAACACTTCCGGAGGGATGCTCGAAGAATCGGAAAATAGCGGTTTCCGCCCAGGCGGTCTGTGATGCAGTGTATGGTTCTGACAGCAGCTTTCCCTGCGTGGTCTGTACCGGGGACACCGGCTGTTACAGCCTTTGTACCGGGCTTGGAAAATACTGGGACGGAGAGCTCTCCATTCTGCCCGGGATCGGAAGTATGTCCTATTTGGCTGCGAAACTGCAGCTGCCGTGGCAGGACTGGAAAGTGGTGAGTGCCCACGGAAGAGCCTGTGATCCTGTTGCGGCAGTTACAGAAAATCCGGAAGTATTTTTTTTGACCGGACCGGACAATACGGCGCAGGAACTTTGCAGACAGCTGATGCAGGCGGGATTTGGCGGATGCCGGGCGTATGTCGGAGAAAAGCTTTCCTATCCGGAAGAACGGATTGTGTCCGGAACAGTTCGGGAAATAGCAGAAAAGATATTTGCGCCACTGGCGGTGCTGGTGGTGAAGCGGGAGAAAACGGCAGACGATATCGGAAACGATACGGTATCTGTGAAAAAGGATTCTGAGAATTCTGTTACGGAATCTTACTGGCGGGAGCGTGCAAAGGCACATGGTCCCGGACTTTTGGATGACTGGTTTGTCCGGGGAGAGGTTCCAATGACAAAACAGGAGGTGCGTGCAGCTGTGCTTGCAAAGCTCGGGGCGGCAGGCGCGAAAGTCCTTTATGATGTCGGTGCAGGAACCGGTTCTGTTTCTGTCGAACTTTCGCTGATGGCAGGACAGGCAGACGTGTATGCGATTGAGTGTGAGGAAAAAGCAGTAGAATTGATTGGGAAGAACCGGGAGCGGTTTGGCTGCGGGAATTTGCATGTGGTTTTTGGAAAAGCGCCGCAGGCATTAGACTCCCTTCCTGCGCCGGACGCTGTGTTTATTGGCGGGACGAAGGGAAATCTGCCGGAAATTTTATCCATCCTTTTTGAAAAAAATCCGTCCGTCCGGATCGTTGTGACCGCGATTTTGCTGGAAACAGCACTGCAGGCATGTGAAAGTCTGGAAGCGTTTACCTTAAAGCCGGCAGAAATCATGCAGCTTCAGGTTTCGCGGTCGAAAAAGGCAGGAAAAGGTCATATGCTTTGCGCCAATAATCCGATCTTTTTAATCAGTGCCGGAGGATGTGCAGATGAATAGGATTTTATTTGCAGGTCTGTCCAGCGGAAGCGGGAAGACGGCTGTTACCTGTGCGTGCCTACGGGCGCTGCAGAAAAAAGGAATCTCTGCGGCTTCGTTTAAGTGCGGACCGGACTATATCGATCCGATGTTCCATCAGCGCGTGCTCGGCATTCCGGGAGAAAATCTGGATCTGTTTTTTGCAGATGCAAAAACACTGCAGCGCCAGATTGCCTGCTATGAACAGCGGTGTAAAATTGCAGTGCTGGAGGGCGTGATGGGATATTATGACGGTCTTGGCGGCGTGTCGGACCGGGACTCTACATGGGATGTTGCGTGTGCAACAAATACTCCGGTAATTCTTGTTGTGCGTCCGAAAGGTGCGAGCCTGACGATTGCCGCACAAGTTCAGGGAATGCTTTCTTTCCGGAAAAGAAACCAGCTTGCAGGCATTTTGCTCAATGGCTGTTCGGAAAGGATGGCGCGGCTGCTTGCACCGATGCTGGAGGAACAGACCGGGCTGCCGGTTGTTGGTTTTTTGCCCTATGTGGAAGATGCTTCTTTTGAAAGCAGACATCTAGGGCTTGTGACAGCGCAGGAGGTCGGAGCGCTGTCGGAAAAGGTGGACAGGCTGGCAGATGCTTTTTTACAACATGTTGATCTGGAGCAAGTGCTGCGGATCGCAGCGACAGCGGACAGCGTGGGCGAAAACACAGAGCAAAAGGACAATACAGTGACGGCAAAGGGCGCAGAAAAAGCTGGTGCACCGACAGACCGCGCTGCAGCGAGCTGGGCGGCGGACGTTGCAGAGCCGGCGCGCCAGAATCGCAGCACTGCAGTGCAATTTTCCATTCCCGCCGCCCGGCGGCTTCGAATCGGCATTGCACAGGACACAGCGTTTTGTTTTTATTATGAAGAAAACAAAAGAGCGCTGCGGCAACAGGGATTGGAGCTTGTGGAATTTTCGCCGATGGAAGATAAAAAGCTGCCGGAAGGCATCTGCGGATTGTATCTGGGCGGCGGATACCCGGAGCTGCACGCCGGGAAGCTTTCTGAAAACAGTGGGATGCGTCATGCAATTTTTGAGGCGGTCCGTCATGGAATGCCGACGATTGCGGAATGCGGCGGCTTCCTGTATCTGCAAAAGGAACTGGAAGACGCTGAAGGACAGGTCTGGGAGATGACAGGCGTTTTGGATGGAAGCGGATTTCGGACGAATCGCCTGCAGCGCTTTGGATACGCGGTCATGACAGCAAAAGAAAATTCCATGCTGTTTGAAAAAGGGGAAAGCATTCCGGTGCATGAATTTCATTACTGGGACTGTACCCAGAACGGGACAGCGTTTGAAATGAAAAAGCCGGTCGGAAACAAAACCTGGGAGGGAAGCGTAGCAGGAAGCAGTCTGTATGCAGGCTTTCCGCATTTATATTTTCTGGCAGAGCCAAGGCTGGCAGAACGGTTTGCCAGGGCAGCGGCAAAATGGCAGGAAAAGCAAAGGGAGAAGGCATTGTGAATTTGGAAAGGTTATCAAATCAGCTGAATCAGATATCGGAGCCGGACAAAAAGGCAGCGTCGGAAGCGAAGCAACGATGGGACAGTGTGGCGAAGCCCCTGGGAAGCCTCGGGCTTTTGGAGGATGCGCTGATTCGGATTGCAGCGCTGACTGGGAGCGCGGACATTGATCTGTCGGTGCGCAGATTGTATCTGATGTGTGCGGATAACGGCGTAGTGGCACAGAACGTCACACAGACCGGAAGCGAAGTGACCGCGCGGATGGCAGACAGCTTTGCCGCCGGAAAAAGCAGCGCCTGCAGGATGGCAAAGGTGGCGAACTGTCAGGTAGAGGCGGTCGATCTCGGAATTTTAAATTATCCGGGAAATCCTGGAGTCCGAAACTGTCGGATCGCCAACGGGACGGCGGATATTACGCAAAAGCCGGCGATGACAAAGGCAGAGCTGTACCGCTGTATCGAAACGGGAATCGGGCTTGCAAAGTGCGCAAAAGAGGATAGGGTAAAGCTTTTGGTGACCGGAGAAATGGGAATTGGCAATACGACGACGTCCAGCGCGGTTGCTTCGGTTCTGCTTGGCTGTGATCCGCTGCTTGTGACGGGACGCGGTGCAGGCTTGTCTGACAGCGGGCTTTCCCGTAAACTGGAGGCAATAAAAAAAGCGATAAAGCTTCACCACCCGGATCCGGAAGATCCGCTCAGTGTGCTCTCTATGCTTGGCGGGTTCGATATTGCAGGAATGGTCGGTCTCTACCTTGGCGGCGCGCTATATCAGGTTCCGGTGCTGATTGATGGTGTGATCTCTGCAGTGGCGGCACTTTTGGCGGTAAAAATCTGCCCGGCTTCCAAAAAGGCAATGCTGGCAACGCATGTATCTGCGGAACCGGCCGGATGCATGATTCTGGATGCAATCGGTCTGGAACCGATGATCACGGCGGGCATGCGTCTCGGAGAAGGAACCGGTGCGCTGTGCGCGATTCCGATGCTGGATATGGCGTGCAGCGTCTATCAGGGTTCTACATTCGGAGAGCTTTCGATCGAGGCGTATGAAGAGCAGGGCAGCCAGCTGTAAGGAAGCAGAAAACGGAAAAGAGGAAGGATATGCTGACATTGATTGTGGGCGGAAGCGCGAGTGGAAAGAGCGCTTTTGCGGAAAATTACGCGATGGAAGCCGGGGAAAACCGTATTTACATCGCAACGATGCAGCCGATGGACAACGAATGTCTGGCACGGATTGAAAAACATCGTGGGATGCGCGCACAGAAAAATTTTCAGACAGTGGAATGTTATACCGGTTTAAAACAGGTGCGCGTTCCGAAAGACAGCGTCGTTTTGCTGGAATGTATGAGCAACCTGACTGCGAATGAAATCTACGCGCCGGAGGGCGTCGGAGAGGATCGGTGCAGCGAAGAAATTCTGGTAGGCGTAAAAGCTCTGGAAAACCAGTGCAGGCATCTGATCATTGTCAGCAACGAAGTGTTCGAGGGCGGGACAAATTATGATCCGTCTACGGTGCGGTATCTGGATATCCTCGGAAAAATCAACCGGGAAATTGCAAAAATGGCGGATGCGGCAGCGGAAATTACAGCAGGGTGTTGGATCTGGCATAAGCAGGGAGGAAAAATCCAATGATTTCGACAGTGATCGTGGCATTTTCGATGTTTTCGGCAATTCCGATGCCGCAGACAGAATGGACAAATAAAAGTATGCGCTATGCGTTGTGCGCGTTCCCGCTGATCGGCGCAGTGATCGGCGCGCTGGTGTGCCTGTGGCGTTTTGTGTGCCTGCGGATGGAGTTTTCGGAATGGATACTGGCGGCGGGAATCTGTGTACTTCCGGTGCTTGTGACCGGAGGCATTCATCTGGACGGCTTCTGCGATACGGCAGATGCGCTGGCAAGTCATCAGGATACAGAAAAAAAGCTACAGATTTTAAAGGACCCTCATATGGGCGCGTTCGCGGCGATCTGGCTGGGCTGTTATTTTATCGCCCAGCTTGCTCTTGCAGTGACGGCAGCACAAATGCAGGCAGATCTGATGGCGCTGGCGTTTGGCTATTGTATCAGCAGAAGCCTTTCCGGGCTTGCAGTTGCGAGCTTTCCTCTTGCGAAAAACAGTGGTCTGGCATATACTTTTGCAGAGTACGCGGATAAAAAGAAGGTGCGAACGTTTCTTGCTGTCCTGGCAGCAGTCCTTTGTGTCCTTTGCTGTATTTGCTGTAGGAAAAAAGGAATTGGCGTAAGCATTGCCGCAATCGGGACTTTTTTGTATTATCGGTTCCGGCTGATTGGAAAATTCGGCGGCCTGTCGGGGGACCTGGCAGGATGGTTTGTCCAGATGTGCGAACTTTTCATGCTGGCAGCAGTGGTACTGACAGAGTATCTGTAGTGCGGCAAAAAACATCGCAGATGCGATCTTGTAAATGGCGCTGGCGAAGGGTAGTTTTTGCAGGAGAAGGGAAAAAAACAGGCATGATTTATATTTTTGGACCATATGCAGCCGGAAAACGGGAGTATGTCCGGGAAACTTTCGGCTATACGGAAGCAGATTTTTCGACAAAAGCAGAGGATAGCTGCAGGGTGCTTTACGATGCACAGCAGCTGGCTTCCAAAGTCGGAAATCGGCCGGAAGAGCTGGAAAAGCTGGCGGAGCAGCTTTGCAGAAAAGAAGTCGTCATCGCAACGGAAACCGGGTGCGGTGTCGTGCCGATAGATGCTGCAGAGCGGGAGGCAAGAGAAGCAGCCGGACGGCTGTCGATTCTGCTTGCAAAACGGGCGCAGAAAGTCATTCGTGTCTGGTGCGGCCTGCCGGAGAGCCTTCGATAACAGCTGTCTGGACCGACCGTCAACAGGGGAGGTGTGGCAGAAATGAGAGGAAAATATGGAGCAGAAGATAGAAATCTGGCTGATCCGCCATGGAAAAACGCCAGAAAATGAGCAGCACCGTTATATCGGGTGGCTGGATTCCTCCCTCGGAAGTGCTGGAAAAGCGGAGCTTATCCGCGCTTCGGAAACCGTTTCCAAAGTATGGGTGACGAACAGACGCAGGACACAGGAAACGGCGCAGATTCTGTTTCCAGGAGCAGAGCAGATCCTTGTACCGGGGCTGGAAGAAATGAATTTCGGCAGTTTTGAAGGAAAAAATTTTGAAGAGATGCAAAATGACAGCGCCTATCGGAGCTGGGTGGAGAGCGGCTGCCTGGATGTCTGTCCGGGCGGGGAGAGCAAAGCAGTTTTTTGCAGCCGCGTCTGCAGCGCTTTTTTGGAGCTGACCCAGGGATGGCAGCAGAAAGAACCGCAGGCAGTTTATCCGGTTGTGGCCCACGGCGGCACGCAGATGGCTCTGTTAGAACAATTCGGAGAACCGAAAAGAAGTTATTATGAAGGACAGACGCAGGCCGGGGACGGCTGGAAGCTTGTCTGGGAAAACGAAAGGCTCTGGATAAAGGGGCAGCTTTCGTTTCGCAGGCAGCAGGAAAAGAGAGGAAAAAGATGAGAATAGCAGCAGCCGTTTTATGCGGCTTTTTCATGGATTTATGCCTGGGGGATCCGGACTGGATGCCGCACCCGGTTATTTATATGGGAAAAGCAATCAGCGCGCTGGAAAAATTTCTGCGCAGGAGGTTTCCGGATACTCAAAAGGGACTTCTGATGGCGGGAGCAGCCCTGGCAGCGATTCTGCCGCTTGGAAGCTTTCTGATGGCGGCAGCCGCAATTTATCTGGCAGGTCTGGTGCATCCCGTGCTGGCATTTTTGCTGGAAACGCTGTGGTGTTGGCAGGCGCTTGCGGTGAAGGGACTGTATACAGAGAGCATGCGGGTGAAAAAAAAGCTGGAAGAGCAGGATCTGCCCGGCGCCAGGAGCGCGGTGGCAAGAATTGTCGGAAGGGATACGCAGAATCTGGACGCAGCGGGAGTTGCAAAGGCTGCGATTGAGACGGTGGCGGAAAATTTTTCGGACGGTGTGGCAGCACCGCTTTTTTATCTGGTGATCGGAGGTGCGCCGTTGGGACTTTGCTATAAAGCGATCAATACGATGGACAGCATGGTCGGCTATAAAAATGACCGGTATCTGTACTTTGGACGCGCGGCAGCAAAGCTGGACGACATTGCAAACTATATTCCGGCGCGGATTTCTGCTTTTTTGATGATGTTTGCAGCATGTCTGAGCGGGCAGAACGCAAAGCATGCGTTTCAAATCTGGAAGCGCGACCGTTACAATCACGCAAGCCCGAATTCCGCCCAGACAGAAAGTGTGGCGGCAGGAGCACTGGACATCCTGCTTGCAGGGGATGCATGGTATTTTGGAAAGCTGGTAAAAAAGCCGACGATTGGAGAAAATCTGCGGCCGGTGGAAGCAGCAGATATTATGCGGATTAACCGGATGATGATCACAGCGAGCCTGATCGCGCTCGTGCTGTTTCTTGCGGTCAGATGTGTACTGTGTATATTGTTATAGAATATATAGATGGCTTGCGGGGAAGGTGCAGAAGAATGCACAAAAGAAAGCTGTGTAGCCTGTACGCAGGCAGAGGGAGAAAGGAATGGAACTGATTCATGGCGGAGACTGGGCAGGACAAAAGGAGCGTCTGGGAAACCGCAGCATCCGGGATTTTTCTGCAAATGTAAGTCCGCTGGGCGTGCCGGATGGCGTCCGGGAGGCGATCTGCCGGGCGGCAGGGAAAATAGACCGTTATCCGGATCCGTTATGCAGAAAACTGATTCAAAAACTCTCGGAGGAGCTTTCCTGTCCGGAAGAATGGATTGTCTGTGGCAACGGGGCAGCGGATCTGATCTATCGGCTGTTTCAGGCGGAAAAACCGAAAAAAGTGCTGCTGACAGCTCCGGCATTTGCGGAGTATGAGCAGGCGGCAGCACTTGTCGGGAGCAGGATTTATTTTTATGAACTAAAAGAAGAAGATCAGTTTCAGATTCAGGAGGATATTCTGGGACAGATTACGCCGGATACAGATCTTGTTTTTCTGTGTGAACCGAATAATCCGACCGGGCAGTGCACAAAACACAGCCTGCTGACAGCAATTCTGGAGCGCTGTCGGGAATGCAGTGCACTTCTTGTGCTGGATGAGTGTTTTCTGGAATTTTTACCGGATCGGAAGGAGCGGACGCTTTTGCCGTATCTTGGACAGTATCCGAATCTGGTGATTCTGAGGGCGTTTACGAAGCTCTATGCGATGGCGGGGGTCCGGCTTGGATATTGCGTGTGCAGTGATGCAAAGCGAAAAGAACAGCTGATGGAAAGCGGACAGCCGTGGGGAGTGTCGCTTCTGGCACAGGAAGCCGGAGCCGCCGCACTTTCGGAGCAGGCATATGCAGACCGGGTGAGGAAACTGGTGGAACAACAGCGACCGATCCTGGTAAAGGGTTTGCGGCAGGCAGGATTTACAGTCTGGGAGGGAAAAGCCAATTATCTGTTGTTTCGCAGTCACGATGCGACGCTTGGAAAAAGAATGGAAGAAGCAGGATTCCCGATGCGGGACTGCTCCAATTATCATAACCTGCAGCCCGGGGACTACCGGATTGCAGTGCGCACAGAGGAAGAAAACCGTGGGTTTCTGGAGGCACTTTTTTTGTGTCAGGGAAAAAAGCAGCTTTGAACCCGATTGCGTCGGGACCGTCGGAAGGCGTTTGCGGAAATGGAATGAGGAAAAACAATGAAGCAAAATATTATGATTCAGGGCACGATGTCGAGTGCCGGAAAGAGCCTGATCTGCGCGGCGCTGTGCCGTATTTTTACGCAGGATGGTTTTAAGACTGCACCGTTTAAAAGCCAGAATATGGCGCTCAACAGTTTTATCACGGAAGACGGGGCAGAGATGGGGCGCGCGCAGGTCATGCAGGCGGAAGCTGCGAAAATCAGACCGGATGCGAGGATGAACCCGATTCTGTTAAAACCTACCAGTGATGTGGGAAGTCAGGTTATTGTCAACGGGCATGTGCTCGGAAACATGCCTGCAGCGTCTTATTTTAAATATAAAAAGCAGCTTGTGCCGGAAATCATGAAAGCTTACCGATCCCTGGAAGAGGAATATGACATTATTGTGATTGAGGGCGCGGGCAGCCCGGCAGAGATCAATTTAAAGAAAAACGATATCGTCAACATGGGCATGGCGAAGATGGTGGACGCGCCGGTGCTGCTTGCCGGAGATATTGACCGGGGCGGCGTTTTTGCGCAGCTTTACGGGACAGTTGCCCTGCTGGAAGAGGAAGAAAGAAACCGGGTGAAAGGACTGATTATCAACAAGTTCCGGGGAGACGTTGAGATTTTAAAACCCGGACTTGCAACGCTGGAGGAGCTGACGAAAATTCCGGTAGCAGGTGTCATTCCGTGGATTTATGCAAAGCTGGATGATGAGGACAGTCTCGCGCCTCGTCTGTCCCGGGTACAGGCGGGGGCAGGCGTGGATATCGCAGTGGTTCGCCTGCCGCATATTTCGAATTTTACCGATTTTAACCCGTTGGAGCAGCAGCCCGGAATCAGTCTGCGTTATGCAGGGGATGTAAAAACGCTCGGGCAGCCGGATATGGTGATTGTACCCGGAAGCAAAAATACGATGAGCGACTTGAAATGGATGCGCCAGAATGGTATGGAAGCCGCCATTTTGAAGCTTGCGGCAGCAAACGTGCCGGTGCTGGGAATCTGCGGGGGCTATCAGATGCTGGGCGAAAGCATCGAAGACCCGGATGGGGAAGAAGAGGGCGGAAGCCTGCATGGAATGGGGCTTTTGCCGGTTAGAACCGTTTTTGAAAAAGAAAAGGTGCAGACGCGGGTGACAGGAGAAATTCTTCAAAACCCGGGCGCAGGAGACGGACTGTTCGCTGCGCTTTGCGGCAGTGTATTTTCCGGTTATGAAATTCATATGGGACATACAACAGGAAACGGAAAAAACTCGTTCTCCAGAATCCGGACGCTGACAAACGGAAGCACAGAAGCAGAGGAGGACTGGCAGGCAGACGGCGCAGTCTGCGGCAATGTTGCCGGTACTTATGTGCACGGACTTTTTGAAGACGGGTCGCTGACAAAAAATCTGTGTAGCGCGCTGCTTTCCAAAAAGGGAATCTGTGCAGAGGCGCTGACACAGGATTATGCGGCATTTAAGGAAAGCCAGTATGATCTTCTGGCAGCTGAAGTCAGAAAAGCACTGGATATGGAACAGATTTACCGGATGATGGAGAAGCAGGAGGGCGACAGATGAGCTATCAATACGTACTGCCGGGTGAGATTGAAAAACGTAGTTTTGAGATCCTTACGAAGGAGCTGGGTGACCGGAAGCTTTTACCGGAAAACGAGCCGGTTATCAAACGGGTGATTCATACGACGGCAGATTTTGACTATGTAGACAACCTTGTTTTTTCGGACGGCGCGGTAACAAAAGCTGTGGAAGCATTCAAAGCCGGGGCTGGAATTGTGACAGATACGCAGATGGCCCTTTCCGGCATCCATAAAAGCACCCTGGAGAGTTTTGGCGGGACCGCACGTTGTTTTATGAGCGATCCGGAAGTGGCAAGGCTTGCGAAAGAAAGACAGACGACCCGCGCGTGGGTGAGTATGGAGGAAGCGGCCAGGCTTCCGGGCAGATGGGTTTTTGCGATCGGGAATGCGCCGACTGCGCTGATTCGCCTGCATGAGCTGATCCTGGAGAAAAAAGTGGATCCTGTGCTGGTCATCGGGGTTCCGGTGGGCTTTGTCAATGTAGTGGAAAGCAAGGAAGAAATTCTGAAGGATCCGGTGCCGTATATTGTGGCGCGTGGACGAAAGGGTGGTTCGAACGTAGCGGCGGCAATCTGTAATGCCCTGTTATATACCGCCGCCGGAAGGACGCTATAGGCAGATACGGACTGTATTTGGCGGCTGTAGGCATCCCGGCAGCCAAAGCTGCGTCAGTGAAAAAAGGAATCGGAACGGCACACGCCTGGGCGCTTTTGCCAACCGGAGCAAAACCGGTTGCTTTGGCATTTCATAAGCCCGAGCTTCCATAGAAGCAGGCGTTCGATGTCCTGTCTGGATATGCAGGAAGCGCCGGGACGGCAGGCGGTTGGCAGCGTGCAGGCCGGACGGCCGGAAGCAGGGCAGGCGGTTTGCGTACAACAGTCCGGAGAATCACCGCTGCAGCGGCTGGAAACGTTGTCTGCACGGCAGCAGGAAGAACAGAAAGCCATCATGGAAGTCTCCTTACAAAAGACGGGGAAGACACTGCCTTTTTTCTTATCTTATGAAGAGGAAAAACAGGGGGTGACAAAGCGGGAAGCAGTTTCACCTGCCGTTTACATGAGAGCTGTTTTTGTGTTATACTAAAAAAAACGGATGGTATAGTCCGTCTGTAAAATACGAGTGATGAGGGGAGAAAATTGCCATGAAAGACAGGCAATATACAACAAAAGAACTATTCCGGCGCTTTCAGCCATATTTTAAACCATACTGGAAAACACTGGTGCTGGATTTATTCTGCGCCGGGCTGACGACACTGTGCGAGCTGGTGCTGCCGATGATTATGCGTTACATTACCAATCAGGGATTGTATCATCTGGCAGAGCTTTCGGTTCAGACAATTCTGGGCGTGGTTGCGATTTATCTGGCGCTGCGCATAGTGGACTGCGTTGCCACTTATTATATGGCGGGCGTCGGACATATCATGGGCGCGAAAATCGAAACAGACATGCGCCGGGACGCGTATCAGCATCTGCATCAGCTGTCGAATACCTATTATAATAATACCAAGGTCGGACAGATCATGGGACGGATTACGAACGACCTGTTT
This sequence comes from Gallintestinimicrobium propionicum, assembly GCF_025567525.1. Lineage (NCBI taxonomy): Bacteria > Bacillati > Bacillota > Clostridia > Lachnospirales > Lachnospiraceae > Gallintestinimicrobium > Gallintestinimicrobium propionicum. The sequence continues at coordinate 55,774 of NZ_JAOQJY010000006.1, read as the reverse complement.
GATGTGACCGAATTTGCGCATCACTGCCCGGAAGAATTTTTTATTGCCGGGGTTAAGCTCGTGATCGCATTTATCATCCTGATGCGGATCAATGTGCTTCTGACGCTGATTATTTTCCTGATTGTTCCGATCATGGTTGCAGTGTGCATGCATCTGAATTTTAAAATGCGCGATGTATTCCGCAGACAGAGAAACCAGATTGGCGAATTAAACGCCCGCATTGAGGACAGCCTGCTGGGGCAGAAGGTTGTAAAGGCATTTACAAATGAACAGATGGAGACGAACAAGTTTGAGACAGACAACAGACAGTTCTTTGACATCAAACGAGATTCCTATCATCTGATGGCGGTCTTTAATGCGACAACCCACGCTTTTGATGGCGCAATGTATGTGTCTGTTTTGCTTTTCGGCAGCATATTTATGATAAAGGGATGGGTCGCGGCAGGCGACCTGGTGGCGTTTCTTTTGTATGTGACGACGCTGATTGCGACGATCCGCAGGATTATCGAGTTTGCGGAACAGTTCCAGCGCGGCATGACAGGAATTGAACGGTTTTTGCAGATCATGGATGCGGACATCGAAATTTTCGATGAGGCAGACGCTGTGGAAATGGGAGAGCCGAAGGGCGAAATCGCATTCCACAATGTGAGCTTTGAATATCCGGATGATCACAATCAGGTGTTCAAAAACTTAAACCTGACAATTCATCCGGGAGAAAAGGTAGCACTGGTAGGACCTTCCGGCGGCGGAAAAACAACGCTGTGCAACCTGATCCCGCGTTTTTATGATGTGACGGGTGGCGAGATCACAATTGACGGAAAATCGATCAAACATTTCACGTTAAAGAGCCTGCGCCATAATATCGGCATCGTGCAGCAGGATGTTTATCTGTTCTCGGGCACGATCTATGACAATATCGTTTACGGAAGACCGGATGCGACACGTGAAGAAGTGATGGAAGCTGCAAAACGTGCGGGCGCGCATGAGTTTATCACAGAGTTGAAGGATGGCTACGACACCTACGTGGGCGAGCGGGGCGTAAAGCTATCCGGCGGACAGAAGCAGAGAATCAGTATCGCCCGTGTCTTTTTAAAGAACCCGCCGATTATTATTTTGGATGAGGCGACCAGTGCGCTGGATAACGAGAGCGAATACGAGGTAGCAAAATCCCTTGGCAGGCTGTCTGAAGGGCGCACGACGCTGACCATCGCACACAGGCTTTCTTCTATCCGAAATTCCGATCGTATTTTGGTGCTGACCCATGACGGCATCGTGGAAGAAGGCAATCATGAAGAGCTTCTGGAAAAGCATGGCATATATGACCAATTCTACCGGATGGCGAACGAATTGAAATAAAAAAAAAGGGGGCAATGGTGTATGAAGCTGCAGTTTATCGGTGCGAATCATGAAGTGACAGGAAGCTGTCATTACCTGCAGGCAGGAGACAGTTATATGCTGGTCGATTACGGAATGGAACAGGGCGTCAACCGGTTTGAAAACTGCCCGCTGCCGGTTCCGGAATCTCAGATCAATTTTGTGTTTTTAACGCATGCCCATATCGATCATTCCGGCATGCTGCCGCTTTTGTACGCACACGGCTTCCGCGGCAAGATTTATACAACGGAAGCGACCGCGGACTTATGCAGCATTATGCTCCGGGACTGCGCCCATATTCAGCAGCAGGAGGCGGAGTGGAAAAGCAGGAAGGCAAAACGCCATGCCGGAATCGAAGTGGAGGAGCCGTTGTATACGATGGAGGATGCGATCGGCACCATCAACTGTATCGTACCATGCCCGTATGGGAAAGAATTGGAAATAAACGATAACGTGACGATCCGGTTTACAGACGTCGGGCATCTGCTTGGATCCGCCAGCATCGAGGTATGGCTCAAAGAAGAGGGCTGCAGCAGAAAACTTGTTTTTTCAGGGGATATCGGCAACAAAAACCAGCCGCTGATAAAAGATCCGGAATATACAAAAACGGCAGATTATGTCGTGATGGAGTCGACCTATGGCGACCGCCTGCACGGCAGTACGCGCCCGGATTATGTCAGAGAGCTGACTCAGATCATCCAGGAGACGCTGGATAAGGGTGGAAATGTGGTCATTCCGTCGTTTGCGGTTGGGCGCACACAGGAAATGCTGTATTTTATCCGCAAAATCAAGGCGGATGGACTGGTTTCCAATCATGCGGATTTTCCGGTCTATGTGGACAGTCCGCTTGCGGTGGAGGCAACCGGTATTTTCAAACAAAACGAGAGGACCTGCTTTGACGAAGAGGCGATGGAGCTTGTCAGACAGGGCATCAATCCCATCACGTTTCCGGGGCTGCGCCTTGCGATCACGAGCGACGAATCCAAGGCGATCAATTTCGATGAAACGCCGAAGGTCATCATTTCCGCTTCCGGCATGTGCGATGCCGGGCGCGTGCGCCATCATTTAAAGCACAACCTCTGGAGACCGGAATGTACGATTCTGTTTGTTGGCTATCAGTCGATTGGCACGCCGGGACGGGCACTGGTAGACGGAGTGAAAGAAATGAGGCTGTTCGGAGAGACGGTGGATGTAAACGCACAGATCAGGGTGTTAACCGGAATATCCGGACATGCGGACAAAAACGGTTTAATCGACTGGATCGAGGGCTTTGAAACAAAGCCGAAAAAAGTGTTTATTGTGCACGGTGAGGATCTCGTTACGATGTCGTTTGCGGACTGCTTAAAGGATGAACACGGGATCGATGCGTTTGCACCCTACAGCGGAACGGTCTTTAATCTGACGACGGAGACGTTTGAAGAGATTACAGAGCCTGTCGCTGTGAAAAAGAAGACCGCTGCAGCATCCGGCGGGCAGAGCAGCGCATACAACCGTCTTGTGGCTGCAGGACAGCGCCTGATGGCGTTGATTGGGCACTGCAAAGGAATGGCAAATAAGGATCTGGCGAAATTTGCAGACCAGATCAATTCGCTTTGCGATAAATGGAATTAAAATCAGGAGGAATCAAGGATAAGCATATGAGCATGGCAGATGAAATCTTTATCAATATGTGCCGGGATATTCTGGAAAATGGAACGAGTACGGAGGGAGAAAAGGTACGCCCGCACTGGCCGGACGGAACCAGCGCCTATACGATCAAAAAGTTCGGCGTAGTAAACCGCTACGACTTATCGAAGGAATTTCCGCTCCTGACGCTTCGCCGCACCGCTTTAAAGAGTGCGACGGACGAGATTTTGTGGATCTGGCAGCAGAAATCCAATAATATCCATGACTTACACAGTCATATCTGGGACGAATGGGCGGATGAAGACGGCAGTATCGGCAAGGCTTACGGCTATCAGCTTGGTGTAAAGCATCTGTATAAAGAGGGCTTGTTTGATCAGGTGGACCGCGTGATTTACGATCTGAAAAACAATCCGTTTTCGAGAAGAATCCTGACGAATATTTATGTGCATCAGGATTTGCATGAAATGAACCTGTATCCCTGTGCCTACAGCATGACCTTTAATGTGACGCAGAAGATAGGACACGATAAACTGACTTTAAATGCAGTTTTAAACCAGCGTTCCCAGGACGTTCTGGCGGCAAATAACTGGAATGTGGTGCAGTATTCTGTGCTTTTGCATATGCTGGCACAGGTGTGCGATATGGAGGTCGGCGAGCTGGTGCATGTCATTGCGGATGCGCATATCTATGACCGCCATGTGCCGATTATCAAAGAACTGATTTCGCGGACGCCCTATCCGGCACCGAAATTCTGGTTAAATCCGGAGATCAAGGATTTTTATCAGTTCACAAGAAACGACGTGCGCGCAGACGATTATGTGACCGGGGAGCAGATCAAGGACATCCCGATCGCAATTTGACGATAAAAGGAGAATACGCATGAATCTGATTGTAGCAGTGGATAAAAATTGGGCGATTGGCAATAAAGGGGAGCTGCTGGTGCGGATTCCGGCAGATCATAAGATGTTCCGACAGGAGACGACCGGAAAGGTTGTCGTGCTCGGAAGAAAGACGATGGATACATTTCCGGGCGGACAGCCGCTCAAAAACCGGGATAATATTATCCTGTCCCGCAACGAGGCATATCAGCAGAAGGATGCGCAGGTTGTGCATTCCGTCGAAGAGCTTCTGGAGGCGGTCAAGGGATATGACACGAAGGAGGTTTATGTCATCGGCGGAAGCAGCGTATACGAGCAGCTGCTGCCATACTGTGATACCGCGCATGTGACTAAAATTGACCATGCCTATGAAGCGGATGCGTGGTTCCCGAATCTGGACGAGGATCCGGACTGGGAAATCACAGCCGACAGTGACGAGCAGTATTACTTCGACCTGACCTATCATTTCCTTAAGTATGAGCGCAAAAAGGGCTGAGCACAGACGGAAAGCTATGGCAGCCACGACAGCTTTGGCAGCCGCGGCTGCTGTGGATGCAAACGATCCGGCCTTCGGTGCAGTTTTTTTGTGTCATAGGAAACTTCGTCCTATGACACAAAAACGCTCCGCGCGGATCGCACTGCGGCGGAATGGTAGAATGTCGCTTACGCGACCCGCCGCAGGCGGAGAATCCTGCTTCGCAGGATTCTTTTTTACTGCGACAGCTGCCGGTGTCCGCAGAGGTATGAAACCGCCCTGCACTGTCACGTCCGCGAATCGTCCGCAGCGACCGCTTTTTCAAACAGTAGTCCGATTAAAAACCACGCCGGCGCGAAGTCGAGGCGAATCACATGGCTGATGTTCCAGGGGCTTTTCTGGTAGCTCCAGGGGCATTGGCCTTTTTTATCCAGAAAACGCCCGGTGGCGTACTCGACGGAAAAGATGCCGGTCATATAGATCAGCCCGCGCACGGTTTTTGGCAAATGCTTTAAAATCCGGTAGACGGGGCCGATCAGACAGGCGCAGCCGTAGATCGGAAACATCCATAAAGAAGTATGGCAGGTCAGCGTTTTGTCCTGACGGCGCAGCGCTTCTGCGCCAGATACAAGGATTTCGAGGCACCAGCCGAGGGTGCCGCATTTTAAAAAATCTTTACACAATTTTTTCATGGAAATAGTATGTGCAAAACTTCAAATTCCATGCAAACTGTGCTAAGATTAAGAGTGAAAAATACAGATGGAGGAAGCGTTCATGGATTTGTCTACGCTCAGGAATGAAATAGACCGGATTGACAGCCAGCTGGTGCAGCTGTATGAGCAGCGCATGGAAATCTGCAGTCAGGTGGCAGAATATAAGATCGAAAATGGAAAAAAAGTATTTGACAAAACCAGAGAGGAAGAAAAGCTGGCGCGGGTACGCTCCCTGACCCATAATGATTTTAACAGTCAGGGTGTGACGGAGCTGTTTGAACAGATCATGGCGATGAGCCGAAAGCTCCAGTACCAGATGCTGGAAAGCCATGGACGCACCGGCAGGCTGCCCTTTATCCCGGTCGAAAATCTGGATACCAAAAAGGCGAGAGTTGTATTTCAGGGCGCAGAGGGCGCATATTCCCAGGCTGCGATGATGCGCTTTTTCGGGGAACGCATCGACAGCATCCATGTGGACAGCTTCCGGGACGCAATGAGCGCGATCGAAGAGGGAAGCGCGGAGTTTGCGGTGCTTCCAATTGAAAATTCGACGGCAGGGATCGTCAGCGAGATTTACGATCTTCTGGTAGAATTTGAAAACTATATCGTCGGTGAGCAGATTTTAAAAATCGAGCATTGCCTGCTGGGTGTTCCGGGGACGAAGATTTCCGACATTCAGACCGTATATTCCCATCCGCAGTCGCTGATGCAGAGCTCGCGCTTTTTAGGCGGGCATTCCTGGCAGCAGATTTCCATGCCGAATAATGCGTTTGCAGCGCGGAAGGTTGCAGAAGATCGTTTAAAAACCCAGGCAGCAATCGCCAGTGAGTATGCCGGGAAGGTTTACGGGCTGGAGGTATTACAGAAGCCGGTCAACAACGTTTCCAACAATTCAACCCGGTTTATCATCGTGACGAACCAGAAGATTTTTAAGAAGAATGCAAAGAAAATCAGCATCTGCTTTGAAGTACCGCACGAGAGCGGCTCGCTGTACCATATGCTGTCGCATTTTATTTACAATCATTTAAATCTGACAAAGATCGAGAGCCGTCCGATCGAGGGACGGACGTGGGAATACCGGTTCTTCCTGGATTTTGAGGGAAATCTGGAAGACAGCGCCGTGAAGAACGCGCTGCGGGGACTTCGGGAAGAGGCCTCGAACATGAAGATTCTGGGAAATTACTAAACGGTTGAAAACAGCCGGATAAGCGGAAAGGGAGAATACAACAAGATGAAAACAGAACAGCTGATCCTTTACCGGGATTTTGAAGAAGGGGATTTGCTGACAGACATGGTCTGGCTGGCAGAAAACTATGCGGATGATTTTTACAATCTGTCGGATAAGGCGGGGCTCTTATACGACTGCATGCATCGGCTGTTAGACATGGCGGGCAGATACGGCTTTTATGGAAATCTCTGGCACTGCTATCTTGCAAATCTTCTGGTAAATAAGGAAAACAGCTATAGCTGCAGCGCGGAAATCCGTGGCAGCGTGGAAGGCAGCGTGAATCTGGCGGCGCTTCACGATATCCGGATTTTCAAGGAATTTTATGATTATGATCTGCAAACGGTAGCAAAAGCGCTCGGAGCAGAGGAGTTTTCTATCGTACTTTTCTACGAGGGCAATCCGCAGGAGAGCAAAGTATACAATACCCGTATCCGTGACCGGATCTGCGATCTTGCGCAGCGGTTCTGTCTGGACCATACGCCGGAAGAAATGAAGCAGACTCTTACAGAATTTTATCAGGAATACGGCGTAGGACGGTTCGGGCTGCATAAGGCATTCCGGATTGAAAAGAGAGACGGGCGCGCTGAAATCGTGCCGATCACCAATATCGCGCATGTGAAGCTGTCCGACCTGGTTGGCTATGAGATCCAGAAAAAGAAGCTGACGGACAATACAGAAGCGTTTGTCAACGGCAAAAAGGCGAATAACTGCCTGCTCTATGGCGACGCGGGAACCGGAAAGTCCTCCTGTATCAAGGCGATTGCCAACGAATATTACGGCAGCGGGCTGCGCATCATCGAGGTGTACAAACATCAGTTCCAGGATTTAAACGATGTAATCGCGCAGATCAAAAACCGGAACTACAAGTTCATTATTTACATGGATGATTTAAGCTTTGAAGAATTTGAGATCGAATATAAATATCTGAAGGCGGTCATCGAGGGCGGTCTGGAAAAGAAGCCGGAAAACGTCCTGATCTATGCAACCTCCAACAGACGGCATCTGATCCGGGAGACCTTTAAGGACAAACAGGACAGGGATGAAGAGCTGCATGTCAACGATACCGTGCAGGAAAAGCTTTCTCTCGTGTCGCGCTTCGGCGTCAGCATTTATTTCGGCTCTCCGGACAAAAAGCAGTTTCAGAAGATCGTTTCGACGCTGGCAGACCGTTATGGCGTAAGGATGAGCGAAGACGAGCTTTTGTTAAAGGCGAACCAATGGGAGCTGTCCCACGGCGGACTTTCCGGGCGGACGGCGCAGCAGTTTATCGATTATCTGTTAGGACAGTAAGCGTGCATTCTATTGTATGCGGCAGGAAAAGAGGCAGAAAGGATCATTCTGGCATATGAAAACGTTTGCGGCAATTAACGTGGGCTCCTATGAGCAGACCCTGAAAATTTATACGATCACCAAAAACAACGGCATCCGGGAGGTGGACTGGATTCGGAATCGTCTGGATCTTGGCGGTACTTTTGCGACCGGAAAGCTGAGCCATGAGGTGATGGACGAACTGTGCGCGGTACTGCGCAATTTTGTTTCGATTATGGAAGGTTATCGGGTGGATGACTACCGCGCCTGTGCGACGAGCGCCATCCGGGAAACAAAAAATACGGCGATCGTTCTGGATCAGATCATGCAGCGTACCGGAGTCAAGCTGGATGTGCTGAGCAACTCGGAACAGCGTTTCCTCGATTATAAATCGATCGCCAGCCGCGGCGGCTTCGAAAAAATCATCGAAAAAGGAACACTTGTTCTGGATATCGGCGGCGGCAGCATTCAGATGTCACTGTTTGATAAGGATAAGCTTTCCGCGACGCAGAACATGCGCCTTGGCGTTTTGCGGCTGCAGGAAAAAATGAGCCGCTTAAATGTGCGCCCCTCTGAGAACGGTCCGCTTCTGGAGGAACTTCTGGAAGCACAGCTTTCTGTCTTCCGCAAGATGTATTTAAAGGATCGCGTGATCGAAAATATCATCGTAGTGGATGACTATATTTCCGCGCTGATTTTGGGAAAGCTCGGCAAAGTAGCCGGAAGCGGATATCTGGACCGGGATTCGATGGCATCTTATATGAATTATCTGCAGGATCATACGGATATGGAAATCGTGCGCTATTTTGATACACCGGAAGAAAATGTGCCTTTGCTTCGAATTTCATCCGCAATTGTCCGTCAGGTCGCGCTGATGACGGATGCAAAGATGATTTGGGCACCGGGCGTGTCGCTATGCGACGGCATGGTATACGAATATGCGGAAGAATATAAACTTCTGGCACAGGTGCATGATTTCGAACAGGATATCGTGACATGTGCGCGCGGCATCAGCAAGCGTTATATGGGCAGCAAGCGCCGTGCGGAGACGCTGGAGCAGATCGCACTGACGATTTTTGACAGCATGAAGCGCGTGCATGGCATGGGCAGACGGGAACGGCTGTTGCTTCGGATCGCAACGCTTCTGCACGACTGCGGCAAATATATCAGCATGGTCAATCTCGGAGAGTGCTCCTATGCGATCATCATGGCAACGGAGATTATCGGGCTGTCGCACCGGGAGCGGGAAATCGTCGCCAATATCGTGCGCTATAATCACCTGGAATTCGACTACAGCATGGAAAACAGCGAGGGGATCGACCGGGAGGAATACTTAACGATCGTCAAGCTGACTGCGATTTTGCAGATCGCGAACGCGCTTGACCGCAGCCACAAGCAGAAATGCAGGGATATCAAGGCGGTGCGCAAGGACGACAAGCTGATCTTGACAATCACTACCAACGAGGATATTACATTGGAAAGAGGTCTGTTTGGTTCTCGGGCAGAGTTTTTCCGGGAGGTTTACAGCATCGAGCCGGTGATCCGGCAGAAACGGATTTTGTAAAACTGTGCCTGCACATGCTTTGACCGCAGTGGGAAATATCGCAGTAAAGAACAATAGAATGCACGCTCTGCGAGCATTCTATTGTCATGAATAAAAAGAAAGGGTCAGAAAATATGGATAAGAAAGAACTTCAGAATCCCGCGTTGTATACAAACCGGGAGCTGAGCTGGCTTTTATTTAATAAAAGAGTGCTATCGGAAGCGCGCGACAAACAGCTTCTGTTATTTGAACGACTGAAATTTTTGAGCATTACCGCTTCCAATCTGGATGAATTTTTCATGGTGCGGATCGGCTCCCTTGTGGATATGATCCATGCCGAATATACCAAAAAGGACATCGCCGGAATGTCTGCAAAAGAGCAGCTGGACGCGCTGATGGAGGAAACCCATAAGTTTGCGGCGCTGCAGTATTCCACCTACAACCGGATGCTTCTGCCGCAGCTTCGGGCAAATGGGTTAAATTTTGTGGAGCATCACGAGCAGCTGACAGAGCGCCAGGCACAGTATGTGGATGAATATTTCGAAGAAAATGTGTATCCGGTTCTGACACCGATGGCGGTGGATTCTTCCAGACCGTTTCCGCTGATCCGTAACAAGACGCTGAATATCGGCGCGCTGGTTGCCAAAAAGGGAGAAAAGGATACGGAAATCGAGTTCGCAACCGTACAGGTTCCGTCTGTTTTGCCGAGAGTTGTGCGAATTCCGGCGGCGAAGGAGGGGGACACAGAGGTTGCGGTGCTGCTTCTGGAAGAGATCATTGAGCGCAACATCAGCAAGCTGTTTTTAAATTATAACGTTCTGTGTGCACATCCGTTTCGAATTACACGAAATGCCGATCTTGCAATTGATGAGGATGAGGCGGAAGACCTGCTTCTGGAAATTGAAAAACAGATCAAAAAGAGAACCTGGGGACAGGCAATCCGCCTGGAAATCGAGGCGGCTGCGGACAGACGGCTGTTAAAGATTCTGTGCCGTGAGCTTTCCGTGCGTAAGGAGGACGTTTTTGAAATCGACGGACCTCTTGACCTGACTTTTTTGATGAAGGTATACGGATTGGAGGGCTTTGACGAGCTGCGTGCGCCGAAATATACGCCTGCGCCCGTGCCGGAGTTCGACGGTACCGACAATATTTTCGATGTAATCAAAAAAGGCGACGTGCTGATGCACCATCCGTACCAGAGCTTCGTGCCGGTCGTGGACTTTATCCGGCAGGCGAGCAAAGACCCGGATGTGCTTGCGATCAAACAGACACTGTATCGTGTCAGCGGAAATTCGCCGATCATCGCGGCGCTCGCGCAGGCTGCGGAGAACGGTAAGCAGGTTTCCGTTCTGGTAGAATTAAAGGCGCGTTTCGATGAGGAAAACAACATCGTCTGGGCGAGAAAGCTGGAAAAAGCGGGCTGTCATGTTATCTATGGTTTGGTCGGCTTGAAGACCCACAGCAAGATTACACTGGTTGTCAGAAAAGAGGAGGATGGCATCCGCCGTTATGTACATCTGGGAACCGGAAACTATAACGATGCGACTGCAAAGCTCTACACCGATATCGGCATGATGACGGCAAGCGAAGCGATCGGTGAGGATGCGACGGCGGTATTCAATATGTTGTCCGGTTATTCAGAGCCGCGTTCCTGGAACCGTTTGAGCCTTGCACCGTTGTGGTTAAAAGATCGTTTCCTGTATCTGATCGAGCGGGAAAAGAAAAACGCGGAAGCTGGGCGTGAGGGACATATCATTGCAAAGATGAACTCCCTGTGCGATCGGGATATTATCGTGGCGCTGTATGAGGCGAGCCGCGCGGGTGTAAGGATTGAGCTGATCGTGCGCGGTATCTGCTGCTTAAAAGTCGGAATTCCGGGAGTGAGCGAAAATATTTCCGTGCGTTCGATCGTCGGAAACTTCCTGGAGCATGCGCGCGTATTTTACTTTGAAAATAATGGCAATCCGGAATTTTACTGTAGCAGCGCAGACTGGATGCCGAGAAATCTGGAGCGCCGAGTGGAGATTTTGTTCCCGGTCGAAGCACCTGCTTTGAAAGAAAAGCTCTGGCACATTCTGGAGGGACAGCTGCGCGACAACAAGAAAGCACATATCTTAAAGCCGGACGGCAGCTATGAAAAGGTAGACGGCCGCGGCAAGGAACCCTACTGCGCACAGGAGGTGTTCTGCAAAGAGGCACAGGAGATGAGCGTCAAAAAAGAATATCGGGACACACGGGTATTCATTCCGGAAACCCATGTGGAAATGGAGTAAGGACATGCAAAAAGAGCAAAACGTTCGGCTGGTACTGGCATCCGCATCCCCGCGGCGCCGGGAGCTGCTTTCGCAGATCGGACTGGAATTTACCGTTATGCCGAGCACAAAAGAAGAAAATGCAAAAACGACGGAGGCAGGTGCGCTGGTGCAGGAGCTGTCCCGTCAGAAAGCGGTGGATATCTGGGAGCAGCTTTCTGGCGGGCAGGGGCAGAATCCTGACGCAGATCAGGAGCAAATCTCTGAGGAAACACAGGAGCCGAATCTTAACGGAAAACGGCAGCCAGAGCTGCTGGTGATCGGCGCGGACACGGTGGTATGCTGTGAGGGAAAGATCCTCGGAAAGCCGCATAGCAGGGAAGCGGCAGCAGAAATGCTGACAGCTCTGCAGGGGCGCAGCCATGAAGTCTATACCGGCGTAACGCTTTACAGTCAAAGCGAGACGGTCACATTTTTCGAGTGCACGCAGGTGGAATTTTATCCGATGACGGAAGTGGAAATTTCCGAATACATTGACAGTAAAGAGCCGATGGACAAGGCGGGCGCTTATGGCATTCAGGGACTGGGCGCGCGGTTTGTCAAAGGCATTCGTGGTGACTATAACAATGTGGTAGGACTGCCGGTTGGGCGTCTGTACCAGGAGTTGAAAAGCCACGGATGGATGTAGAAGCAAGTTTGAAACAAAGAAGTAGAGGTTACCCGAGAAAATGCATATGAAAAAAGCAGTGATTTTTGATCTGGACGGGACGCTTGCGAATACGCTGACTTCCCTCGCCTATTGCACGAACCGGGCGCTGGAGGATTTTGGTCTACAGGCGATCCCACAGGAATGTTATAAAAAATTCGTAGGAAACGGCGCGCGTATGCAGATTACGCGGGCGTTGCGTTATGTGGGGGCAAAAGAGCAGCCCTCCCCCGTCCGGGACGATGATGGCTTTGCGGCGGTTCCGTGCCTTTTGGACGAGGTTTATGACCGATACATGGAATATTTCGCAAAGGACTGCCTGTATGAGGTCAAGCCCTATCCCGGCATTCCAGAGCTTTTAGATACATTGAAGGAGAAGAAGATTAAGATCGCCGTGTTCAGCAATAAGCCGCATGCCAACACGGTTGATGTGGTAGAAACACTGTTCGGCAAAGGCTTTTTTGATGCTGTGCAGGGACAGAAAATGAATGTCCCCAAAAAGCCCGCGCCGGACGGCGTATACGCGATTATGGAACGGCTCGACGTTTCGTCGGAGGAAACGATTTACGTCGGCGACAGCTGGGTGGATATCGAAACAGGCAGAGCCGCAGGCAACTTCGCCGTTGGCGTGCTGTGGGGATTTCGGGATGAGGAAGAGCTGCGGGAACATCATGCGGACGCGGTGATTACAGCCCCGGACGAGCTGCTGGAATTGCTGTGAAAGATATCAGCGGATTACTCTGCAATCCGCTAACATTCGGAATTTAAAAATTTTATTTTTTCTGTAACGTTTTACCGCTTTGGCAGGATATAGAAGTATAGGCTGCCGGTGCAAACTCCGATTCTGGGACGTTGAAGCAATAGAATGCACGCTCTGCGAACATGCTATTGTCTGAACAAATAAAACGGCAGCTGGAAAAGGAGAGCTTCATGGCGGAAAACAACTCAAAACAAAAACGGCGCACGCCATCGTGGTGTGCGCAGCTGCCCAATCGGCTCGGCAGGCGGATGACAGAGTATTGTCTGAGAAAAGGCTGGTCGCTGTATGTGCTTTCAGCCGCATCCGGTGTGCCGCTGACAACGATCGCGCACATCGCGGACGGGTCGACAAAAAATCCGGGAATTTATACGATCATGCGGATCTGCAGGGCGCTGGACGTCCCGCTTGCCGTGTTCCTGGACGGACTGGAAGATGAGTGTGGAAATGAATGAAAACAAAAAAGAAAAATGAGGAGGATTCTATGGGTTACGAGTATGATGAGGCGGTACTGAAGTGTTTTTTGAAGCAGCAGGACAGGCTGTTTCCGGAGCCGGTAGCAGAGGGAATGGAAGAAGCGGAAGCCTTCCTGGAGGACTGCATGGCGGTTGTTGTGGATTCCAAAGCTGCGGTGATGGAGTATTTTGAAGAAGCGGGAATCGACGTGGAGAACCCGGATCAGGTGTTGGACGAAGCAGAGGTTTTCGACGTCGGAGATGGGCGCTACCTGATCGTAGAAGGATAAAAGCGAATTAAAAAGCTCAGGGAATTTGTCACAAAGGTGGCGTTCCCTGAGCTTTTTATTCATGATACTTTTTACATCTCAAACAGCTGTAAAATCGCTTCCGAGAGTCCATCGTGGTCGTTATCCTGCTGCGTGATAAAATCGGCGCAGGCTTTGACCTCGGGCGTAGCGTTTGCCATCGCAACGGCAGTTCCGGCAGCCTGCAGCATGGAAATATCGTTTTCGGCGTCTCCGGCAGCGACACTGTTGGAAAGCGGAATCTGAAAATGCTCGCAGACGAAACGGACAGCGTTTCCCTTCCCGGCGGTCTTATCGAAAATTTCAAGATAAATCGGATTGGAAAAAATTGCGGAGATCTTGTCGCCGTATTTTTCCTGAATTCTGCTGCGAAACGCTTCCAGACGTCCGTGGTTTTCCATATCGATTGCCAGAAGCTTGCAGGGTGCGTGTCCGATCGTCTTTAAAAGATCGTCGCTGACCTGATATTCCATTCCGGTGCGGGAGCAGTAGTGTTTTACTTCGACGCCGTCTTTTGGGGCAACAACGCAGGTATCGCTGTAGGAATGTAGGTACAGGCTTTCTTCCTGCGCCATCGAAATGATATCCTCGGCGATTTCGATTGGGACACTTTTACGCATCAGAAAGGTTTTGGTGTCGCAGTCATAGACCTCGTTTCCGTTCGCAGCGATGATAACCGTATCGGGAAAGAGCAGACCGGCATTTTTCGCAACCTTTAAAACACTTGGCAGGGCACGGCCGGAGGTGAGTACCAGACGGTTGCCTGCGAGCACCATTTTGGAAAGCAGCAGCTGCATACCGGGCGAAACTTTTTTCGCGGAATTGAGCAGCGTGCCGTCTAAGTCGGTAAACAGTATTTTTTCAGACATCGAACAGTTCCTTCCTTTTTTTCTTGAGGGCAATCAGAATATCTTCCGGGATAAAAAGCTTGCCATAGCCGGTTCCAAGCTCCAGTCCGGGTTTGCTTTTTCCGTGAAAATCGGAGCCGCCGGAAATCAACAGCCCATAGCGGGCAGCCAGCTGGCGCATCTGACGCTCCTCCCCGGCGGAATAGGTCGAATAAACCGCTTCCAGCGCGATCAGTCCGGCTTCTTTTAAGTGGCGGACGAGGGAGGAAAGGTTATCTTTTCCCATATGGTAGAGCGGCGGATGGGCGAGAACCGGGATGCCCTTGACGGCGAGAATTAGGGAAACCGCCTGGGCGGGCGTGATTTTTTCCCGGGGAACAAAATATTTGGTATTGTCCCCGAGATAGCGGTCGAACGCTTCCGGCAGGTTTTTGACATAGCCGTGGTCGAGCAGATATCTGGAGTAATGACCTCTTGTGATGACGCAGTCCGGAAAGGCTTCCAGCAGCTTTTCATAGCTGATATCGATGCCGTCTGTAGCGAGGCGGGCGCACATTTTTTCATTTCGCTCTTCGCGCGCACGAACAAAGCTTCCGATCTGCTCCTGAAAAGCGGGAGCATCCTCATCGATAAAAAGACCGACGATGTGGATGTCCTTTCCATAGTATTCTGTGGAAAATTCGATTCCGGGGATGACTTCGATGCCTTTTTCCTGTCCGTATGCAACGGCCTCCTTAACACCGGCAGTCGTATCGTGGTCGGTCAGGGCAAAAGCGGTCAGCCCCTTTGCAATCGCCATATCGACAAGCTCGGAGGGCGTAAAGCTTCCATCGGATTTGTTGGAATGCACATGAAGGTCTACGGCGTTCAATCTTCGTCACCCTCTCTGTCAGCGGTGTAAACGGTACGTTTTCTCGCCATTTCATCGCTTTCCAGGTATTCGTCATAAGTGGTGATCTTGTCGATTAAGGAGCCGTCGGGCAGGATTTCCATAATGCGGTTTGCGGTCGTCTGTACGAACTGATGGTCGTGGCAGGCAAACAGCGCAACGCCCGGGAACTTGATCAGACCGTTGTTCAGTGCGGTGATGGATTCCATGTCCAGATGGTTGGTCGGCTCGTCTAAAATCAGGCAGTTTGCACCGGAAATCATCATTTTGGAAAGCAGGCAGCGCACCTTTTCACCACCGGAAAGGACTTTTACCTTTTTCACGCCATCTTCTCCTGCAAACAGCATACGTCCGAGGAAGCCGCGGACATAGGTTGCGTCCTTGACAGGAGAGTATCCGGTGAGCCAGTCTGCGATCGTATCGTCGTTGTCGAATTCTGCGGCAGGATCCTTCGGGAAGTACGCCTGGGAGGTTGTAATGCCCCATTTGTAGGTTCCTTCGTCGGGTTCAAGCTCGCCTGCAAGGATTTGGAACAGCGTGGTCTTTGCCAGCTCGTTACTGCCGACAAATGCGATCTTGTCGTTGTGACCAACGATAAAGGAGATATTGTTTAATACTTTTACGCCATTTATGGTCTTGGAGATGCCGTCTACGGTGAGGACTTCATTGCCGATCTCGCGGTCGGGGCGGAAGTCAATATAAGGGTATTTCCGGCTGGAGGGCTTGATGTCGTCCAGCTGAATCTTTTCGAGGGCGCGCTTTCTGGAAGTCGCCTGCTTGGATTTGGAAGCATTTGCGGAGAAACGGGAGATAAATTCCTGCAGCTCCTTGATCTTTTCTTCTTTCTTACGGTTTGCTTCCTTCATTTGCTTGATGAGCAGCTGGCTGGATTCATACCAGAAATCGTAGTTGCCGGCATAGAGGGTGATCTTGCCGTAGTCGATGTCTGCGATATGGGTGCAGACTTTATTTAAGAAATAACGGTCATGGGATACGACGATGACGGTATTTTCGAAATTGATCAAAAATTCTTCCAGCCATGCGATTGCATCCAGATCCAGATGGTTGGTAGGCTCGTCGAGCAGCAGGATGTCCGGGTTGCCGAACAGTGCGCGCGCCAGCAGGACTTTGACCTTTTCGCTGCCGTTTAAGTCGCGCATCATGTTGTAGTGGAGGTCAGTGTCGATGCCAAGACCGTTTAATAAAGTAGCGGCGTCAGATTCTGCGTTCCAGCCGTCCATTTCTGCAAATTCTGCTTCCAGCTCGGAAGCGCGGATGCCATCTTCATCGGTAAAATCTTCCTTTGCGTAGATGGCGTCCTTTTCCTTCATAATTTCATACAGGCGTGAGTTACCCATGATGACGGTGTCCATAACGGTGTATTCGTCATATTTAAAATGATCCTGCTCCAGCACGGAAAGACGCTGTCCGGGAGTGATGACAATATCGCCATTGGTGGTCTCAAGCTGTCCGGAAAGAATCTTTAAAAAGGTGGATTTGCCGGCGCCGTTGGCACCGATGAGGCCGTAGCAGTTGCCCTCTGTAAATTTGATGTTTACGTCTTCAAACAGCGCCTTTTTGCCGAGGCGCAGCGTCACGTTGTTTGCACTGATCATGTTGAATTACCTTTCTTTTCCTGAAAACACATAAAAAACTACAATATGATATCAATCCTTTCCTATTTTACAGAAAATCATGAATATTTCAAGTGAAAAATGACCGCCGGGCAAGCTTTTTACTGGACAAAAGGTTTTCTGGATACTATAATTTAAAGAGCGTATCATGATCAGAAAGAACAACCGGTCAAAAAGGAAAGAACAGGATGGATCAGATTCAGGAAGGAGAGCATTTATGGCATACGGTTCAATGACAATGGAGGAACGGTTAAAAGAACACATCAAAGAATACAGCCTGGAGAATCTGCTGGATCTTTCTTTGGTAAAGGCATGTTTTGAGGATATTTCCAAAGTGCTCGGGATCGAGCTTTTGCTGACGCAGCGCCACGGGGAAACCGCAGTGGAGGTCGGCAATTTTGCAGGCTTTGAGCCGGATGTTGTAAACGATCCGGGCAGAAAGCTTCGCGTATTCAATCGGACGATTGGTCATCTCTATGTAAAAATGGATCAGGCTTCCGATCAGGAGCTTGCAGAGCGCATTGTTGAACATATGATGCTGCAGTATGAAGCACTGGCGTGTGACCATTATCGTTACCGTGAGACAGCGATCTATGCAGACGAGCTGGAAGAGGCGATGGAGCAGGAGGCTTACCGCATCAAGCGCGGCGAACACGAAGACGCCCTGACTGGTTTGCTGAATAAGACCTATATGAAAGGACGCCTTCTGGAAATGCAGGAGACCGCTCCGGCTGCAGTGATCTGCGCCAATATTAATGACTGGAAATTTGTCTATGACCATTTCGGCAACGAGGAGAGTGACCGCCTGATCAAGACCGTTGCAGGTCTGATCCGCAAGGAAGCGAAGGAAGAGTACCTGATCGGCCGTGTGGACGGAGATGTATTCGAAATCGTAATTCCGACGCCGGAGGACGGAGAAGCGGAAGCGTTCTGTGACAGAATCCAGCAGACGTGTACGAACTATGAAGATCCGTATCTCGCACCTTCCCTTGCGATTGGTCTGGTTTACCGTACGAATGTGGAAGAGTCGTTCGACAAATGTTATTCCGACGCAGAATATGAGATGTGTTACAACAAGCTGGATGTCAAGCATGCAGATGGCTATAAGGAGCGCCTGGAGCATGGACTGAAATAGTTACAGTTCACTCGCACCATTCGCAAAAGCGCATTCTGCGGACATTTTGTTATCGGGAACGAAAGAATCGCCGGGGGTGCAGCTGTGACTGTGCGCCTGGCGTTTTTACCGCATGGGAAACGGATGCCTCATGCGAAACCTGTATAGTCGGAATTGTTACAGTTCCCACAAGCCATTCGTGAAAACCCTGTGAAATTCAAAAAAGTGCTGGACAATCCGGCATGCCTGTGATAAGATACAAAATAGTGATGCGTAATACATTTGTAATATATTCGTATATTGCAGTCTTGCAACCGTAGTCTAACGGATAGAACGGAGGCCTCCGACGCCTTTAATGCAGGTTCGATTCCTGTCGGTTGCATTTTATTCGCATCACTTTTTTTATTTTGACAATAGAACAGAAACCCGTAAATCAAACAGAACAGACAAAAAGGTTGTGATAGAAGATTGAAAAATAACATTTTTCAATCGCGAGATTTGTGTCTGCGCGCACTTGACACAAACTCGATATGCGCAAAAAGCGTGCGCAGAAATGAGCGGAAAGTATGAAGAACGAAAAGATGAAAGAAATTCTGGATTTTTTTCGGAATAACAAGAAAAAGACCTGTATTGGTGCAGGCGCAGGTGTTGCAGTAATTGCGGTATGTGTTGCGGTCGGTATCACGCTCGGAAACGGTGCAAAGATGACAGCTTCGAACACCGGAACACAGACGCAGACGGAAACGATGACAGAGACAGCGGAAACGGAGACAACGCTGCAGATGCCGCTGGAAGAAAATACCGTGCCGGAAGTAACGCAGCTGATTACCGAATATTATAATGCGGCTGCTGCCGGCGACATGGATACGATCAATTCCATCGTCAATACCTACGATCAGGAGACGCAGATCTATCTGCAGAAGATGAGCGAGCATATTGAAGCGTACCAGAACGTGGTCTGCTATACAAAGACAGGCCCGGTAGACGGTTCTTATTTGGTCTATGCTTATTATGAAATCAAGTTTAACGACTTGGAAACTGCAGTGCCCGGCATCAGCCCGTATTTAGTTTATCCCAGAGAGGACGGAAGCCTGTATATTTATGAAGGCGATGTGGAGGATTCGGTCAATCAGTATCTGGAAGATATTTCCGCGCAGGACGACGTCATTGACCTGATGAATCGGGTACAGGTTGTCTTTAATGAAGCGGTTATGCAGGATGATACACTCAACAATTATCTGGCGCAGCTAAAAGAAGATCTGCAGGTAGAGGTCGGTGAAGCTTTGGCAGAGGCTGAGACGGCTTCTGAAGAGGAGACGCAACCTGCAGAGACGGCAGCAGAAGCTCAGACTACTGTAACAAAGGTAGAAGCGACAGACGTTGTCAATGTGCGTTCCTCCGACAGTGAGCAGGCAGAGCGTCTCGGCAAGGTGGCGGTCGGCGAAGTGCTGAAACTGCTGGAGAAGAAGGAAAATGGCTGGTCTAAGATCGAATATAACGGCAAAGAAGGCTATATCAAATCGGAGTATTTAAAGGACGTGGAAGAAACACAGGAGGCTCAGGCAGAGTCTTCCGCTTCCGAAGCTGCACAGACGGCAGAGTCTTCTGCAGCTACAACATCGACGTCCTCGGATTTGCCTGCATCCGGCAAGATCAAGATCGCACAGACAATCAACATCCGGAAGGCCTGCAGCGAAACTGCGGACAAGATTGGAACCGCATTTCCAGGCGAAACGTTGGAAATTGTGATGCAGCAGGCGGACGGCTGGACTAGAGTCAAATATAACGGCGAAACCGGCTATGTAAAGACTGAAGTTTTAAAAGTTTTAAAATAAGAAAAACGGTATTCTTTCCCGATTTTTGGGAACGCTAAGACCGGAAGTGTTTCTGACAGTGAGATACACTTCCGGTTTTTACGTTACAGGAAATGATGCTATCCTGTTTTCGGGACAGAAAAAGGGAGGAATGCCGGATATGAAAAATGACGATATTGAACTGCTTCGGGAGGTTCAGAAGAATGCGGAAATGGGGATGCATGCTCTGGAGGTCATTAACCCGAAGGTGTACGACGATTCGATGGCGCTGATGCTGGCGCGGGAATCCTTTAAATATGGGGAACTTCACGACCGCGCGAGGGCGGTGCTGCTTTCGAAAAACCAGACGCCGGACCCAGTCAACAAGGTAAAGCAGCTGATGCTGACTGCGTCCATTCAGGGGAACACGCTGTTTAATGCCACTACGAGCCATATGGCGGAAATGCTGATCCGCGGCAGCAGCATGGGGATGACCAGTCTCTGGAAAGCGATGAACCGGAATGAAAAAGCGGATGGACAAGCGCTGGAGCTTGCCGGGGAGCTGCTGGATTTTGAGGAAAACAATATCCGAGAGCTGAAAAAGTATCTTTAACGCAAAAGCAGTTCAAAAAAATTCGGAAATTTTTTAGTTTAATGTGATAAAGTGCTTGCATTGAAAAAACAATAAGTATATAATAGCTTCGAAACTGAACAACTGGACAAGGAGGAAAGATTTATGTCATATGTTGATGAGGTGATTGCGCAGGTTGTTGAGAAAAACCCTGTTCAGCCCGAATTCCATCAGGCAGTAAAAGAAGTACTGGAGTCTCTGCGCGTCGTTGTAGAGGCAAACGAAGAAGAATTTCGTAAAAACGCGCTCCTGGAGAGACTGACGAATCCGGAAAGACAGATTATGTTCCGCGTTCCCTGGGTAGACGATAAGGGACAGGTTCAGGTAAACACTGGTTTCCGCGTACAGTTTAACAGTGCAATCGGACCCTACAAGGGCGGACTGCGTTTCCATCCTTCCGTAAATCTTGGTATTATCAAATTCCTGGGCTTTGAACAGGTATTTAAAAATTCGCTGACAGGTCTTCCGATCGGCGGCGGTAAGGGCGGCAGCGATTTTGATCCGAAGGGCAAATCTGATCGTGAGATCATGGCATTTTGCCAGAGCTTTATGACAGAGCTGTATCGTCATATCGGTGCAGACACAGACGTTCCTGCCGGTGATATCGGTGTAGGCGGTCGTGAGATCGGATATTTATATGGACAGTACAAGAGAATCCGCGGTCTGTATGAAGGTGTGCTGACCGGAAAAGGCCTTACCTACGGCGGCTCTCTTGCTAGAAAAGAAGCAACCGGCTATGGTCTGCTGTACATGACCCGTGAAATGCTGAAGGAAAATGGCATTGAACTCGCAGGAAAGACTGCAATTGTTTCCGGTGCCGGAAACGTTGCGATCTATGCAATTGAAAAAGCATATCAGCTGGGTGCAAAGCCTGTTACTGCCACAGATTCCACCGGCTGGATCTATGATCCGGAAGGTGTTGATCTGGAAGCATTAAAAGAGATCAAGGAAGTGAAACGTGCAAGACTTTCTGAGTACACCAAGTATCGTCCGAACGCGGAATATCATGAGGGCAAGGGCGTATGGAGTGTGAAAGCTGATATCGCACTTCCCTGTGCGACTCAGAATGAGCTGCAGTTAGAGGATGCGAAGGCACTGGTTGCAAATGGTGTGATCGCTGTCTGCGAGGGTGCTAACATGCCTACCACTCTGGAAGCTACCCAGTATCTGCAGGAAAATGGCGTTTTATTCGTTCCCGGCAAGGCAGCAAACGCAGGCGGCGTAGCTACCAGTGCACTGGAGATGAGCCAGAACAGCGAACGTTTGAGCTGGACATTCGAGGAAGTAGATGCAAAGCTGCAGCAGATCATGATCAACATCTTCCACAACATGGATGATGCAGCCAAGAAATATGGCAAAGCAGGAAATTATGTTGCAGGCGCAAACATTGCAGGCTTCGAGAAAGTCGTAGATGCTATGAACGCCCAGGGTATTGTTTAATAAGTACGAAAAAGGGGCTGTCGCACTAACGTGCGGCAGCTCATTTTATATATCCAACACAAAACGCCGAGCTTCGAAAAGCCCGGCGTTCGTGGTATAATCAGTTTATGCGACTAAACAAAATAATACAGAGAAATTATACCTCATTTTCGCTGGATTATCAAATCAAACTTCCGCTGGATTTAGAAATTTCTATTCCATCTGATGATCCAGTTCGTCTGGTAAGTACCTTTGTGGAGGAAATGGACCTTTCTGAACTATATAAAACTTATGGCAGGATCAGAAAAAATCAGGCAACGCCGCGTCAGATGCTGAAACTCGTTATCTATGCAGCAATGAATCGAATCTACTCAAGTCGAGATATCCGAAAAGCATGTAAACGGGATATTACGAAAAATCAGGCCCGGTTATACACAAAACTAACTTCTTTTGTGGCTGAATGCGAAGAACTCTATGGAATCAGGACCGTATACCATGACCAGATATCCATCCACACATTAAAACGGTTAAAAAAGCAGTTGTGCCGCGCCAAAGTACAGGAGGGAATTGTGTTCGTGCATGGAATTGGACGTAGAAAAACACAGTTGCAGAAATCCCTGGAACGGATCACAAGTGAGTATGGAACGATGCTCCGTATGAATCGCAGTATTCAGGCCGAAGGTTCATTTGCTGATGTAAAGGAAGACATGAATTTTCGAAGATATCTGTACCGAGGAAAAGCAAATGCACTGGTAGAGAGCATCCTTTTGGCGATGGGACGAAATATCAATAAGCTTCATTGCAAGATTCAGACCGGAAGAACGGGGAGTCATCTTTTTTCATTAAAGACAGCATAGATTTTAATGGTTGAAAACAAAACAGTTTGAAATCAGGCATGCCGAAAGGGATGTCTGGGAATGAACTGTGTTTATAAGGGATGGGGGCGAAATCACGACCGATTTCGCCCCCATTTGGGCATAAAGCAGGGCTGCCGCCCAGCAAAAAATATTTGCTAGTGCGACAGCCCCTTAATTCGTTTTAAGAAAAAATGAGGAATCTTTTAATCGTTTTAAGTGCATAACCCGTTATTATATATATACAGATATTCAATGGAAAGGAGTCGGATGCGTGTTGAGTGATGACAAATTAGTGGAACAGATTTTACTTGGAAATGAAAATGCAGCAGAAGAATTGATAAAACGCTATTATACATCTATTTTACGTTACTGTAGGTGGCATTGCTCTAATCTGGAAAAAGCAGAAGACCTGACTCAGGAAACATTTTTGAAGTTGTTTAAGAATTTATCCGGATATAAAGGGAAAAAGAAATTTAAGGCTTATCTATACACAATTGCAAATCATTTATGTATTGATGAAAGTAGGAAGGTTGAGTTTTCTCCATTAGAAGATGAAGAAAATACAGTGCATGAGTATAACGACATAGTTCGGCTAGAGGATAGGGCAGAGATAAGCTATTTTTTGAAATTTTTATCATCAGAACAAAGGGAAGCAGTCATTCTACGCTTTGGAGAACAACTTAGTTTTGGAGAGATTGCAAAAGTGATGGGATGCAATATGCGAACAGCACAAAGCAGGGTTCGTAATGCTTTAAAAATTATGAGAAAGGAGCAGGAAAATGAAAGATAAAAATTTGAAGGGCTATTTACAGCAATCTTTAGGAGAGGAAGTACAGCCTAAAAGATTAGAGGAAACGATTAAGCTTTGCACTAAAATTGTACGAGAACAGGAAGTGACTAGGGCAGAACCGAGGACAGGTTTCTTTCCCTATCTTTCAGACGTATTTCGCTTTGAAGGTATTCCAATATTTGGTTTGCAGGCAGTAACGTTATTTATAGTTTGTTTAACAATTGCCAGCATAGCAGACGTGCCAAAGAATATACCAATTTTTATGCCGCTGTTTGTATTAGCTATCATGCCAGCAATTTTTAAAAGCCAGTATTATGGAATGAGCGAGATGGAAGCGGTAACAAGAGCTTCTGGTGCCCAAATCACGTTAGCAAAGCTGGTTTTGGCTGGGGCAGCTAATTTGGTGTGTATAACAATTCTTTTGTGTATGGAAGTTTATTTGCAAAATTCCTATAAAGAGATTGGACAGATGGTCCTATACTGCCTGGTTCCATACTTAGTGTGTATGGTTGCGTTGCTGCGTTTGATCCGTTTGCAAAAGAAACAGAGTTTACAGATATGTGCGATTGTAATGCTGGGTTCCTGCATTTGTTGGGGGATGTCAGCAAGAATATTGCCATGGTTATATGAAACATCAGCAGTGGGGGTGTGGATTGTTACATTTTTGATTTTTGCTATGTTCTTTATAAATGAAATTCATTATATTGCAAAGATGAGAAAGGAAGGAAAAATGTATGGAATTGTCGCTTGATCGTTTAACAAAACAGTATGGCAGGAAAATAGCGGTAGATTGTGTTAGTGCAACCTTAAAGCCGGGAGTATATGGTCTTTTGGGGGCTAACGGTGCTGGTAAAACAACATTGATGCGTATGCTATGTGCTGTTTTGGAGTCAACCTCAGGGGAGGTACTGCTGGATGGAAAAGAAGTAACTTCGATGGGGGCAGATTACCGGAATGTGTTGGGTTATTTACCACAGGATTTTGGATATTATCCAAATTATACTGCGGTGGAGTTCTTAATGTACATTGCAGCACTGAAAGGAATACCGAAGAATGTTGCAAAAAAACGTGTGACTGAATTGTTGGAAGTAGTTGATTTAAGCCATGTGGCAAACAAAAAAGTAAAAACTTTTTCCGGTGGTATGAAACAAAGAGTAGGAATTGCACAGGCGTTACTTAATAATCCGAAAATTTTGATTTTGGATGAGCCGACTGCAGGACTTGATCCGAAAGAGCGTGTCCGTTTTCGTAATCTGCTCTCAGAGTATGCAGGCGATAAAATTGTAATTCTTTCCACACATATTGTATCGGATATAGAAGCAATAGCAGATGAAGTGCTATTGATGAAAAAGGGAAAACTTGTATTGCAGGGTACGGTTCCTGAGTTGATTCACAAGGCAAATGGTAAGGTTTGGGAGCTTTCTGTTTCTCCACAAGAAGCTAGACAATGGCAGACAAAAACAACGGTTGCTAATTTACGGCACGAAGGAAAAGAAATTATATTGCGTATTATTTCAGACAATATGCCTAGTGAGCGAGCGGTGCCTTGTGAAGCTACATTGGAAGATCTTTATTTATTTTATTTTCCCACAGAGGAAGGAGGAAAATAGAATGGAACTATTTTGGTTAGAGCATAAAAAGTTATGGCGAAAGAAAATTGTTAAAATATGTGTGTTGTTGTGTTTTGTTTATTGTGTAATTTTTGGAAGCATACTTTCGTTTCAATGGTTTGGTTTTGGCAGTTCAGATGACTATACAAGTGCTTTTGGCAATAATTTTGATGGATATACAGTAATAAAGGATAGTCAGGAATATGCACTTTCATTTGGTGGAGAATTGACGGATGAAACCTTGCAGCAAATAGTAAGTGATTATCAGCAAATGGAAGCTGACGGTATGGAGGAAGAACTGGAAAAGACAGACTGGCAGATAGTGAATAGTTGGCTCGGAACATTGTATCCGGAGCTTCGAGATACCAGTAATTATAAAACGATGATAAGCTATGTTGATCCGGATAAGTTAACAGGCTTCTATGAAAGAAGACAGCAGGTGCTTGATGAGTTTTTGGAGATCAGTGGTCAGGTAGGAGCTGAAAAAGAGTTTTTGCATCAGATGGAGCGAAAGGTAGAAAAACCATTTCATTATGAATGGGTAGAAGGATGGTCAACGCTTCTTGGTAGTATGGTTGCGGATCTGGGAGTTGTGATGGCTTTGTTTCTCGGAATTGTTTTATCCTCTTTATTTGCGGGCGAATGGCATGATAATACAAGCACACTAGTATTGACGACTCGAAATGGTTGGGGGAAAATCGCTCTTGCCAAAATTCTTACTGGTTTCGCGTTTACAGTGGAGTTATTTGCATTACTTGCTGTTTCAAGTATTATATCGCAGTTGTTTTTTATGGGAACTGCCGGATGGGATATGCCGATTCAGAATATCAAGCTGATTGCTGTTGCACCTATGAATATGCTGCAGGCAGAAATTTATGAATATGCTTTTGTACTGCTTGGAGCAATAGGTTTTGCCGGAATTGTTATGTTTATATCAGCGGCTGTAAAAAATAATGTACTTACCTTACTGCTTAGTCTGGCTGTTGTATATGGACCAATGATGATTGCAGAATATCTTCCTTATGAAATGCAAAAAGCATTGGATTTAATACCATTGGTAGGAAGTTCAACAGATATTTTCAGAACGAATACTTTTCGTATTTTTGGGAAGCTTATCTGGTCACCATATCTACTTATTACAATTCCTGTCTTGATTGGTATTCTATGTATGCCATTCGCTATAAAGAGCTGGTCAAGAAGGATGAAGGCATAAGAATCGTCCAACAGTGAATGCCGACAGAATATGGCTTTTCCTTCACAAAACAGGTGGAGGAGAGGCCATTTTTTCGTTTTATGGGACACAAAGGTCAGAAGAGTGATATTCCGATGTCAAATCAGTTATAGAGTTGCAAGTCAAAATCCTGCTATAATTCAACCATCAAAGGTCACGCAACACGATACGTGAAAAGGAGAAAAAGTATGAAGAAAAAAGTGTTAGCAGGCATTCTTGCAGCAACTATGGTATTTTCCATGGCAGCATGCGGAAGCACAGGATCCGATTCTGATTCCGGTTCCTCCGCAGCTTCCGGAAGTACAGCAAAGACAGAGGAAGAAGGCGAGCCGTACACCGTAACTATGGTACTGCAGGGAACTACACAGCCGGATGAAGAGAGAATCGAAGAAAAAATCAACGAGATTCTGGAGCCGGAGCTGAACGCAAAGCTCGATATCGTTGTTCTTCCGTGGGCAAGCGCATCTCAGCAGTTACAGCTGATGCTTTCCGGCGATGAGAAAATTGATCTTCTGTACACAAGTGCAACAACAGCTGTACAGTACATGCACTCCGGACAGATCATGGATATGTCTGAACTGATTGACAAATACGGCACAAACCTGAAAGATATCTATGGCGAGGATATTGCAAAAACCAATCAGGTTGGCGGATTTGTCTATGGCGTTCCAGGTCAGATCGAGCGAGGCAGCATTCCGGCTATTTTCATGAGAAAAGACCTGGTAGAGAAATATAACATCAATACCGATGAAATCAAAGAGCCGAAGGATATGGAGAAAGTATTTGAGATCGTACAAGCAGGCGAGCCTGATATGACTATGCTGTTCTCCTGCAACGGCGGTGATACGCCTCTGGGACGTCTGTTCCGCGGTGATGGACTCGGCGATACCAACACTGGCGTTCTGATGGATCAGACCAACAGCACAACCGTAGAAAACTACTTTGCAACAGACTGGTTCAAAGATACCGCAAGCATGCTGTATGACTGGTATCAGAAAGGCTATATCAGCAAGGATGCCGGAACAAACACAGAAAGCTGGAGAACCGTATTCAAAGCAGGAAACGTGTTCTCCCTGTTCTACGCTTATCATCCGGGTACCCCGGTTGAGTTCCAGAGCTCTACAGGATATGAGTTTGAAATTGTACCGTTCTATGATGAGCAGATCATCAACTCATCCGCTTACGGCTCAGTTATTTATTCTATAGCACAGAACTCCGAGAATCCGGAAAAAGCAATTCAGGTTCTCGATTACATCTATGGCAGCCCGGAAGTCATGAACCTTCTGAACTGGGGCGAAGAGGGAATCGACTACGTAGTAGAAGATGAAGAAAACGGAATCATCAACTACCCGGACGGCGTAACAGCAGACAACGTAGGCTACAGCTACAACTGCGGATGGGAGCTTCCGAACCAGTTTATCGCATACAAATGGGATGGATCTGACCCGCAGCTCTGGGAAAAAATGGAAGAATTCAACGCTTCCGGTATTAAGTCGAAAGCACTGGGATTTGTCTTTGACAACAGTGAATATGTGGATCAGGTAGCAGCTCTGAACAACGTAATCAGCCAGTACAGCGGCGCACTTTACAGCGGCTCCGGAGATCCGGACGAACTGCTTCCGCAGTTCCTTGAGGCGCTGGATGATGCGGGAATCGATGATGTCATTGCTGCAAAGCAGGAGCAGCTGGATGCATTTCTTGCAGAGAAATAGGCACCATAATTTGTAAAAAGAACACGACCGGAGCGGAAGAAAATCCGGTGTGATACAGTAACCGAAGGCTCCACTCTTACCCCAAAAGATGTGGAGCTTTCTCTGTGAAAGAACCTGAAAAAACAGCCCTCATAAAAGGAGACACGCTTTATGAAAAAAGCAGAGGTTAAAAAAGAAAAAAAGAAAAACGCGCTGAAGGAATACTGGCCGCTTTATCTGATGATGTTTCCGGCACTTCTGTATCTGCTGATTAACAACTATATTCCAATGGCCGGTATGGTGATTGCGTTTAAAAAGCTGAACTTTGCAAAAGGTATCTGGGCAAGCCCGTGGGCAGGACTTAAAAACTTCAAGTTCCTGTTTGCTTCCAGGGATGCATGGGTTATTACAAGAAATACGCTGTTGTATAACGTTGCATTTATTCTTGTAAACATGGTAATCGGAATTGCTATTGCGATTCTGATTACGGAGGTAAAAAACACAAAGCTCAAAAAGCTATATCAGAGCGCGATTCTTCTTCCGTTTCTGATGTCCATGGTTATCTTAAGCTACATCGTATATGCGCTTCTGAGTGCGGAAAATGGTCTTGTCAACAACTCCATCCTTCCGTTGTTCCACATGGATCCGATTCAGTGGTACCAGAAACCGAAATACTGGCCGGCGATCCTGATTATCGCGAACTGCTGGAAGGGCGTAGGATACGGATGCCTGATATATATCGCATCCCTGATCGGTATTGATCCTTCCTTCTATGAGGCTGCAAGGCTGGACGGCGCAAGCAAATGGCAGGAGATCACAAAAATCACACTGCCGAGCCTGGTTCCGACTATCATTACGCTGCTGCTCCTCAGCATCGGAAGAATTTTCTATTCCGATTTCGGTCTGTTCTATCAGGTACCGATGAATTCCGGTGTTCTGGTCCCGACCACAAATGTTATCGATACCTACGTATACCGTGCCCTGATTGAACAGGGAAATATCAGTATGTCATCAGCAGCCGGTGTATACCAGTCTCTGGTAGGCTTCTGTGTCGTGATGTTGAGCAACTGGATTGTCCGCAAAGTAGACAAAGACCAGGCATTATTCTAGGAGGATGGAAGTATGATAAATTCAAAAAAAGCAAAACGTTTCCAGTTCTGGATTAATGTAGTACTCATTCTGATTACCTTATCCATTGTACTGCCGTTTGTACTCGTATTTATTTCCTCACTGACCGATGAAAACACACTGATCCGCAACGGATATTCGTTCTTCCCGGAGAAATTCAGCTTCTATGCGTACTCCTATATCATTCGTCAGGGCGAGAAAATCCTGAGAGCATACGGAATCACCATTTTTGTAACCATCGTCGGTACCGCTGCAAACCTTGCCATGTCTTCTCTTTTGGCGTATCCGCTCTCGGTTAAAGGACTGCCATACCGCAGAGCAATTACCTTTTTCGTATTCTTCACGATGCTGTTCAACGGCGGACTGGTGCCGACCTATTTGATGTATGTAAATTATTTCCATATCAAAAATACGCTCGGGGCATTGATTATTCCGGGTCTCCTGTTAAGCGCAAACAACGTGCTGATGATCCGAAGCTACTTTAACACCAGTATCCCAGACGCGCTGTTCGAGGCAGCCAAGATCGATGGTGCCGGACACATGAAAATTTTTACCAGCATTACCCTTCCGCTTGGAAAACCGATTCTGGTAACAATGGGACTGTTTTCCGCACTTGGCTATTGGAATGACTGGACAAATGGTTTATATTATTTATCAGGAAATGACGGTCAGAAGCTTTACAGTATCCAGAACCTGCTGAACCAGATGATCACCAATATTCAGTATCTGTCAAGCGGAAAAGTAACCGGAAATATCGGCGCGGAGGTGGCAAAGCTGCCGACAACCTCCATCCGTATGGCAATCGCATTTATCGCCATGCTGCCGCTGTTTATCATATATCCATTCCTTCAGAAATACTTCGCAGAAGGTATCACACTTGGTGCGGTAAAAGGATGATTCACATGCGGAAATGAAAAAAGAGAAACACGTTCGTGTTTTCGACATACAGCAGAAAAACGGTACAGACTCATGAAAACATGAGGTGTACTGTTTTTCTGCTGTATTATAATAGTCAGTAAAAAAGATCAGTTCGTAAAATCAAACATGGAAGGATTCCGAGCGTACCGAAACAGAAAAAAGGAGGAAACTTCATGCGTATTTCAAAACAGAGGAAAAAAACAACACTGGCGCAGCAGGGGCGTTATCTTTTGATCTGCATGCTGAGTATGATGCTGTTTTTTCTGGCTGGGAGCATGATTATTTTGAACCGGACGCAGCGGCAGGTATATGAGCAGTTGGAAGAGATTTCAAAGCTGTATACGGATGAGCTGGATAACCGTTTTCTTCGAATCAGCCGAAATCTGTTTTCGACCGTAATGGACAGCTCCAACCCGGATTCTGATTTCTGGAAATATATGGATCTGATGGAGAAGGATCAGTATGAGGAATATGTCATCACACAGCTGCGAAAGAAATATGTATCTGCAGCGTGGGATTTTGGAACGGATTACAATGTTTTTCTCTATACGAAGAAGGATAAGAGCTTATACCAGCTAAGCATTTCCTCCGACGGTTTTTATGCCATTGATCCGTATCTGCAGGAAGCGCTGAAGTGCCGGATCAATAGTCTGTCCCAGCAGACATATGCAGTCAAGAAAAAATGGGCCGTGATGCAACAGGGCGATGAGGTTTATATGCTCAAGGTAGCACAGAGTCAGGGGGTCGGACTCGGCTGCTACGTCAATTTGAAGACGATTTTGGAACCGTTCTCTAAGCTGTCTCTTGGGAAGAGCGGCTATGTCAGTCTCGTTGACCAGAACGGAAAAAATATCGTAACAGTGACGGAAAAAGGAATTGTAAGGGACAGTTCGAAGCTTGATACCGGCAATTATACCTTCCGGCAGGAGCTTTCACAGTCACCGTTTGAAATCCGGATTAAAATCTCCTGGACGGGAGTCCTAAATCTGATGACGGGAAGTGTGTTTGCCCTTTTAGGCGTTGCATTTCTGATGGTGATTGCCGGTTTCGTGTTGCTGTTCCATCTGAAAACAAGAATCCTGAAGCCGGTCGCTATGTTTACGGAAAATCTTCAAAAATATGACAATGGGGATTTCCTCTATCAGATGTCGGAAGGAAATCTGGTAGAGCTGGAGCAGATTGACGATAAATTCCGAAACATGATTCACCAGATCCGACGTCTGAAGATCACGCTGTATGAGCAGGAGCTGGAAAAACAGAAAATCGAGATGGATTACCTGAAAATCCAGATCCGTCCGCATTTTTACATGAACTGTCTGAACTTTATTTACAGCATGATTGACTTCGGTCAGTACGACCATGCAAAATCGATGAGCCGTATTACGTCCGATTATCTCGCCTATATTTTCCGCAATACATGCGAGATGGTGCCGGTGACGGCGGAGATGAACCACTGCGAAAATTACCTCAAAATTCTGCTGCTGCGCTATTCAGAAAAATTCACCTATTATTTTGAAATCCATGAAGAAGTGAAAGACGCGGTAATCTTCCCGTTTCTGATTCAGGTGTTTGTAGAGAATGCGGCAAAACATGCCCTGACGCTGGAGACGGTTCCGCTGATTTCCGTAACGGTTTACCCGGAGGACCGCAGCGAAGAAAAGTATGTCAACATTTATATTTCGGACACCGGAAATGGCTTCCCTGAGGAGACGTTGCAAAGGCTGAAAGCAGGGGAAGATATTTCCGAGCATGGAAAGCATATCGGGATTGAAAACTGTCTGAAACGATTCCGTTATTATTATGGTGATACGGGAGAGATTCATTTCGATAATAGCCCGCTCGGCGGAGCGATTGTAGATATCCATATTCCATACAAGACAGGGGGAGATGAACATGAAACTATTGCTCGTGGATGATGAAGAGTACGTGATTGAAAGTATAAAAAGAAATCTTGATCTTACAGAGACCGGGGTGAGCGAGGTGTGCACTGCGTTTTCCGTACAGCAGGCGAAGAACATCATGGAAATGGTGGATATTGATATTGTAATCAGTGATATCGTGATGCCGGGCGGAACGGGATTCGACTTTGTGGAGTGGGTCAGGAAAGAGGAGCTGAAGGTCCAGGTCATATTCCTGACAAGCTATGCGGAGTTTGACTATGCCAGAAGAGCGATACAGCTGAACAGTGTCGATTATCTGCTAAAGCCCATTGATTTTGAAAAGCTGAAGGAGGCCGTACAGCGTGCGGCGGAATCTGTTGCGAAAGAAAAGAAAATACAGGATCTCAGGCAGGAAAGCATCAAGTGGAATCAGAACAGAAAAATTCTGCAGCAGGATATCTGGAAAAATGTGTTGAAAAACGGTTTCTCCGAGGAAAAATTCTGCGAAACGGCAGCACAGCGCCAGCTTCCATACGGACCGGGACACTATTTCCGGCCGATTTGTCTGATGCCGGAAATAAAGAGCAATAAGCGGGAAATTTGGGATACGGCGACCATGGAATTTGTGATCGAAAATGTGCTGTCGGAACTGTATGAGGAAACGGATATTGCGGTAGATACTGTTTTTTACCAGGAACTGGGCATCTACTGGATTGTTACACAGTCAAGGGAAAAAGCATTTCCGCAGGACGGCGGGCGGGACTGTGAAATTCTGCGGCAATTTGTTGCGTGGATGAATGAAAAAATCTATCCGGAGCTGTGGTGCGGTGTCGGACAGTGGGAATCTGTACTGGGGATGCAAAAGCAGAGCCGGAATCTTCAAAAAATGTGGGAGGGAAGCCTTTCCGTGCGGAACGAGGTGCTGTTTCTGAACGAATTTCGGGCTCCGCAGACCAGCTACGAAAATAAGGAGCTGGATTTGTGGAAAGCTCTGCTTTCGGAGGAAAAACCGGAGGAGCTGCTGGATCGGCTGCAGAAATACCTTGACCGGACGGAACGAGAAGGAATGATTACCAGAGAATTTCTGGTAGCGCTTCGTACCGATCTGACCCAGGTGGTGTATGCATGGCTTTTGGAACGGGAGATCAAGGCGTACGCGCTGTTTGCCGATGCGGATATGGAAAATCTGCATCGGAATTCTCTTTACGGAAGAGAAGAGATGATGGAATATACCGGGGTACTGGTTCGGAAAGCAGTGCAGTACAGACAGTACATCAACAAATCAGATTCAGTTACGAGCCAGGTATGCGCCTATATTGATGCACATTACCGGGAGGAAATTCACCGGGAGAAGCTTGGGGAGCTTGTCTTTTTGAATACCGATTATCTGTCCCGGATTTTTAAAAAAGAAAAGGGTATTTCGATCAGCAATTATATTATTCAAAAGCGGGTGGAGGAGGCGAAAAAGCTTTTGACACAGAGTTCACTGCCGATTAATACGGTGTCGTTGTATGTGGGGTACAGTAATTTCTCGTACTTTACGAAGATGTTTAAGGATAATACGGGATACGCACCGCTGGAATACAGAAGAAGCTTTGGAGAACGATAACAAAACAGCAGTAAACAGGTCAGAATAGTGAAAGAAAAAGGTCAGACTAGGGGATATTTTTTCGGATCAGATGTGGTAAAATTTCAGTTGGAAAAGTAGCTTTATAAGGAAGCTGGATATCCGATTACGAGAGCGGAACTTCAGGTGACTGCAAAGAGCGTATTAAATACGATTCTCAGGTTGGCATATTAAAGAATCTATCAATAATAGGAGCCATGACTATGGATATACAAATAATTAAGCGGGAAATGGAACGTGTCCCCTGGCAGCATCTCCCACTCCATAGACTCTCTGAGAAAACCCAGAGAGCACTCCACACAAATGCAGCAATATATCAGAGGAGGAAAAAATGACTGAGCAGAAATTAAAAGAGCTTCTAGCCGACATGACGCTGGAAGAAAAAGTAAACCAGATGAGCCAGGTGGTGGGTGCCTTTTTCAATAAAGATATGGACATCACGGCGATGGGACCGATGGCAGATAAAGGCTTTACACCGGAAAATGTAGCGCTTTCCGGTTCTGTTCTGGGTACCATGGGCGCAGAAACCTTAAAGAAAATCCAGAAGGATTTCGTGGAGCAGCACCCGCATCATATCCCGATGCTGTTCATGCTGGATGTCATCAACGGCTTCAAGACCATTTTCCCGATTCCGCTGGGACAGGGCGCAACGTTTGAACCGGAGCTGTCCGAAAAGTGTGCGGCAG
Organism: Gallintestinimicrobium propionicum; assembly: GCF_025567525.1. Taxonomy (NCBI): domain Bacteria; kingdom Bacillati; phylum Bacillota; class Clostridia; order Lachnospirales; family Lachnospiraceae; genus Gallintestinimicrobium; species Gallintestinimicrobium propionicum. The sequence continues at coordinate 21,405 of NZ_JAOQJY010000006.1, read as the reverse complement.
TTGCTGCAAAAGAGGCAGCTGTTTCCGGCCTTCACGTAACCTTCGCACCGATGACCGACCTGGTCCGCGATGCAAGATGGGGACGTGTCATGGAGTCTACCGGTGAGGATCCGTATCTGAACGGCTTGTTCTGTGCCGGAATGGTGCGCGGATTCCAGGGAGACGATCTGAAGGAGCCGTACAAAATTGCTTCCTGTGTGAAGCATTTCGCAGGCTATGGCGCACCGACAGCAGGAAGAGACTACAATACTGTAGAGCTTTCCGAGCATACCTTCCGTGACTTTTATCTGCCGTCCTATAAAGCCGGCATCGATGCAGGCGCAGCGATGGTAATGACGTCCTTCAACACGGTAAACGGTGTTCCGGCAACCGGAAACAAGAAATTGATGCGCGGCATCCTGCGTGACGAGATGGGATTTGACGGCGTTCTGATTTCCGACTGGGCAGCGATCGAGGAGATTATTTACCACGGCTACTGCGCAGACCGCGAGGAGGCAGCTGTCCGCTCAGCCGAGGCAGGCGTTGACATTGATATGATGACCGGCATTTACTGCGAAAACCTGTGCCGTCTTGTAAGAGAGGGTAAGATTTCCGAGGATCTGATCGATGAGTCCTGCATGCGTATTCTGGAACTGAAAAACAAACTGGGACTGTTTGAAAATGCGTATAAAGACGCAGACGAGACGAAAGAAAAAGAGGTAATTCTCTGCAAAGAGCACCGCGATCTGGCAAGAGAAGCCGCAAGAAAATCCTTTGTACTGCTGAAAAACGAAGAAAAAATTCTGCCGCTTTGCAAGGAGAAAAAAATTGCCTGGGTCGGACCGTATGTCCACAGCAGAAACCTGATGGGCTCCTGGTCCTTTATCGGAGATGCAAAGGATGTGACAAATCTGGAAGAGGCCGTAAAAGCGCAGGCAGATACGACAAACATGAGCTTCCATGCAGGTTCCCCGATGCTTGGTTCTGACATCCGTCTGGAGGGCTTTGGTGAAGCGATGGAGCAGTTCCATACACCGGAGGAAGAGGAGACAATGCTTCTTGAGGCTGTAAACGCAGCAAAGGAGGCCGACGTTGTCGTTCTTGCGATCGGTGAGGACCGTCTGCAGTCCGGCGAGGCAACCAGCAACGCGAATATCCGTATCCAGGAAATCCAGCAGAGACTGCTTGAGCGGGTTTCTAAAGTCAATGAAAACGTTGTCGTTGTTCTCTTCAACGGCCGTCCGCTCGACCTGCGCGATGTCGTATCGAAAGCAAAAGCCGTTCTTGAAGTATGGATGCCGGGTACCGAAGGTGCCAATGCAATCGCAGACGTCGTTTTCGGTGCATACGCTCCAAGCGGTAAGCTGACCATGAGCTTCCCGTATTCCGTAGGCCAGGTGCCGGTTCACTACAACGAGTATTCTACCGGAAGACCGCATGTACCGGGCAAGGATAAAGACCGCTTCCGCTCCAAATACCTCGATATCCCGAATGCACCGCTGTTCCCGTTTGGATATGGTCTTGGCTATACGAGCTTTGAAATTTCGGACGTAACGCTGGACAAGACGGAACTTGGAATGGAGAATGAAATCAAAGCCTCTGTGACCGTGAAAAATACTGGTGATACGGCAGGAACTGAAACCGTACAGCTTTACATCCACGACGTGGCTGCATCCGTGGTACGACCGGTCAAAGAGCTGAAAGATTTCCGCAAAGTAACCCTCCAGCCCGGAGAAGAGCAGAAAGTCGAATTTACGATCAATGAAAAAGAACTCCGTTTCCTGACTGAGAACGAGCGTGTAGAAAGTGAGAATGGCGTCTTCGAAGTCTTCATCGGAAGCGATAGCACGACAGAGAACAAAGCAGAGTTTGTACTGAAAAAATAGGAATATATAGGAAAATGTGAAAAGCCAGCCCAAAAGAGCGAGAAGGATTCGCCTTTCGGGCTGGCTTTTTCATTTCTGATGTTTCATCAGGGTGGCATATCGAAGGAGCTGTTTTCGGGAGGAAACCCCCAGCTTGTTGTAAATATTCTTATTGTGAAATTTCAATGTGTTTTCTGTAATGCTTAGGATCGTGAGAATTTCCTTTGCATTTTTACCATCCAGATACAGATCAAAGACCTTTCGCTCTGTTGGGGTGAGCTGATGAATTCCCTTCAAAAAATATTGAAAATCATCGGGATCGATCTCTTGCTGTCTGGAATAAGCAAGTCGGGCAATTCCCTTCTGTGCGGATCCCAGATCGTTGCTGACCTGTTCCAGCTTGCCTTGCAGCTGTTGCTGTTTGCTTTGAGCCTCCAGCCGCTCCTGATTTAAAGCGGATAAAGCTGCCGCGTGGTCCTGATCCTGTTTTGCGAGGAAGGCAAAGAGATCCTCGATTTCCAGAACAGGAGACTCTTCCTGTGCCAGATCGGTGTTTGCTTTAATCTGCTCTAAGCCTTTTAATATGGGTGCGACATATTTTTTGCTGGTCCAAAGAACGGAGATCAAAATGAAAAAAGAAGCGATAAACAGGAATGCGGCAATTTTGAGCCGTACTGTCTGCACAAGCGCATGATATTCTGCGGCGGGAAGCATGACGGCAACCATATGGTCCGTGGCTCCGATGGTTATCTCCTGAATTTTGCCGATAAATTCCGTATCTTTGCTACGGAAGGTGGTCAGATCTGCCTCGTTTTCAAGGAAAAAAGTAGGATCAGCGGGAGGAAAATAACCGGATTGATTTCCGGCAATCTGACCGGTATAATGATCGCCTTCTTCTGTCAGCAGAGCACCAAAAATATGCGCCTGTCCGCTGCCCAGTGTTTTGAGGGAAAGGGAGAAATATAAACTGCTGATCTCATAGCCGCATACACCAATCGTGGTCCCATAAGCATCCAGGATAGGTACGCAGAAAAAACGGACGCTTTCCCAGGTGTCGGGCAGCTTATAAACAGGGGTAAGAAAGTAGGAGTCGGATGAAGCTTCCTTTTTGTCAGACATTAATTTGTCAATTTCCGGAAAAGAGCCCGCTAGTGTCTCCAGCTGCCATGTACTATGGAGGTTAATGTCCTTTTCCCGGGCGATCGTGGAAAAACCGCGAAAAAGGCAAACTTCATTATGGATCGTGTTTTCCGCATAAATATTTGCATACTTCAGATACAGTCCGCTATAGCTTTTATCCGGCAGGCTATCGTTGACGGTGGTGTTTAAAAAGTAAAATGCACCGCTGCAGGGAGCAAGCAGCATATTGGTGTGGACAACCTCAAAAAGCCTGCTCTGCAGGGATTCCAGTGCATCGGGAGTATTGCGGAGCTGGTCGAAGGTGATTTGGGCATCTGTAAGGTCATTTCGGACAGCTGCAGACAACTGCTTGGAAAAAGCAAATGTGTAGGCGGCCTGATTGTTGCTCTGGTGCTCCCTGGGGGTGAGAATATGAAACGATGCAGATTGGGCCTCATACTGGTACTTCCTCTGTTTTTTGCCCTGCCCCGATAGGGACATAAAAGCGGCAGTATAAAAAACCTACGTTTTGATACCCTTGTTTTTAACCACTATTTCGATTATAGTATAAGGAAGAAAGCACGAAAGGTGGACAATTATGAAATGTATTGTACTGGCAGGCGGAAGAGGTGACAGACTCTGGCCGCTTTCCCGGAAAAATTATCCGAAGCAGTTTATCTCGTTGGATGGCAGTCATTCGATTTTTCAGGATACGATTGCCAGAAATATGGCATACTGTGATGAGTTTGTAGTGGTGACAAACCGGGAGTACCAGTTTATTGTAGAAAATCAGCTCAAAGTATTTCAGGGACTGACCTGGAGATTGGTTCTGGAGGAAGAAGCGCGTAAGACGACAGCAGCAATTTTGCTGGCATGTCTGGAATTTCCACTTTCAGAGCTTATTTTTATTGTACCCTCCGATCATCTGATCCAGGGGGAAGCTTACAAGGATGCGATCAACGAAGCGGGTGTGCTGGCGAGAGAAGGCAGTCTTGTTACCTTCGGAATGCCGGTCCGGACGGCGGATACCCGGTATGGTTATATCTGCTGCAATGGAAACCATGTGGAGAAATTCGTGGAGAAGCCGGATGGAGCGCAGGCGCAGAAATACCTGCAGGATTCCAGATATCTGATTAACAGCGGTCTGTTTTTATTTAGAAATGGGGACTTCTTGCAGGAAGTCAGGCTGCATTCCCCGGAGATCCTTGGAGCGTGTGAGCGTGCGTTTGAGGATAAGCTGATCGAAAAAGGCAAACATATCTTTTACCGAAGAGAGGTCCTGGAGCAGATTCCGGCGCAGGCGATTGAAGAAACAGTATTTGAAGAGACGACACGCTGCATGGTTGTAAAGGCCGGATTTGTCTGGCAGGATATTGGAAGTCTGGAGGATCTCGGAGAAGAAGGACTGATTTCTGAAAAGGATTCCAGGCAGGCGCAGTATAACTGCGACAATACGCTGATCATCAACCGTGGCAGCCGCAGCATTGTTGTGGCGAATCAGTTGGAAGATATCACGATCGTCAATACAGATGATGCGGTTTATGTCGGCAAAAAAGGTGCGTCCGAATCGTTAAAGGATCTGCGGCGGGAAAATCCCGCACTGCAAAGCTACTTTGACATGGGACAGGTGATCTATAAGCCTTGGGGCACTTATGAGATTCTGTCGGCGGCGCGTCAGTACGTTGTGCGGAAGGTTGTGCTGACACAGGGGCGTACGATTTATGCTCACAAGCATGCGAGACGGACGGAGCACTGGATCATCGTCAGCGGGCGTGCACGAATCATGCTGGCTGGAGTGGAAAAAGAATACGGCAGCAACGACAGCATGGAAATTCCGGAAAATACCGTCCATCAGATTTCTAATATCGGTGACGTACCCCTTGTCTTTATGGAAATTTCTACCGGTGAAGAGGTTATGGAACGTGACCTGATCTCCGTGGAGAGCCGGGATCTGAATGAAGCGGAGCTGGGTTACAGGACAGAACCGTTTGTAAAATTGCAGCCTGCATTTAAAGACTATCTGTGGGGCGGTACCAAGCTGAAGGAACACTATGGCAAGCATTGTGACTATGACAGTATTGCAGAAAGCTGGGAGCTGTCGGCACATGAAGCAGGACAGAGCATTGTAGCGTCCGGACGGTACAAAGGCCGTCTGTTTGCAGATTATCTGTCGAAAATCGGGCGGGAAAACTGTGGCTGGAAATGCCAGTCGATTGAGCATTTTCCGATTCTGGTCAAGCTGATTGACGCGAAAGAAAACCTTTCTATCCAAGTGCACCCTGACGATGATTATGCCCTTTCCCGTGAAAATGAGTACGGTAAAAACGAAATGTGGTATGTCTTAGAGCACGAAGAAGGCGCCGGGATTTACTGCGGCTTCAAGCAGGATATGACACGGGAACAGGTGCAGGAGGCGCTTACGGACGGCTCGATTTTGTCGCTGCTAAACTGGATTCCGGTCGAGAACGGGAAAGCCTACTATATTCCGGCAGGTACGGTGCATGCCATCGGCAAGGGCGTTGTCGTCTGTGAAATTCAGCAAAGTTCCAACTGTACCTATCGTCTGTACGACTATAACCGTACCGACCGTTACGGTAACCGCCGCCAGCTGCATGTGGAAAAGGCGCTGGAAGTCATGGATTATCATCGATACGAGCTGCCGCAGTTCCAGGATGAGACGGTTGTGAAGGATACTTATACCTGCCGGATCCTGAGCAGATGCAAATATTTTGAATGCGCAAGCTATCAGATTCACGGTACGGCAGAGCTGCCTGCCTATTCAGACTCCTTCAGCAGTCTTGTATGTGTCAAAGGAAGCGGAACCCTGTACAAGCAGGATGAAAAAATGCAGTTTTCTGTGGGCGACAGCTTCTTTGTTCCCTGTTCCGGAGAAAAAATCCGGGCGGAGGGAGACTGCGAGCTGATTCTGACGCATATCTGATGGCAATAGAAAATCAGGACGCTTTCGCTGTCCATAGCGAGGAAGCGGTATCAGGCAGTTTTACGATCGCAGCAAAAAATGCCGGAAAAGAGGACATCATGCAGAACGTATATGAAAAGCTTATCAGCTGTTACGAAAGCATTCAAGAAAAGATTCCGTTTACACCGAGGGTTGCGCTGGTGCTCGGTTCGGGGCTTGGCGATTACGCGGAGAAAATCCGGGTGGAGGCAGAGCTGGATTACCATGAAATCGACGGTTTTCCGGTCTCAACTGTGCCCGGACATGCAGGAAAATTTATTTTTGGATGGATCGGATCAGTTCCGGTGGTGTGCATGAAGGGAAGAGTTCATTTTTATGAGGGCTATCCGATCTCGGATGTGGTGCTGCCGATCCGGCTGATGAAGCGGATGGGAGCGGAGCTTTTGTTTCTGACAAATGCCTCTGGCGGGATCAATCCGTCGTTTTCTGCAGGGGATCTGATGCTGCTGACGGATCACATTTCTCTGTTTGCACCCAATCCGCTGATCGGGCAGAATTTTGACGAATTGGGAGTACGGTTTCCGGACATGACGCAGGTATACGACCGGAAGTTGCAGGAAATTCTGAAAAAAACAGCGGCAGAGCAGAAGATCGCTTTGCAGGAGGGCGTGTATGCGCAGTTAACGGGACCTTCCTATGAAACACCTGCAGAGGTGGAACTGCTGCGCAGGCTCGGCGCAGATGCAGTCGGTATGTCGACTGCGGTGGAAGCGGTCGCAGCAAACCATATGGGAATGCGTATCTGCGGAATTTCGTGTATCAGCAACCTGGCAGCGGGCATGACAAAACAGCCGCTCAGCCATGAAGAAGTGCAGGCAGCAGCAGACAGCGCTGCACCGAAGTTTCAAAAGCTGGTGACGGAGAGCATTCAGGCTTTTTACCGGGAGTGAGGGAAAGATTGAAAAATATCATTTTTCAATCACGAGATTTGTGTCTGCGCGCACTTGACACAAACTCGGCATGCGCAAAAAGCGTGCGCAGAAATGAGGGGAAGTATGGAACAAACACAGATTGACGACGTACTCTGCAGGCGTCTGATCGCAGCTGCGCTGGAAGCCAGAAAGCGTTCCTATGCGCCGTACTCCCATTATCATGTCGGGGCGGCGCTTTGGACACAATCGGGAAAGCTCTACACCGGCTGCAATATTGAAAATGCAGCCTATACGCCGACCAACTGCGCGGAGCGCACTGCGTTTTTTACAGCAGTCGCGGCGGGAGAACGACAGTTTTTGGCGATTGCAATCGCAGGAAGTCCGGCGGAAATAGATGAAAACGGCGGAAGAAAGATCGGAAAGCTCACACAGGCAGCCTGGCCCTGCGGCGTATGCAGACAGGTGATGGCAGAGTTTTGTGATCCGGATTCGTTTTTTATCGTTGTTGCAGAAAGCGAGAGTGATTACGAAATCCGCACGCTTCGAAAACTGCTGCCGGAGGGCTTTGGTTCGGGAAATCTGGCGGATTGTATACAATAGATTGTGCGCTGAGCATTTTAATCTCCGAACCGGAATAGAATCTCAACGACAGGAGAAAAGAGGAACAGACTTCATTGGAATATGCAATTTTATTCGCGGCGCTCTTGGCGGGAGCTGCTGTTATGTTTTTAAAAGGACTCTGGGATCAGCACAGAGCGCAGAAATGGAACCGGGAACAGCTGCGAAAATCCTTTGGAAAAGCCGGCAGGACAGAATATGCAGACGGAGAGTTAAATGGAATTGTCCGATATTTTGAAAAGCATCCAAAGGATTTCCAGATCGATGATATCACCTGGAACGACCTGAACCTGGATGAAATTTTCCTGCGGATGAACAGCACCTGCAGTTCGGCGGGACAGGAATATCTCTATGCGATGCTGCGCAGTCCGTCATTTGAGGGAAAAGAGCTGCAGGAGCGGGAGAAACTGTTGGAATTTCTGGAACAGGACGAGGAAATGAGAGTCCGGATGCAGGAGATTTTTTTCAAAATCGGAAGAACCGGGAAATATTCCCTGTATGACTATATGGACTTTCTGGATGTGCTGGGAGAGCGTAAAAACGGCAAGCATTTGTTGGTTGATCTGCTGTTTTTTCTTGCGATCGCAGCAGCTTTTGTCAGTCCGCCGCTTGGATTGTGTGGTGTGAGTGCGGTGATGTGTTTTAATATCACAACCTATCTGAAAGAAAAGAAGCAGATCGAGCCGTATCTGACCAGCTTTCACTATATTTTCCGGCTGATCCGCGGGGCGGAGGAGCTTTCCGAAATTCATGCACAGCAGCTGGAGGGAAGACTCAGCAAGGTTCGAAAGCTGTTGCCACAGTTTGGAAAGCTGAACAGAAGTGCGTCACTTGGGATGCGTACGTCGAGCGGCGATCCGATGGGTATTGTGGCGGATTATATCAATATGATGCTGCATCTGGACATCATCGGATTCAACATCATGCTGCATGCGGTGCGGAAGCAGACGGAAAATATTGACCGACTTGTGACGATTGTGGGGGAGCTGGATGCGTTGATTGCAGCGGCGGGATTTCGGCATTCTCTGCCCGCCTGGTGCGTGCCAAAGCTGACGGCAGCAGAAACGGTGGCGGACGGTGCAGCACATGGCGCTGCGGAATCCTCCGGGCAGCATTTTGAAGCTGTGTCCCTGCAGCTGGAGCAGTTGTACCACCCGCTGCTCGCCGACCCGGTCAAAAACGATATCAAAACGACAAACGGCGTTCTCCTGACCGGCTCCAACGCATCAGGGAAATCCACTTTTTTAAAGGCAGTCGCCCTGAACATGATTCTGGCGCAGACGATTCACACCTGCTGTGCGGATCATTGTCAGAGCAGCTACTGGCGCGTGATGACCTCGATGGCACTGCGCGACGACCTTGGCAGTGGAGAAAGCTATTATATTGTAGAAATCCGTTCCTTGAAACGAATTTTAGATGCGGCGCAAAGTCCGGGTGCACCGGTGCTGTGCTTTGTGGACGAGGTGCTTCGTGGTACGAACACAGTGGAACGGATTGCGGCCTCCACACAGATTTTAAAGAGCCTGCATAAGCCCGGCGTGTGCTGCTTTGCGGCAACGCACGATGTGGAGCTGACAGGACTTCTGGAGGCAGAATATGACAATTATCATTTTGAAGAGCAGATTGCAGACGGGGATATTTCTTTCCCGTATCTGCTGATGCCCGGGCGTGCGACTTCGAGAAATGCGATCCGATTGTTGGAAATGATGGGTTACAGCGAAGAAATTATTAAAAAAGCGGATGATCAGGCGGCGGAATTTTTAAAAACCGGTGTCTGGAAAGCGTGAACGTGCAGCGCAAAAACGCATGTTCGTGCTGCTCATGCTATGCAAAAAAACAAAAAGGAATGAAAAACAATGCAGAATGTAACACTATATACAGATGGCGCGGCAAGAGGAAACCCGGACGGACCGGGGGGCTATGGCGCAGTTTTGCAGTTTGTGGACAGCCAAGGCAATCTGCATGAACGGGAATTTTCTGCGGGTTATATCCGCACGACCAACAACCGGATGGAGCTGATGGCGGTGATCGCCGGTCTGGAAGCGCTGACAAAGCCGTGCCGGGTGGAAATTGTTTCCGATTCGAAATATGTGACGGATGCGTTTAACAAAAAATGGATTGACGGCTGGCTGAAAAAGAACTGGAAGGGCGCTTCCGGCCCGGTTAAAAACGTCGATCTCTGGAAGCGGCTTCTGGCGGCGGCACAGCCCCATGAGCTGCATTTTACCTGGGTAAAAGGACATGCCGGGCACCCGGAAAACGAGCGGTGCGATCATTTGGCGACGACGGCTGCGGACACGAAAGCGGTTCTGACAGATCCCGGGGTACATGGTTGACGCAGACAGCTTTTCAATGCTACAATAGGGCATAACAGAAAAATTTAGCGAATGGAGACGGATCTATGGGAAATCTGGTTGCATTTATCAATTCATTTATATCGTATCTGCTTGTGT